>CAZRBP010000454.1:0-1502 GCA_964598305.1 uncultured Pseudomonadales bacterium | reverse complement strand
CCTGTTCGGCGAAAAAGGGCCGCGATTGTAAAGGAAAACCCCGAGGGCGCAAAATAAGCGCATGCTGGTATTGGGCATCGAAACCTCCTGCGACGAGACCGGCGTCGCCCTGTTCCACTCCCGCGAGGGCCTGGTCGCCAACCTGCTGCACAGCCAAGCGGACCTGCATGCCGCCTACGGCGGGGTGGTGCCGGAACTGGCCTCAAGAGACCACATTCGCAAGATCACGCCCTTGGTTCGGGAAGCGCTCGGCCAAGCCGGCGCGCAGTTATCGGACCTGGACGGCGTTGCCTACGCAGCCGGCCCCGGCCTAATGGGCGCGCTCCTGGTGGGCGCCGCCTATGGCCGCTCGCTGGCCTGGAGCCTGGGCAGGCCCGCCATCGGCGTGCATCACATGGAGGCGCATCTGCTCGCGCCGCTGATGGAGGCCGACCAGCCGCCTCTGCCTTTCGTCGCCTTGCTGGTGTCCGGTGGCCACACCCAACTGGTGAAGGTGGCCGGCATCGGGGACTACGAGATGCTCGGCGAATCCTTGGACGACGCCGTGGGCGAGGCCTTCGACAAGGTCGGCAAAATGCTGGGCCTCGGCTATCCCGGCGGCCCGGCGGTCGCTGCCTGTGCCGAGGACGGGGACGTTGAACGGTTCCGTTTCCCGCGTCCTATGACCGACCGCCCCGGCTTGGACTTCAGCTTCAGCGGCCTGAAGACCTTCACCTTGAACACCGTGAACGCACACCAACCCCTGACCAGCCAGGACCGGGCCGACATCGCTCGGGCCTTCGAGGAAGCGGCGGTGGACACCTTGCTGATCAAGTGCCGACGGGCGCTGGCGGCTTGTGCATGCGAACACCTGGTCATGGCGGGCGGCGTCAGCGCCAACCGGCGCCTGCGCCAACGCCTCGAAGCGCAACTGGACGCCAAGGTGCACTACGCAAAACCTGCACTTTGCACCGATAATGGCGCTATGATTGCCTATGCCGGATGCCAGCGCCTCGGCGCTGGTGAACGAACGCCGCTCAGCATCGCCATCCGGCCTCGTTGGCCGATGACGGAGCTGTTGCCGCCTGCTGAGCCGAGCGGTGTTCAGTGAACTGGGAGCAGGCCCGAATCCGCGGGCCAAAAGGGGGTGCCATCTATGAATAGCCGCATGATTCGTGTGCCGGTTCTGTTGGGATTTTGGGTGTTCGGCGCGCAGTTCGCGCTGGCCCAGCAGGCCGAGTCAGACCAAGCGTCCGAACCCGAACAGCTCGAGGAGCAGGCTCTGCCTGTGGAAGCTGCGGAGGAATCGGACAACGAAGCCGGGCCGGTGGAGGAAGTCGTCGTCACCGGATCACGCATCCGCCGCAATGAATTCAGCAGCGCATCGCCCATCACTGTCATCACCAGTGAGACATCGGCCTTGGCCGGGTTGCTTGACACTGCGGACATCCTGCAAGGCTCCACCATCGCCAGTGGCCAGCAGATCGACAACTCCTTCTCCGGATTCGTCACCGATGGCGGCC
>CAZRBP010000453.1:0-1503 GCA_964598305.1 uncultured Pseudomonadales bacterium | reverse complement strand
TGGTCCGTCAGGCTGTCAGGGTCCAGGCTGAAGTAGGCGATGTTCTCCTTGTCCAGGGTTTCCGGCGGCGCCTGGTTGGCGACCACCTCCTCGTAGCGGGCATACATGGTCGCCGCATGCTGCCCGGCGATGCCGACGCTCGCTTCGCGATTGATGACGCCTTGCGCAAGCCCAGTGGCCGGAACGCCGGTGGGCCTGACGATGGTCACTTTGATCTTGCCCTGCGCTTCCACGCGCAGGGAGTCCGAGAGAAAGTTCACGGCGGACTTGCTGGCCCCGTAAACCGCCGCGCCCTCCACCGGGAAGTTGCCGTAGATCGATGAGATGTTGACCACATGGCCCCGGCCTTGGCGCATCATCTGGTCGTACACGGCGGCGATGCCGTGCAGAACGCCCTTGATGTTGATGTCGATGCAGCGGCTCCAGGCATCCATTGCCTGGGCGTGGTCCCGGTAGAAGGCAAGCGGCATTACGCCGGCATTGTTGACCATGACGTCGATGGCGCCGAATCGGTCCACTGCGGTGGCGGCAAGCCGCTGCATGTCGGAAAAGCTGGCGACGTCCGCGGTTTGGGAGGCCGCCTCGTCACCGGCATCACCAATCGAGGCCACCGTTTCCTTGAGGCCCTCATCATTGATGTCGGCACAGACAACTTTGGCGCCCAGCGCAGCGCACTTTTGGCTGATCAGGCGGCCAAAGCCGCCGCCTGCGCCAGTGACGACGACCACTCGGCCATTGATGGGTTGATCCAATTCACTTCCCCTAGAGTTGGTTTGCTCAAGACCCGTTGCCTCGCCTGCGGCACGGGTGGGCCTGCCGTTGGCCAGTATAGCCCGGACATCACAGCGACATGAGAGCGGGCTGCCTTCAAAGGGTGAGTTGAGCGATGAGCTAGAAGCGGTTCCAGACAAGCACCTCTTCAACGGGCTTGCGCTTGACCGGCATGAACTTCCGCTCCGGATATCCGACAGCGACGTAAACAAACAGGTGCAGGTCATCAGGCACATTGCAGAGCTGTCGAATTTCAGGCTCCGCATGACCTGGGAAGGTGGTGAAACAGGTGCCGATGCCCATTGACCGCGCAGCCACAATCATATTTTGTGCCGCTGGGTAAATGGTGGAGTGCATAAAGCTCTCTTGGGGGTCCTGTGGGGGATAGACCTTGCGCGCCATGCACACAATCCAGGCCGGAACTTTCGCAAAGTTCCTAGCCAAGTGCTCCGCGCCAAGCAGCATCCGTTCCTCAACGCCATCTCTGCCCGCTGGACGATTTTCAAAGAAAGGCGTCATTCCAGCGAGTACCTTATTCCCGACCACCGCTTTGGTTTCAGGATCATCAATCACGAGAAACGCCCACCCTTGGCTGTTGCCGGGGTTCGACGCGCGCGTGGCCGCGTACACCAATTTCTCCAAGTCTTCCTTCGCAACCGGGTCTTCCTTGAAGTACCGCATGGCGGTGCAGGTTTCCATCGCAGTCAGGACGTCCATCGTCATTCCTCCTAG
>CAZRBP010000452.1:0-1521 GCA_964598305.1 uncultured Pseudomonadales bacterium | reverse complement strand
AAGGCGCCGTTGCTGGCGAAGCACCCCTCGCCGCGCACCACGGCGAGTTCGGCCAGCGCCGCGGCGGACAGGTCGCAGTATGTGTTGTTTCTGGTTGTGATGTCGATATCGACGGCCATGGCAATCCCGTTCAATTCCCGAAAGCGAACAGTACGGCACCCCGCCCGCTGCATCAACCACTCTTGAGTTTCTTGATGGCCTGGCGGGCGCGGCGGTCGCGCGACCTGACGGTCGCGTTTGTAGTTTCGCTGCGCGAAACTCCGTCGATAGCCTAGCGGATGCAACTGCTAGAACTGCTAGAACTGCTTGAGCTTCTTGATGGCTTGCCGGGCGCGGCGGTCGGGCTTGCGGTCCGGCGCGGTGAGGCCCGCCCGCTGCAGGCGGCGGGTTGTGGCCTGTGCCTCGCGGGCGCGGATGCTCTCCTCGGTTTCCGCGTAGAGGGTTTGGGCAAAGGCGGCGTTGCGGCGCTGCTCGGCAACCGCCTGCACCACAACCAGGCTCTTGGCGAAGCCGCGCCGAATGCTCAAGGCATCGCCGGGCACAACTTCCTTGGCCGGCTTGGCCCGCCGGCCATTGAGTTCGACGTGTCCCGCCTCCACGGCCTTCTTCGCTTGGGCGCGGGACTTGAAGAAACGGGCCGCCCACAGCCAGCGGTCGAGGCGCACGCTGGCGTCTGGCTCAACCATGGTCGATCAGCTCGTTGAAGTCGTTGAACGCCGGGTACTTCAGGTTGTCGCGCGGCGGACGCCCTGAGTCCGGCTGCTGGATGGTGAGCAAGTGGCCGATGCCGTGGCCCTTGGCGGCGTTAAGCACCGTCTCGGTGTCGTCGATGAACAGTGTGCGGGCCGGGTCAAAGCGCTGCGCAGCGGCCAACCGTTTCCAGAACGCCCGCGACTCCTTGGGCGCACCAAAATCGTGGCTCGACAGCACCCCGTCCAGTCGCTGGCTCAAGCCCGAGTAGCGGTCCTTGACCGCGAGGCTCGCCCGGTGCGCGTTGGTGACCAGCACGCTGCGGGCGCGGCCCCGCAGCCAGTCCAGAAAGGCCGCAGCCCCGGGGCGGTAGTCCACCAGATGGGCGAGCTCGTGGTGCAGGGCCCTGATGTCGAGCCCGGTGCGGCGGGTCCAGAAGTCGATGCAGTAGAACTCCAGATCGCGATCCTTGCCCAAAAGGTGCCCGTACAGCCGCTGCCGCGCTTCGTCGGCGCTGATCCCCCGGGCTTGGCCGTAGCGGGACGGCACCAGCTCGTTCCACAGGTGGTTGTCGTAGTTGAGGTCCAGCAGGCAGCCGTCCATGTCCAGCATGACGGTGTCAATTTGCTTCCAGTCAATCATGGACACAGTTAACACCAATTCTTAGGGCGTTGCCCGCAGCGGCGTCCCCGGAGCGAGCGCGACCCGCCCTCGACGGAACCCCCCGGCCCACTGCGAAGGCAGGTTGCCTTCGCTCCGGGCGCCACCCGGTGCGGGCGCGACCCGCCCTCGACGGAACCCCCCGGCCCACTGCGAAGGCAGGTTGCCTTC
>CAZRBP010000451.1:0-1525 GCA_964598305.1 uncultured Pseudomonadales bacterium | reverse complement strand
CCCTTGCGCCAGAGGCACTGGCGGCTTCGGCTCCAGTAGTGCGCCTCGCCGGTCGAGATGGTTCGCTCCAGCGCTTCGCCATTCATGTAGGCCAGCATCAGCACTTCGCCCGTTTCGGCATCGGTCGTGATGCAGGGGATCAGTCCGTCGGCATCGAACTTGGGCGCGAGGTCGAGGCCCTCTTCCACTTGCTCAACCGACAAGCGTGCTGCAAAGGGTGTCGACGTCGCTGGGCTGCTGTGTTTATCGCTCATGCGGGGCGCTCCCGATGGGTTCCGGCCACTGCTGCGTCCATGTCAAGTTCCTTCTTGCGGCCACGTTTGGCCTCCGAGGGGTTCGCTGGCTCGTTGCCATCTAGAAGCGCAATGTTATAACCTAACATCGTCAAACCGCAATGGAGATCCATGCCATGGAACTCCCCCTGGCCCAGCCTCAGCCCTGTACCGATCCCAAATGCCGGGGGCAGCACGCGCCCGCTGAACGGATTGCACTGGCAGCGTCCCTTTGCGCCAAGCGCGGGAACAAGCTCACGACGCTAAGGCGTCAGGTTTTGGAGTTGCTCTGGGAGACGGGTCGACCCATGGGCGCTTACGCACTGATCGAGGCACTGGAACTGAGGCACTCCCGTCGGATCGGGCCACCCACAATCTACCGGGCGCTTGAGTTCCTGATGGCCCAGCAACTCGTCTCAAAAATCGAAAGTCGCAACGCGTACGTCCCCCGCACGCATCCTGAACGCCAGCATGATTGTCATTTCTTTATCTGCAACATTTGCGGGGCGTCGACCGAATTGGAGAACCCGCGGGTCGTGCAAATGCTCGCCGAGGATGCTGCGGCCCTGGGGTACCGCGTGGATCGACGTGTGGTCGAAGTGGAGGGCGCTTGCCCAAACTGCCTCCCAGCCGCTTGACCCGCCAACGGCGACTCGGGCGCGTTGTCTCGCCGCTGGGCAGCGGCGTGGCCGCTCAGTTTGTCTGGGCGACTCCCCTTGCGGCCCTCCTGTGGGTTGCCGCCGCCTGGGCGATGGGATGGTTGCCATGACAGCCGCCTTTTCTCTTCACGACGTCACCCTGGGATACGACCGCCATCCGGCTGTGCATCACCTGACCGGCAGTTTCGCAACCGGTTCGTTGACGGCGGTGGTCGGCCCTAACGGATCAGGCAAGAGCACGTTGCTCAAGGGACTGGTTGGACGCCTGACGCCTCTTGATGGCCGCCTGGAACGCAACGGGTTGCGCCAGAGCGATATCGCCTATCTGCCCCAGCAGGCGGAGATCGATCGCAGTTTCCCGATTTCGGTAATGGACACGGTGTTGCTGGGTCATTGGCGAACGATCGGCCTGTTCAGCCCGGTCACGCGTGCGCAACGGCGGCAAGCCAAGGAAGCGCTACGGGCTGTCGGTCTCGATGGATTCGGGCGACGGCCGATTGCGTCCTTGTCAGCCGGGCAGTTTCAACGGGTCTTGTTTGCCCGCATGCTGGTGCAGAACTGTCCCGTCATTCTGCTCGACGAGCCCTTTACCTC
>CAZRBP010000450.1:0-1526 GCA_964598305.1 uncultured Pseudomonadales bacterium | reverse complement strand
GAATCAGGCAAGGGGCTAAGAGCATGTCGAGTGGCCGAATCGTACAGATCATCGGGGCGGTGATTGACGTCGAGTTCAATCGCGAGGACGTTCCAAAGGTCTATGACGCACTGACGGTGACCCAAAGCGGCACCACTTTGGAGGTGCAGCAGCAGTTGGGCGACGGCGTGGTGCGCGCCATCGCCATGGGCGTGAGCGACGGCCTCTCCCGTGGACTGGAGGTGATCAACACCGGCCAGCCCATCGCCGTGCCGGTCGGCGAGGAGACCTTGGGCCGCATCATGGACGTGCTCGGCAACCCCATCGATGAGAAGGGGCCAGTGAACGCCGCCCAAAAAATGCCCATCCACCGCAAGGCACCCAACTACGAGGACCAAATCGGCGGCAACGAGCTGCTCGAGACGGGCGTTAAGGTCATCGACCTGATCTGCCCGTTCGCCAAGGGCGGCAAGGTGGGCCTGTTCGGCGGCGCGGGCGTGGGCAAGACGGTCACCATGCTGGAGCTGATCCGCAACATCGCCATCGAGCACTCCGGGCTTTCCGTGTTCGCCGGCGTCGGCGAGCGCACCCGCGAGGGCAACGACTTCTACTACGAGATGGAGGAGGCCGGGGTTCTCGACAAGATCTCCCTGGTCTTCGGGCAAATGAACGAACCGCCCGGCAACCGCCTGCGGGTGGGCCTCACCGGCTTGACCCTAGCGGAACAGTTCCGCGACGAAGGCCGCGACGTGCTGCTGTTCATCGACAACATCTACCGCTACACCTTGGCGGGCACCGAGGTCTCCGCGCTGCTCGGCCGAATGCCTTCGGCGGTGGGCTACCAGCCGAACTTGGCAGAGGAGATGGGCGTTCTCCAGGAACGCATCACCACCACCAAGACCGGCTCCATCACCTCGGTGCAAGCGGTCTATGTGCCCGCCGACGACCTCACGGACCCCTCGCCGGCCACCACCTTTGCGCACTTGGACTCCACGGTCACCCTGTCACGGGCCATCACCGACCTTGGCATCTACCCGGCGGTGGACCCGCTCGACTCCACCAGCCGGCAACTCGACCCCAACGTGGTCGGCCAGGAGCACTACGACGTGGCCCAAGGGGTGCAACAGACCCTGCAGCGCTACCAGGAACTGCGCGACATCATCGCCATCCTCGGCATGGACGAACTCTCCGAAGAGGACAAGCAGCTCGTTTACCGGGCGCGCAAGATGCAGCAGTTCTTCTCGCAACCCATGTTCGTCGCCTCCCAGTTCACCGGCCAGGACGGCAAGTTCGTGCGCCGTGAGGACACGGTGCGCAGCTTCAAGGGCATCCTCGAAGGCGAGTACGACCATCTGCCGGAAAACGCCTTCTACATGGTCGGCAGCATCGAGGACGCCATCGCCAAGGCGGAGACCCTCTAGGAGCGGCAACATGGCCACCATGCAGTGCGACATCGTCAGCGCCGAGCAGGCGATCTTCTCCGGCCCCGTCGCCATGGTCAGCCTGCGCGGCACCATCGGCGAGCTCGGCATCATGCCGGGCCACGC
>CAZRBP010000449.1:0-1527 GCA_964598305.1 uncultured Pseudomonadales bacterium | reverse complement strand
AAGTAGTCCTTCACGCGCTTGTGCACGTGACGCACCCGAACCTCCTGGTAGTTGCCCAGCGTCTGGGCACCGCGCGCGCAGGCCTTGAAGCCGCGGGTTTGGGCGGCCATGTTGTCCGTGTCCTGGTCATAGACCGGGCCGAGCCAGCCCAAGCCTTCGGCGGCGGTGTAGCTTTCCTCGATGCTGAGGTGAATCGGCTCCGGCGGTGGAGGCGGCTCCTTCTCCGGATGCTTCGGGCGCAGAAAAAACAGGTCGAACGTCGAGTAGTCCGGATCGTTCGGATCGGGGCGGAACCGATACACCATGGGCAGCGACAGCCCCGGAAAGACGAATAGGTTCGGAAACAGGAAATATTCAATAGAATCAAGGGTTTGCGCTGTCGAGTAGTTGGAAAAGTCCTGATCGTAAACTTCGCCAAGCTGTTTCTGCACAAATCGCGCGTAGAAGTCCCGCGCGGTCATCCCCTCCGGCAGCTCAGGACATTGGTCCGCATCACTCGGACCCCGGCGGCCCCAAAGCGCGTCAAGCAGCTCCTGTTCGGTGTAGGGCTCAGGCCGGCGCGGGTTGGCGGCGCCAACCGTGTGGATGAAGCGGTTCACGTTGTCGCCGAACACGTCGTAGGTGGTGATGGGTTCGGAGTAGTCGACACCGCCCGCGTGGGTCTCCTTGACGTGGTAGGCCTCCATGAAGGCCTCCTCGGCGGCCTTCCAGTTCACCGGCAAGCGCTTGCTCACATGGGTTTCGATGTAGCGGTCTTCAATGTGGAAGTCCTTGAAGTGCTCCGGCAGCACGCCCAGAAACTCCTCCAAGGGCTCCGCGTCGTCATCGAAGTTGATGAAGACGAACCCGCCCCAAGTGCCCACCCGCACGGACCGCAGGCTGTGGCTGTCCGCGCTCACGTGGGGGAAGTCCCAGTCTTCCGGCAGGTCCACCAGCTTGCCGTCCAGATCGTACTCCCAGCCATGAAAGGGGCACTTGAAGGACTGGCAGAAGCCCGAGGTCTCCGGGTCGCGCAGCGCCGTGCCGCGGTGCATGCAGGCGTTGCGAAACGCCCTGATGGCGCCGTCCTTGTTGCGCACCACGATGGCCGACAGCGTGCCGATGTCGTAAACGTGGTAGTCGCCAGGCTCCGGGATGTGCTCCTCCCGGCAGGCCATCTGCCAAACCCGCGGCCACAACTTGTCGAATTCCGCTTGCAGGAATTCCTTGGACGTGTAGTTGGCGTAGGGGATGTCATGGTCGCCCATGAACTCGTAGGAGTGTTCCAGGAACGCCGCCGGGGGCGGCGATGCGTCCTTAAGTATCGCCTCTTGATAGGTCGGCCCCGGCGCACGCGCCTGGCCGGGATTCAAATTCGGTTCCGCCATATCCATGCCTCCACAAAGCTGCGTAGAGTATCCTTGCTCAATCCGCTGCCTTCAAGCGGGGTGCACGGCCTTGTCCAGAGTGACGCACTTGGGGAATGGCTCGCCTTGCGACGAGGAGGTGGCTCCGCCTGCTGGGCTCGAACCAGCGACCCGCTGATTA
>CAZRBP010000448.1:0-1529 GCA_964598305.1 uncultured Pseudomonadales bacterium | reverse complement strand
CCCCCGGACCCGCCGGCGCCCACCGGGTACGCCGTGCGGGATGCGGCCTATGAGTACGTCGCCGGGGTAGAGTTCGACAACGGCCCTAACTTCGGCCGCACCACCTGGTCGGGGGCGCATCGGGATGCGCGCAACTCCGACTATGTGCCGGTGCCGTCGCCCAACGCGGTGCGGCGCACCTGGACGGGCATCGAGCGGGGCAACTTCTTTATGCCGCCGGTCATTGGCGCCAACGGCAACGTCTATGCGACCTCGGCGGGCGGGCCGGGGGAGAGCCACCTGCATGCCTTCACGCCCGGTGGCCGGTTGCTTTGGAAGGCCGCGCCGATGCGTTCGATGGACGATCTGGATTCCGCCGCCTACTTTTCCGCCCCGGTGGTGGATTTGGATGACCACCTGTTCTTGGCGGATGGCAACCAGCTCTGGTCGTTCACCAACGAGGGCGCGGTGCGCTGGGTGACCGACTTGCCGGCGCTTGGCGTCAACGGCTACGTCTTTTCCGCCTTCTTCACCCATCAAGGCCATGTCGGTCTCATTTCCAGCGATGGCAAGGTGGCCCTGTTTGATCGCGCCAGCGGCGAACTGGCGCTGCCGGTCCTCGATCTTCCCGGCGTGGACGGGGTGCCGTCGAGCCCCATGCCGCCGGGGTTGCTGGTG
Organism: uncultured Pseudomonadales bacterium; assembly: GCA_964598305.1. GTDB lineage: Bacteria > Pseudomonadota > Gammaproteobacteria > Pseudomonadales > Azotimanducaceae > Azophilus. The sequence goes on along the minus strand of CAZRBP010000448.1, from coordinate 872 downwards.
GACGACCTGATCGATCCGGACTTGCTGCAGGACAATTGGGATGCCATCTGGGGCTTCAACATGGAGGTGGCGAACACGCCGTCGGTTAGCCCGGAGACGGGGCGCATCTTCATCGTTGCCACTGGGCGGCAGCCGGACCACACCGTGCTCTACGGGTTGGACGTGCAGGAAGAGGGCATTGTAATGGCGTTTGAGACCCAGCTAGGGGTGTCCGGCAGCGGCACCAGCCCCACCGTGTCCTTTGACGGCCGAACCGTTTACGTCGTGGATGGCGAGGGGCACCTGACCGGCGTGTCCACGGCGGATGGCAGCATCGCTTGGCAGTCCTCGGAAGTCTCGGTGATGGGGGTGTCGTCCTCGACCATGCCCGATGGCAAGGTGTTCACCTTTCAATTCAACGAGTTGATTTGCTGGGATGGCTCCAACGGCGACGTGCTGTGGCGTCACGACCTCAACTGGATCGCCGAGGAGGAGATCACCGGCTGGCCGACGCTCTTTGGACGGCCGCAGGCGGACATCGTGTCCGGCGTCACGACCACGGTGGACGGCGTCTGGTTCATCATCAAGGCCGGCATCGAGATCGAGATCCCGGAAGACCAGCGCGACATGGTGCAGCCGCCGGTGGCTGGCCTGCCGGTGGACACCTTCAAGCAGCCGATCAAGCATTTCCTGGTGCATTACGACTACGACGGCAACTTTGTCAGCAAGGCGCCCTTCGTGGACGATGGCGCGCTGGTGGTGATGGGGCTCGATGGCCGCATGTACGCCACCACCCTGAGCGTGACCACCTCCATCGCCCATTACGGCGCCAACCCGAACATGCCGTTCTTCATGCGCAACACGCCCAAGCCCTACGGCAGCTTGGTGGCCTA
>CAZRBP010000447.1:0-1541 GCA_964598305.1 uncultured Pseudomonadales bacterium | reverse complement strand
AGGGAAGCACACCCCATGAGCCACGAGAACTTACGTTACGACGTACAGGACAAGGTTGCCACGATCACCATTGACCGGCCCGAACGCAAGAACGCCATGACCCATGCCATGAACCGCGAGTACGGGCGGCTGATCGCCAAGGCGAGCGCCGACGATGCGGTGCGGGTGCTGGTCCTAACCGGCGCCGGCGGCGTGTTCTGCGCGGGCACGGATCTTTCCGATTTTGATACACAGACACCGGAAGAGCGCAGCGGCGATGCGCCGGGGCGCGAACCCGGCCTCGGCTGGTGGGCGCTGGCGAACTGCCCAAAACCCACCATCTGCGTGGTTGACGGCCCGGCGGTGGGCATGGGCGCGGAGTTCACGAGCCATGCGGACATCCGCATTCTCAGCACGCGGGCGCGCATCGCGTGGCTGTTCGCCAAGCGCGGGCTGGTGCCCGACACCGGCGCCGGCACCTGGCTGCTGCCGCGCCTCATTGGCATCCCCCGCGCGCTTGAGCTCCTTTTCAGCGGGCGCTTCCTGCTGCCGGAGGAGGCGCAAGCCATCGGCTACGCCCACGATGTGGTCGCACCGGAGGCGCTGGCCGAACGCACCGGTGAACTGGTCGATACGATTCTGCGCAGCTCGCCGTTCGCCCACCGGCTGATAAAGCAGCTCGTTTACCAAGGCGCCTCGCGCACCCCGGAGGAGCACACCCGGGAGAGCTTCGAGGCGTTGCAGGCGTGTTTCGTGAGCGAAGACCATCAAGAGGGGGTGCGAGCGTTTCTCGAGAAGCGGGAAGCGCAGTTCACCGGGCGTTGACGGCCTGGTGGGCTCGGCCATGCGGCTGCCACGACTGGCGGCGCTTGAAGCCGCGATGTCATACTGCTCAACCTATACGACAGGATGACCACTAACTGCGCCCGCCACTAGACTGCTTGGCACGCGCTTATTTGACGTATGGCCGAATGCCATGAGCAATGACCTGAAAGAAGTGCTTACAAGGGGCGCCTTGAACAAGTGGGGGCTGTTCTGGCTGGTCACTGCGCCGATTTCCGCCGCCATGATCGTCGCCATAACGGTCAAGGACTTAAGCGACGGCCCTGGCGTTTCCGCCATGATCCAGCTCTCCGTGCGCTGCTCCGTGCCCTGGCTGTACATCGCCTTTGCCGCATCCTCCCTGCAAGTGCTGTTTCCCGGGCACTTCAGCCGCTGGCTGCTGCGCAACCGCAAGTACATTGGCCTGTGCTTCGCCGCGGCCATGGCTTGGCAGGGGTTTTTCATTCTCTGGATGGTCACCGTCCACACCGACTACTACGTCAACGAGGTGTATGTGCTGCGCGATGCCATCGAGGGCGTGGGAGGCTACGCCTTCTTGATTGCCATGACGCTGACCTCGTTCCCGAAAGGCCGCCGGCTCCTAAAGCCCAAGCAGTGGCGCATCCTGCACCTAAGCGGCATCTACTTCCTGTGGGCCTACGCGTTCAGCGTGTACTGGTGGGCGCTGTTCTACTACTCAAACCCCGTTCCGCTGGACACCATCTACTACGTCGCGGGCC
>CAZRBP010000446.1:0-1554 GCA_964598305.1 uncultured Pseudomonadales bacterium | reverse complement strand
TCGCAACGGCGCGAAGCGCCGTTCCTACGCGTTGACCTAGCCAGAGGGCAAAACGTCGAGGTCCCGAATCACCCCCGTGTCAGCCACATCGATGGCAATGATGCGCAGCCGGTTTTGATCGAGCACCACCTTGGCCCCTTCGTCGCCGCTTAGTTTCATCAACGCCTCGAAGTGGGCCCGACCGAACCCGACTGGATGGCCGGGCATCCCGTTGTGAAACGGACGAACAATGGCGCTGTGGTCGTTCAGACCGCGGCGCAGTGTCTCCAGAGTGGACACCTCCACCCAAGGCATGTCGCCCAAGGCGATGAACGCGCCGTCGAAGCCCTCCGCCGCGGCGATGCCCGCCGCCAGCGAATGACCCATGCCCAAGTGCGCGTGGGCGGCAAAGACCTTCGTGCAGCCGCTGAGACCCCGCGCCCATTCACTGTCCTCGGGACGCAGCACCAGAAAAACCGACTCAAAACCATCCTGATAACGGGCGAGGGTGCTTTCCAGCAGGGTGCGCCCGTCCGGCATCGGCCATTGCCGCTTGTCGCTGCCGAAGCGCCGGGCGAAGCCGGCCACCAGAAGGACGGCGGCGCAGTTGAACGCCGGTTCAGGCGACAGCGGGTAGCGGCTCAATTTGATTTACGCCGAAATGGACTTAAAGCTTGGCGTGAATCAAACCGAGCCACTACCCTTGAGCGCGTTCAAGGGTTTGGCGGCCCTCGGCTACCCGGCCCTTCTGCACGGCGATGATCTCCGCCATGACGGCGACGGCGATTTCCGGCGGGGTCTTGCTGCCGATGGGCAGGCCGATGGGGGCGTGCAGGCGCTCGAGTTCCGCCTCGCCCAGATCCAGCGCCCGCAGGCGCTCGCGGCGGCTGGCCGAGGTGCGGCTCGAACCCATGGCGCCGACGTAGAAGGCTTCGGTGGTCAGCGCCTCCATCAGGCCCATGTCGTCGATGCGGGGGTCGTGGGTGAGGGCGACGATGGCGGAGGAGGGGTCCTTGGCGTAGGCCCGCACCGCGTCGTCGGGCATGTCGTTGATCAACCGCACGCCGGGGACGTTGAAGTCCTGCAGCAAGTGGTCGCGGGGGTCGCAGACCGTGACCTCGTAGTCCAGGGATTGCGCCATGTCGGCCAGATACTTGGAGACCATGCCGGCGCCAATGATGAAGAGTTGGCGCCGCGGGCCGTAGGTGTGCTCCAGCACTTCGCTTGCGGGGTCCCACGCCAGGGGCTCGTGCGCATCCACGTCCCGATGGCTGAAATCGCCTTGGCGCAGGTCCACCCGCCGGCGCACCGGTCGCCGTTCCGCCAAGCGCTCCTTCAGATGCTGGAAGTGGGACAGCCAAGGCTCGGCGGCCTTAAGCGGCTCCACCACGATGTAGAGGTGGCCGCCGCAAGGCAGGCCCAGCTTCTCGGTTTCCTCGGCGGTGATGCCGTACTGAAAGAACTGCGCCTTCTCCCGGGCGAGTTCGCCCCGGGTGAGCTTCTCCAAGAGGTCGTCCTCAACGCAGCCCCCGGACAGGGAGCCTGCGACCTGGCCTTCGGGATTGCAGGCGAACA
>CAZRBP010000445.1:0-1564 GCA_964598305.1 uncultured Pseudomonadales bacterium | reverse complement strand
TAAGCCCAAGCGGCCAGTCCCAGGAAGACGAAGAAGCCGGTCACGTCCGTGATCGTGGTCAGGATCACGCCGCCGGCGATGGCGGGGTCGATGGACAGGCGGTTGAGGATGCTCGGCAGGAGGCTGCCGGAGACGACGGCGACCACTAGGTTGATGACCAAGGCCACGGCGATGACCATGCCAAGCAGGGGGTCTTGAAAGGCAACCAACGCCGCCAAGGCCACGAGGCTGGCCCACAGCAGGCCGTTCAAAAGGGCGACGGCGAACTCCCGGTTCATGAGCCACATGAGGTTGGCGCGGTTGACGTGGCCCAAGACGATCCCCCGGATCATCAGGGTCAGCGTCTGGGTGCCGGCGATGCCGCCCATGCTGGCGACGATGGGCAGCAGCACGGCCAGGGCCACGACCTTGCTGATGGTGGCCTCGAAAAGGTTGATGACCGCCGCCGCCAGGAAGGCGGTGATGAGGTTGATGCCCAGCCAGATGGCGCGCCGGCGGGCCGACTTCATCACCGGGGCGAAGGTGTCCTCGTCCGGGTCGAGGCCGGCCCGGGCCAGCACCGCCTCGTCGGCGTCCTCGGCGATGACATCCACCACGTCGTCGATGGTGATGCGGCCAAGCAGCTTGCGCTCGTGGTCCAGCACCGGGGCCGAGACCAGGTCCTCGCCGGCGAAGATGGCCGCCACTTCCCGGTCCGGCATGTCCACGGGAATGGCCCGGGAATCCGCCTCCATAGCCTCGCGCACCGTGACGCTGGCGTCCGAGGTCAGGATGCGCGACAGCGGCAGGGTGCCGACGTATTCGTTGCGGCTGTTGACGACGATCAGCGCATCGGTGTTCTTCGGCAATTCCTTGCGCAGGCGCAGGTAGCGCAGCACGATCTCGAGGGCGTGGCGCGGATGCACCGTCACCACATCCATGTCCATCAGGCCGCCGGCGCTGTCCTCCGCATAGGACAGTACCGATTCCACCCGCCGGCGCGCGGCGGAGTCCATGGAATTGAGCACTTGGGCGGCAATCGCATCCGGCAACTGCTGCAGCAGGTCGGCTTGGTCGTCCACGTCAAGGTCGTCGGCGGCGGCCACCAATTGCGCGGTGTCCATGCCCTCGACGATCTCGCCGAGCACGTCATCGCCCAAGTGCTGCAGCACCTGGCCGGCCGCTTCGTCATCGATGAGGTCCCAGATGTAGCGCCGCACCTTGGGCGGCGTTGCCTCCAGCAGGTTGGCCACCTCCGGCGCTTTGAGCGAACGCAGCAGGTGGCGCTGGTCGCCCAAGGTGCCAGCCCCGTAGGACCGCAGCACCTCGCCGAAGCGCCGTTCGAAGTCCACCGGCATGGGTGCTACGCCTCTTCGCCGAACCGGTCTTCGATGAGCTGCCGAATGGCGGCGAATGCCTCCGCCTCATCCTCGCCGTCCACCCGCAGTTCCAGCGTGGTGCCCACCGGGGCGGCGAGCAACAGGACGCTCATGATGCTCTTGGCGTCCACAAAGGTGCCGTCCTTGCCGAGTTGAATGTCGCCGGTGAAGGTCTTGGCCAGATGCACCAGCTTGGCCGCCGCCCG
>CAZRBP010000444.1:0-1578 GCA_964598305.1 uncultured Pseudomonadales bacterium | reverse complement strand
ATCTCGCGGCGGGCGAAGTGCCAGCGGCCATCCACGCGCCGGTAGTCGTCGTTGTACTTCATGGCGGCTAGGCTGACGAGGCCGTTGGGGGTGGTCTCCGCGTGGCTCAGCACCGTGCCGGTAGCGACGTTCGGGTCGTCGGCGTCGATGCGGATGAAGGGGTCGTGGGTCCAGTGGTAGCCGGGGCCGCGGATCTTGAAGGCCTCGACGAACATGGCCATGATCTCGTTGCGGTTGTTGGCGCACATGACGCCGCTCGGCGAGTCAAATTGGGCGTCTTCGGTGAACAGCGATTCGAGCCATGGCATGTCGTGCTCGTCGCAGGCGCGGGCGTAAGCGGTGACCAGCTCCTCGATTTCGATGCGCGCTTCGAGCCGCTCGACCCGGCGCTCCAGTGCCCCAATGTCCGTCATGATGCCTCCTTGATCGCCTTCAGCCCCTCGCTGCTGCCGTCCATGATCTGGGCGATCGTGCGATGGTAGTGTTGGATGCCGGGCTCGTTGCGCCCGATGATGAAGTCTGAATTCGCCCCCGCAGGCAGAGCCGCCTGAATCGTCCCCACGACGGCGTAGTCCTCGTCGCGCACCGCCTGCAAGGTCATCTCGCTGAAATTGCGGGCGCCCTCCAGCCACTGCTCGGTTTGCTCGCCGGGGGCGCAGAGAATGCTCTGCCGGGTGGTCGTGGTCTCCGGGGTCGGCCCGGGAAAGATGCGGCTGACCAAGCAGTGGCCACCCAGGATGCCGGAGACGGACAGGTTCGGGAACGCCGAATGGATGATCCGAATGTAGTTGTCCGGCTGCCACTCGGACTCCGGGAGGTCCACCAACTCGGACAGGTTCCGGCGCCCAAAGGTCAGACGCTGATGCGGACCGTAGAGATCGTGAACCAACAGGTTGCCAATGGTGTGCCGCCCCACCGTGGAGCGATGCACCGAATCGTGGTGATAGACCTCAAGGTAGCCGTCCAGCGTGGGCTTCCAGCCGGGGCCGTCCAAGTCACGCTGCTCGTAGAGCACCCAGTCATCAAGGCGCAGGGTGTCGAGCTGGGCCGCGAAGTCACCCAACCAAGCATCGATGTCGAACCCCATGCCCGGCGTTAGGCAGGCCCAGACCAAGCCGCAGCGCTCGACGCAGTGCAGTTCGGTCAGCGAACGCGACCGACGGTCGAAGTCGCCGAAGGACGCGCTGCCGGTGACGCCCACCAACTGGCCGCGGCTGTCGTAGGTCCACGAGTGGTAGGGGCAGGAAAAGCGGGACCGATTGCCATTTCCAGCCGGACAGACGATGGCGCCGCGGTGCCGGCAGACGTTGAGGAAGGCATGCGCTTGGCCGTCGCCGTCGCGGGTGATCAGGAGTGGGATGCCCATTAGGGTTTGTGCCACATAGCTGCCCGGCTCCGGCAACTCGATGGACAGCGCAACGGCGATGGGCAACTGCCGAAAGATGCGATCAACCTCGCGCTCGTAGCGCTCAGGATCGCAGTAGGCCGCCACCGGCAGCCGCATCTGGCCGGCGGCTTGGTCGGTGGTCTTGCGCTGCCAGTGCGCCAATGCGCGCTTGGCCAATGCGGTCAGTTCGT
>CAZRBP010000443.1:0-1587 GCA_964598305.1 uncultured Pseudomonadales bacterium | reverse complement strand
GCGGGCCAGAAACTCGTTGGGTTGATGCGCTTGGTCGATGCTGCCCGGGCCGAACACCACGGTCTCCGCGCCTAGGCTCTGGTAGAAGTGCGCCTCGGTGCCGAAGCTGACGCTGCCCGGCGCGTTGCCGGACAGGCCGCTCAGCAACTGCACCAGCGGCCCTTCCCGGGCGGTCTCAAAGGCGGGCACCGGCGGGTGCAAGGACTCGAGGGTGGCCTGGGTGCCGGCGGCGGCCGCGACCGCCTCCACTCGGCAGCGCAGGCTCTCAAGCACCGCATCCGAGTCCATCCCCGGCAGCAGGCGCAGGTCAATCTGCAGTTCGGCGTGGCCGCAGATGCGGTTGGGGTTGTCGCCGGCGTGCAGGCAGCCCAGATTCAGGGTCGGCACCTGAATCTCGAACAGGGGGCTTTGGTGGCGGCGGGCGAGCTCCTCGCGAAAGCGGATCAACTCGGCCATCACCGCGTGCATGGCGTCGAGCGCGTTGCGGCCCAAGGCTGGATTGGAGGAGTGCCCGGCGGCGCCCTCAAGCTGAATGGAGACCAGCATGAAGCCCTTGTGGGCATGAATGGGCGTAAGCCCCGTGGGTTCGCCGATGATGGCGGCCTCAGCCCGGGGCTTGCCGGACTCCAGGAGAAAGCGGCCCCCGGCCATTGAGGATTCCTCATCGCAGGTGGCCACCAGGACCAGCGGCGCGCGCAGCTTGCGGCCGGCGAAGGCGGCGGCAGCGCTGAGCGCCACCGGGAAGAAGCCCTTCATGTCGCAAGCGCCCAGCCCGTAGAAGCGGTCATTGCGCTCCGCCATGGCGAAGGGGTCCTGGTTCCAAGCAGCTTCGTCGAAGGGCACGGTGTCGGTGTGCCCGGCCAGCACCAAGCCCCCGTCACCGGCGCCTAGGGTCGCGATCAGATTGGCTTTGTCAGGGGCGTCGGGCAACGGCATCAGTTCGATGGATGCGCCGAGGTCCTCGAGCCAGCCCGCCAAGTGCTCGACGACGCCCAGATTGCTCTGATCGACATTCGGGCTGGTGCAACTCACCGATGGCTCGGCAATCAGCGTCCCCAGCATTTCCTGGAACCCGGGCAGCGGCACGATGTCCCTCCGACACTCAAGACGGGTGATTTTCCTCTTTTTGGGGTGGGTTTGCTAACCTTTGGTGCAGTGAACGATTCGAAGGCAAGGCCGAGTGTCTGATCAGGCTGCCATCTCCCGCCACACGCTGCCGGCGCCAATCGCTGAGCGGGCGGACCGCTTCGCCACCCAGAATGAGCTGGCGCTTCCGCCTGAGGCGCGTTGGGTGATTGGCCTGAGCGACTTTGCCGCCCAGGTCGCACGCAGCGAGCGGCAGTGGTTTGCCGAAGGGCTCGCTGCGCAAGCCTTCAACCGTCCGCCGGATGCGACGGCCCTGAGGGCTGAGCTCGGCGGCGTCGCCGCCGCCACCGACATGACGGCGCTCAAGCGCGCTCTGCGGCGGCTGCGCAATCGTTGGCAATTTGGCATCGTCTGGCGCCACCACCTGCGGCTCGCATCGTTCGAGGAGACCGTGGGTGCGCTCTCCGACTTGGCGGATGCCTTGATTGAAGCGGCCCTCGG
>CAZRBP010000442.1:0-1592 GCA_964598305.1 uncultured Pseudomonadales bacterium | reverse complement strand
GCGCATTGAAGGCATCAATGAACTCCCGCGCCGCAGCGATTCCATCGTCAGCGCTCATGCAGTGTCTCCCTCAGCTAATGGTTGGCTGGAGTTTGCGGGTTGGGAGCCGTGATTGCATCCCTCCATTAGTGCGTAAAGTCCCCATCCGAGCGATGCACCTTGGCTTTGGGGCATAATGCGGAGCGTTCAGCGACCCTGAAGGAAATTCGCGGAATGATGTCGCAATACGTTGACGACGGTGCGCTCCGACCGCAGGACCGGGTGGGTCTTGACGCCTATCTGCGAACCACGGACCGGGCTGGCGCTTGGCCGGCCGGTGCGCAGCCCTTCTTCTCTGGGCGTGAAGCCAACATCAACGCCTTCCGGGACATGCTCCGCTGCATGCTGGACGGAGAACGGATGAATCTCGCCTTCATCGTCCACGGAGCGCCTGGGGCGGGAAAGAGCGCCTTGCTGCACCAACTGGCTGCGGACATGGGAGGTTTGCCCGAGGCCAATGGCCAGCCGTGGCTTCCCGTTCGGCTTGCCCGATCTGACGCCGCCTCGCCCCATGCAGCGGAGCGGGCAGCCAACCGGGCGATGGCGGCGCGGTTGGCGCAACAGGGAGCCGAAGCGATCCGACAAGCGGCGGAGCGGGCGCAAGCTGTCATTCAGAGGGCTTTAGATGATCATCCGGAGGCGTCTGGTGCCCGCACGGAAGCCTTAAGCCTCATCAATGATCTTGGCGATGGCCTGTCCGATCCATCGGGGGCGGATGACCGCGATTGGCGGGTGCGGGATTTGGTTGACCGAGCCGGAAGCGGGGTGCGCAGGACGCTCCATGCGGCCCTGCGCCGAGGCTTTGGCGCCTTCGGCGTGTCTATGGGACCGGCACCCGACCTTCCCGACGAAGGCATCGCCGACGTAGTGGCGGCCAATCCTGGTCTATGGCAGGAGCACAAGATCGTGTTCTTCGTTGACGAGGCGCAGAACTTGAACCCGAACAGCGAATCCGCCAAGGATCTGCTGCAGACCATCTACCAAGGCGATGCGGGGGCAGCAGTCGGCCTGTGCTTCGGAGGCCTGCCCGATACCGAAGACATCCTAGTGAAAATGGGCATTTCCCGGTTGCCCGACGGGCGTATCCAAGGCCTTGCCCCTCTACCCGTTGGCGATGCGGAGAAGGTGGTCCGCCGCGGGTTCAAGCAGTTCGGCGTTCGCGGCGGTGGGGGTTGGGCGAAGCCGTTGGCCGAACGCTCGTGCGGCTGGCCGCAGCACATTCAGCGCCACCTCGCCGCAGCCTTGGCGGCAATTCAGGACGCGGGAATGGACGCTGGAAGGGCCGACTTCGCTCAGGCCGTTCGGGAGGGAGACTTGCGTCGGGAGGACTACTACCGGCGTCGACGCCGGTCCATGCGGGACTATGTGGATGCGGCCGTCGGCGTGGCGGAAGCGTTCGCCCAGATGCCTGGGGAGAGCCTACGCAACCCCGAGATCGCCCGCGCGGCAGGGCTTTCCGACGACCCTGAAGGCTACCGGGACTTTCGCCTTGCGGCGATCCGCGCGGGGCTACTAGCTGAGGTGGCCGACTCGGGCGGCACGGAGCGCTACAG
>CAZRBP010000441.1:0-1597 GCA_964598305.1 uncultured Pseudomonadales bacterium | reverse complement strand
CCTTGTCCTGTACGTCGTAACGTAAGTTCTCGTGGCTCATGGGGTGTGCTTCCCTCCTCGCTTAGCAGTGGCTCATGGCGAATTCTACTGTCTGGGCCGCCGATGGGCACGGTCACCGCATCGAGATTCGGCGCCCGGCTTCATGGTCACAGTATTCGCCACCAGGGCGCGGCGAGGATTCCGTCGCTCATCTGCACGATCTCGCTGCCGCCGTGCAAGAGCAGACCGCCAGCGAATCGATCGGCGTACTCCTCTCGAAACAACCGGAGCCCGGTCGTATGCGCGTGCCGGGAAGCGCCGGCCTTCACCTCAATGGCCAGCAGGCGGTCGCCGGATTCGATCACGAAGTCCACCTCGCGATCGGTTGTGGTGCGCCAGTAGAGCACTTCCGGCTTAGGCATCTGGCCCTCTCGCCAAACCAGCAGGTCCATGAGCACCAGATTTTCCAAGTGGGCGCCGGTCAACTCGGCGCTGCCGCTCAGCCAAAGCGCGAGCGCCGGGTCGCTCCAATAGAGTTTGGGGCCCTTGATTAGGCGTTTGGTCCGGTTGACCGAGTAGGCGGGCAGCCGGAAGGCCTGAAATGAGGTCTCAAGCAGGCCGAGGTAGCGCTGCACAGTGGCGCGGGGGATGCCCGTGTCCCGGGCAACTTCCGCCTGGTTCACCAGGCCGCCGAGACGGTGGCTGGCGGCGCGCATGAGGCGGCGGAAATCCACGAGGTCGCTGACCGCGGACAGCGCCTGAAGATCGCGTTCGAGATAGGTGCGAATGTAGCCGTCAAACCAAAGGGCGCGAGCCTCCTGGTCGGGCAACTCCAAAGCAGGGGTGGGATAGCCGCTTTCGCGTGCCGCCGTGCGCCAGTCCACAGGCGTGTCCTGCTGTTGCTCAATGAGAGCGCCCCACTCATCCATGGGCGTTGACAGCAGAGCCGACCAAATTCCGGGCACGCCCCTGCCGAGCCTTTCCTGCCGGGTGAACGGCCAGAGATTGACGTAGGTCGCACGGCCCGCCAAAGATTCGGATACGCGCTGCATGAGAAGCAGATTGGCCGAGCCGGTGAGCACGAAGCGGCCGTTCCTGCGCGGCCGGTCGGAATCCACGGCGCGCTTCACCGCCAGCAGCAGGTCGGGTTCACGCTGCACTTCGTCCAAAGCGAGGCGCGGGGCGCTGCGAACCAGATCGTCCGGTGCGAGGCGCGCCCGCTCGCGCAAATCGGGGTCATCGAGGGTTAGGTAAAGATGATCCGAGAGCGAGGGTTCGTGTTGCACCAAGGTGCTCTTGCCGGTCTGCCGAGCGCCCATGAGGACCACGACGGGGGACACTGCGAGCGCCTTGCGAAGCAGGCCGGCAGCGAAACGTGGGGCGTAGGAGAAGCCGTTCACAATGTTGGCGATTATTGCCCATGGCTTGGGCGATTATCAACCAAGCCCTTGGCTGCCTTCTTGAGGCGAACGGGCTCAGCCTGCCCCGAGTTCATCCACGGCCCGCGCGGCGGCGTCGATCGCGGCGTGCAGGTAGGCGGAGCCCTCCGCGTCGGAGTTGGCGATGCTGATGCGGCCGAGCGGCTTGCGGCCCAACTCGTGGGGGGCTTGGCCGTCAT
>CAZRBP010000440.1:0-1603 GCA_964598305.1 uncultured Pseudomonadales bacterium | reverse complement strand
CTATACTTGTCGCAGAAGCGAAAAAGTCCGTAGCGATGCCGTTCGCGCCGTTCGGGAGATCGAGTCTCTGCACCGACCCACCTGAAGGGACCGTCCGTTTGACCGTGAGGTAGTACGACGTCCCGCCGTATGCGGGGTTCGCCGGCCGCTCGAGCTTGAAGTTCAGGAACCCACCGTGCTTGTAGAAGTTCTTGACGGTGAACGTGCCGCCGCCATAGTTGAACGTATCCTGCGACAAGGAGCCTATGGTGGTGCTGTCGGACCGCTCTGATGCCGCCTGGTAGCCAGGCCGGATAGCAGGGGGGGCAATGTTGCCGGGCGTCAACGTAGCCGTCCAGATGGTGGTTTCGGTCTGGGCCTGCGCCGCCTCGGGGGCGAAGAGGACGGCGCTGGCGAGCAGGACGAGCAGGCCCGCCGCGGACCGGCGGGCGAGGCGGGCGAAACGGGAAAGGCGTCGGTCGCGGGCCCGGTCGGACGGGTTACCGCACGGCCCCGACGCCGGAACGCCGGACGCGCTCATGGCCTCGGCGCTCGGCGCTCGGCGCTCGGCGCTCGGCGCTCGGCGCTCGGCGCTCGGCGCTTGGGATTATAGCCTCATCATGTCGCTTTGCCATATCTTGTGCTGCCAACATGTCGATCCTCGCAATCTCGAATTCAGCCGCTGATTTTATCGGCTAAAGCCATGTGTAGTGGGTGGGAAAGATGTGTAGCTGGTTTTCCAGCCCAAGGGGCCCCTGCCGGGCACCGGCGGCCGGGGCCCACTCATGGCCGCTCGGCGCTGAACGATGGCTTTCCGGTTGGCATCAACAGGCCGCGTGTCGCCAACATGTCCGACCTCGCAGCATCGCCGCGATGATGGGCTTCTCCACGAGGTGGCTAGCGGTCAGTTCAAGGGGGGCTCTCGCCCGGTCTTGGGACCTCAGCCCCGCTGCAGCAGCATCTCAAGCACGAACTTGCTGCCGAAGTAGCCGAGCAGCAGGAAGGTGAAGGCGATGATGGTCCAGCGCACCGCGGACGCGCCGCGCCAGCCGAGCCACAGGCGCCCGGCCAACAGGCCGCCGTAGAGCGCCCAGGAAAGCGACGACAGCACGGTGTGGTGCACCACATGCTGGGCGAATAGGTCGTCGAGATAGAGGAAGCCTGAGCCAATGGCGGCGGTCAGGGCCACGAAGCCGGCCCAGACCATGGCGAACAGCAGCCGCTCCATCGTTTCCAAGGGCGGCAGGATGCGCAGCAGCAGGATGTGGCTGCGGGTTCGTATGCTGCGCTCGACGAAGCCAAGCACGATCGATTGAATGGCCGCCATCATCAGAATGCTGTAAGCCAGGATGGAGGCGAAGATGTGGGTTCCGAGCCCGGCGTGCGAGGCCTCAATGGCCTTGGGCGCCGGCTCCGCGACCAAAGACGCCAACAGGGCCAAGGCCGACAGCGGAAACAGCACCACGAGCAGGCTGCGCACCGGTTGCACGGTGCTCAGGAGCGTCACCAAGGCGACCATGATCAAGGCCGTGAGGCTGGCCACCGGGAACAGGCCGAGATTGATGCCGCCGGGGGCGTCAATCTGCGCATGAACGGCGATGGCGTGCAGAACAATGGCCGGTGC
>CAZRBP010000439.1:0-1610 GCA_964598305.1 uncultured Pseudomonadales bacterium | reverse complement strand
GTTCGGCGAACGGTTTGTGCTGACGGTTTAGACGATGAAAGACGGCTCAGCACACGAGATTTCTTACAGGACCGCGGCTGCGGGCGTGCTTCGCCGATCTGCCGGACCCGCGCCGCGGACGCAACCGCCGCTATGCCATGGCCGACATCGCCATGGCGGCGCTGTCGGTGTTCTTCATGCAGTCCCCGTCGTTCCTGGCGCACCAGCGCGCGCTGGCCGAGGCGCGCGCGCGCTCCAACGCCCACACCCTGTTCGGCCTGGCCCGCATCCCCTGCGACAACCACATCCGCCAACTGCTCGACGGCGTGCCCGCGGAACGCTTCGACGGGCAGTTCCACGCCATCGTGGGGGATCTGCAAGCGCACGGCGCGCTCGCGCCCATGCGCCGCCTCGGCGGGCGCACGCTCATCGCCCTGGACGGCACGGAGTTCTTCCGCTCGCGCAACATCGACTGCCCGAACTGCTCCACCCGCAAGCGCGCCGACGGCGCCACCGAGCACTTCCACCAAATGCTCGCCGCCACCCTCGTGGCGCCGGGCCACGCCCGCACGCTGCCGCTGCCCCCGGAGTTCCTCGCCCCCCGCCGCGGCGCCGCCAAGCAAGACTGCGAACGCGAGGCCGCCAAGCGCTGGCTGCAACGCCACGGACCCCGCTGCGCGGCGCTGCGCCCGGTCTACCTCGGCGACGACCTCTACGCCTGCCAGCCCATCTGCCAGGCCATGCTCGACAGCGGCGGCGACTTCCTCCTCACCGCCAAGCCCGCCAGCCACAAGACCCTATACGAATACCTGCGCGGCATCGGCCTGCCCACCCGCCGCGTAGCCTCCGGCAAGGGCGCGCGCCGGCGCATCCACCGCTACCGGTGGATGAGCGACCTGCCCATCCGCGACGGCGAGCACGCCCTGCGCGTCAACTGGCTTGAGATCCAAAGCGCCAAACCCGACGGCACCGTCACCTACCGCGGCAGCTTCGTCACCAGCCTGCCCGTGAACCGCGACAACGTCGCCGAACTCGCCCAATGCGCCCGCGCCCGATGGAAAATCGAGAACGAAACCTTCAACGTGCTCAAACAGCACGGCTACCACCTCGAACACAACTTCGGACACGGCAACAAAACCCTCGCCGGCGTGCTCGTCGCGCTGAACCTGCTCGCCTTCGCCCTGCACACCGCCTGCGAACTCGCCGAAACCCTCTGGCAACAGGCCCTCTGCTCGGCGCCCGGCAGCGGCTGTTCGAGCACCTGCGCAGCATCACCGCCTACCAGGTGTTCCCCACCTGGAACGCCCTGATGACCCTGCTCGCCACCGGCCACGCGCCGCCACGGCCGCCGTAAAACCATAAGCAAACCGCGCCCACAATCCACCACACCGATCCGAACCCGACCATCGCCATACAACGGAACAAACTCATGAAACAGCTAACCTTGATGTTGCAGAAATTTCAGGCCGCGAGGGCATTCTCGACGGCTTGGAATCGCTCCCGAACGGTCGGATTGTTGCCGACATCGAGTATTTGGCGGCCATTCGGCCCGATCGGCAAGCCGGCGCGATTGATAAATCGATATCGTAGGGTCTGTATCGTCTGAAACGGCCGGATCGTGCGTCGTTTTC
>CAZRBP010000438.1:0-1613 GCA_964598305.1 uncultured Pseudomonadales bacterium | reverse complement strand
GGCGTGTCTACGACATGTTCCGCTCAATCAGCGATGAGGAAGCCAAAGCCTGCGCCGCAACCGGCGGTGTTGTTGGCATCGTGATGCTACCCTGGTTTATCGACCACTACCTCACGGTGGAAACCACTCCGGAACAAATCGTTCGGGCAATCGACATCACCGTCGAACTTATAGGTATCGATCACGTGGGCCTGGCTTCAGACGATACCTATAGCTGGACACCGATGTGGGATATGGCGCTGGAACATCCCGAGTGGTACCAAGATGATGGACAGACGGCGGAAGCTGCCAAGAACCGGCCGGCGGGGTCCGCCGAACCGGCCAAGATCTATGCGGCCGTTGTCGAACTGCTCTGGATAAAGGGTTACGCCAACGAAGACATTGCGAAAATCATGGGTGGAAACTTTATGCGCGTCTACGAGAAGGTATGGGGGTAGGAATCTGCGCCGGAGGCTCCTGGAAGAAAGCGAATCAGAGTGAGCGCACACCCAGCGCCGTCTTCTCAATCAGCCAGGCGCCATGTTGCCAAACTCCCGCATGCCATTCGGGCGTATTGCCGTACAGGGTATCGAGCACTTCCCGCTTGATTTCCCGACCCATCGGACTTTCCGGATCGCCCTTGGCGTGTAACCAGTTGTCCGCGATGAGCGCGAACAGCACACGCTGAATACCGACGGTTCCATACTCCACGACCAGCGAGTAAGTCTCATGATCAGGCAATACCCGGTGGAATCCAGACATGAATCCGCCGATCTGCGTGGCGTCGACCTCATCGTAATCGACCTCCGACATTTCTCCAGCCACCTTGCCGTCATACCAGGACTTGAATAGCTGATCCTCAGGCGAGTTCTGATCGTACAAATGCAGGATCGTTCCCTGTCCGAACTCGCCCACCCCGGTGTGAAAATCGAGAAGCACGGCGCGCTTCTGGCCGGATACCAGCCCCGGCAATGTTGAGTAGATCGTCTCGCGCGACCACACAGGCTTGTGACCGCCGTAGAATATGCCCTGTGGGTCGATGCGTTGACCTGCGAGCGCAACTGTTGCGAACTTCTTTTGGCCGTGCTCGGCAGCCCAAGCCAGGATTGCGTCCCTTGCATCCTCGTTGAACTTGTCTGGCAGGAAGAGATCCCGCACTGCCTCGTAGGCTTCATTGTTCGGATACGGGCTTTCAAAATCACAGTAATTGCGATTGATATCGATGTTGTCCTCGTTGACCCGTCGCAACCATGCCCAGCCGTGGGGATTGTGCCCGTGAACAAAAGCCAGCCTGATATCACGATACTTGGCAAGTTCCTCAGGCATCGATAGTAGCTGGACCTGAACGCCAGACCCGCAAAACGCTTCCGGACCGTGAGTGCCGGACGCTATTACCACGGCGTTTTCCGCATCGTCCGGGCCGAGCACGGCAAAGTCCATGAAGAGACCTTCTCCGGCGGGTCCTTTCAGCGGGTGTTTGACCGACTGAACTTGCGCGCCGGCAGCCTTGGCAGCAGTAATAAACTTGGCACGCGCTTCCGCATAAGTGTTCGAAAAAGAGTCAGAAACGTTCTGCATTTTCCTGTCCCATTCAAGCTTGCTGTTGCGCGGCGCTGGAAGCGTCTGATTCGAGC
>CAZRBP010000437.1:0-1614 GCA_964598305.1 uncultured Pseudomonadales bacterium | reverse complement strand
TGTCGAACTCGCCGACGCCCGCAATCGCTTCGGCCACGGCGGCGGCATCGGTGAGGTCGAGCTGAAGGCGCTCACCCGGGCCGTCGGCGAAACCATCAACCACATCGATCAAGACCGATCGCGCACCCTGCGCTTCGCACTCCTCCACAACCGCTGCCCCCAAGACACCAGCGGCGCCGGTCACGATTGCTCTCTTACCCGCCAAATTCACCAGTCTGCTCCTTAACCCCCAAGCCGCGGCATCTTAACCCACCTCGGTCGCGCCTTGGCCATGGGCACATCGATCCCAAGCCCCGGGTCGGTGCCGAGTCTGCTTGTGGTGTATGGTGGGTTGCCATGCCAGACTCTCCCGGTTACGCCAACGCCGCGCACGGGCGGCCCAAGGCCCATCTCGCCGCGTGGCTGTGTCTGCTTGCCGCTCTCGCCGCTGGCATCGCGCTGCAAAATCCGGCCGTTGCCCTGTTGGGCGGGTTGCTCATCCGTCTTGGGCTCGACGTCAACCCGGTTCGGCGCGGCCTGCGGCTCGGCACGATCAGCCTGCAGACCGCCGTGGTACTGCTCGGCTTTACATTGGGCTTCGACCGGGTGGTGGCTGTCTCCGCCGACTACGGCTTGACCGTGGCCGCCTATGTGCTGATGACGCTGCTATTGGGCTGGGCGCTTGCGCGACTGGTCCGGGGCAACCGCATCGAGTCCACGTTGTTGGCCAGCGGCACGGCGATCTGCGGAGCGACGGCGATCGCCACGCTCGCGCCCGTGGTCGGCGCCAGACCGCACCAGTTGGCAGCGACAACCGGCATCGTCTTCCTGCTCAATGCCTTGGCCCTGTTCACATTCCCGGCCATCGGCACTTGGCTGGAACTAAGCCAGGAGACCTTCGGCGCTTGGGTGGCACTGGCCATCCACGACACGAGTTCGGTGGTTGCAACCGCCGCCATCTATGGCGATGAGGCCGCTGCGGTGGCGACGACGGTCAAGCTCGGGCGAGCGCTGTGGCTGATTCCGCTCGCCTTTGCCGCGAGCCTTCTCTTAGCCAAGCCTGAAGCGAAGCTGCGGGTCCCGCCATTCATTCTGCTGTTTGTCGCCGCCGCTGCGGTCGGCGGCGCCATCGACTTGGGCGAGCAGGCCACGCAAGGCATTGGCTTCGTCAGCAAGGCACTGCTAGTGATTGCGCTGGGCTTGATCGGGTTGGAACTCGACCGGGCAAGTCTGGGCAAGCTGTCGCTGTCCAGCCTCGTCCTAGGCGTCGGCCTGTGGGTGGCTGTCGTGCCCCTAGCCCTCATGCTGGTGCTGTTTACCTAGAGCCACTAGCGCGATTTCATTCGCGAAAGCATAAACATATCGTCAATCGGTCTTATCCAAATCGATCCCACGCCGTTAAGTTTGCCCACATGATTTCGCTTGTCACTCGTTTGGACCGCGCCAGCCTGCTGGCCGTGGCCATTTTTCTGACCTACCTGCTCGTTCCCGTCTGGGCCAGCTAGCCGCGCCACTGGCTGCGCACTCCTCCGCCACCGCAACTTGACCGCTCGCGACGGCGGAATTCGCGCCGAATGGTGATATCAGGCCAATAGCGGTCTGCAGTCGAAAATTGTGTGTGTCCTTGTTTGGACG
>CAZRBP010000436.1:0-1622 GCA_964598305.1 uncultured Pseudomonadales bacterium | reverse complement strand
AGCACGTTGGGCTCGCCGCGCGGTTTCCGCATCGGCGCAGAGTTTGGCGCAAGCCAAACGCCAATTGACGCTCCCCATGCCCGGCAGTATCATCCGCCCGCCATTTCGGTTCGGGCAGTTCACGGGGTATGGCGCAGTCTGGTAGCGCGCCTGCTTTGGGAGCAGGATGTCGGGAGTTCAAATCTCTCTACCCCGACCATTGCCGCATTGCTTCGTTGCGCTCGTAGCTCAACTGGATAGAGCATCTGCCTTCTAAGCAGGCGGTTGAAGGTTCGAGTCCTTCCGGGCGCGCCACTCGTTAAGTCCCTGCCGCAAGTCGGCGGAGGTGGCCGAGCGGTTGTGAACGGTTAATGGTGGGCGTAGCTCAGTTGGTAGAGCTCCGGGTTGTGATCCCGGCGGTCGTGGGTTCGAATCCCATCGTCCACCCCATGCGATTTGCGGGAACGTCTTAAGCCCTATGCAAGTATCAGTGGAAGTTATCTCCGGCGTGGAACGCCGGCTCACTATTGTCGTTCCCACCGAGGAGTTTGAGGATCGGGTCGCTGGCAAGCTGCTCGATCTGAAGAACAACGTTCGCCTGCCAGGCTTCCGTCCCGGCAAGGTGCCCTTGAAGGAGGTGCGGCGCCGGTTTGGGTCCGCCGTGCGGGCCGATGCCGCGGACGAAACCATGCGCGCCAGCTACGAGGAGGCCGTGCTGCAGGAATCGCTCACGCCCGTGAGCGTTCCCCGCCTGGAGGCGGTGCAGCTCGAGCCTGGCGCAGACCTTGAATTCACTGCCAGTTTTGAAGTCCTGCCGGAGGTCGAGCTCGTTGACTTGGCCGCTGTCGAAGTGCAGCGGCCGGAAGCCGAGATCACCGATGCCGACGTGGATTCGATGCTTGAGAACCTGCGCGAGCAGCAGCGCACGTGGCATTCCGTGGAACGCGCGGCCGTCGAGGGCGACCGGGTGCAGGTGGACTTCGAAGGTCGCCTTGACGGCGAGGCCTTCGACGGCGGCAGCGGTGAGAACGTGCAGTTGGTGTTGGGTACTGGCGAGATGGGGGAGGAATTCGATAAGGCCCTGACCGGCCTCGAAGCGGGTGCGGCGAAGTCGTTTGACGCCGCCTTTGCGGACGACCATCCGAACGAGACGTTGCGCGGGCGCACGGTCCGTTTCGATGCAACCGTCAAGATGGTGGAGGAGCCGGTGCTGCCTGAGCTCGATGAGGCCTTTTTCGAATCCATGGGCGTCAAGGAAGGTGGCTTGCCGGCGTTCCGGGAGGAAGTGACGGGCAACATGCAGCGGGAGATGGAGGATCGGATTCAGCGCCTGGTCGTCACGCAGGTGATGGATGAACTCAATCGCCTGCACAGCGTTCAGTTGCCCCCGGCCTTGGTGGACCGGGAAATTCAGGCCCGCAAGGAGGCGATGCTGAACCAGTTTGCGCCCCCGGGGCGCCGCCGCATGGATTCGTCTTCGTTGCCGGACGAACTGTTCCGGGACCAGGTGGAGAAGGAAGTCGCCGTCGGCTTGGTGACCCGCCAGATTCGCAACACCCACGATCTTGAATTAGATGACCAAGCCGTCCGCGCCGAGGTTGAGCGCATCGCGGAGTCCTATGCGGAGCCGGAGGCGGTGGCCC
>CAZRBP010000435.1:0-1623 GCA_964598305.1 uncultured Pseudomonadales bacterium | reverse complement strand
GCGCATCTCCGCATGCCGCGCCTCCGTGATGGGGTAGTTCCAGACCACCGCCGCGGCGGCCAGGAAGAACACCGACGGCAGCGTCGAGAACAGGAAGCGCAGGCCGAACAGCTCGTCTGCCCCGTTCACCGCCTCCGGGTCGGCGTTGAAGCCGAAGAACGCAAGCCCGGTCAGGGCGATCCACGCGCCCAATGAGGCGGTCGCCTTGTAGGTGAACGACCAAACCGAGAAGAAGGAAGCGGCGCGGTTTTCGCCGCTCTTCAAGGTATCCAGATCGATCACGTC
This sequence comes from uncultured Pseudomonadales bacterium, assembly GCA_964598305.1. Classification (GTDB taxonomy): domain Bacteria; phylum Pseudomonadota; class Gammaproteobacteria; order Pseudomonadales; family Azotimanducaceae; genus Azophilus. Next base: position 1,338 of record CAZRBP010000435.1, on the reverse strand, counting down.
GGCCTTCATGGAGTTCGGCAAGGCGGCCGAAAACCCACCTGCCGCAAAACCCGTGGTCAAGGTGACCGGCAGCATCCACCAGAAGTCGCCCTCGCCAAGCAGCATGTAGAAGGGGTGCGCAAAGGCGATGATGACGAAGCTGGCCACATAGGCCCGGTGCTTGCCGATGTGCCTCGACGCCCACACCCAAAAGGGCACCGCAGCGAAATTGGCCGCGTAGAAGAACGTCAGCATGAAGATGGCCATTTCCTCGGCGCGCAGCACGAAGGCGATGAAGAAGACGTACAGCGGGGTGGTGATGGCCAGTGCCGTTTGCCCGATCATGAAGGTCAGCACCAGCCGCTTGAACGGGCCGTTGGCCAGCATCACCTTCAAGCCCTGCCAAATGGGCATCCCCGTTGGCTGCGGCGCCCCGCTGTCCGGCACCCGGGTCACCGTCAGCAAGATGCAGATCGGCATCAGCACCAGCATGGAGACACCCACCACCGCGAGCACCGCACGGCTGCCGCCGATGCCGAAGAGCAGCAACGCCAGCGCTGGCGCCAACTGTGCCACCAAGCTGCCGACCACGCCGGCCATGGACCGCCAGCCGGTGATGCGGGAGCGCTCGTGGTAGTCGGGCGAAAGCTCCGCCGCCCAAGCGTAGTAGGGAATGAGCAGCATTGTGGTGCCCACCGACACCACCGCCATCCAAGTCAGCATGTGCAGGGTGCCGGCGCCTTCCGGCGGCAGGTAGAGCTGGTAGATGCCCAGCATCAAGATGGGCGTGGCCAGCACCAGCCAAGGACGCCGCCGCCCCCAGCGGGTCTGGGTGCGGTCGCTGATGTAACCCATCAACGGGTCGCTCACCATGTCAAACAGCCGCACGCCCAAGATGATGTTGGCCGCCAAGGCCAAGGGCACGCCCATGTCGCTGGTGTAGAATTTCGGGATGAACACGAGGGCGGGAAAGATCGACATCATCACCGGCACGTCGGCCAAGCTGTAGTAGAACAGCGTCGAGCGCTTAAGTTTGTCCGAATTGGTTTGCAAGATGCGCCGCCCCCCCTGCGGCAGTCCCGCCCGCATAGTAGTCGAAACATTGAGCAAATAGGAATCCATCATGACCTACGCCATCGATCCCCACCACAGCTGGCTGTCCCTCGAAGCCGCCGCCGCCCAAGAGTCCAGCCCTCGGCGCAAAGCCTTGATAACCGAGGTGCGCAATCACATGGAACATGAAATCAAGGGCCAACTGGACCCGTTGATGGACACCCTGACCGCAAATCCGATCTACCACTTCTGGGGCAGCGGCGAGCCTTCGGTGATCGAGGGCCGCGATGCCGTGCGGGCCTTTTA
>CAZRBP010000434.1:0-1630 GCA_964598305.1 uncultured Pseudomonadales bacterium | reverse complement strand
GATCGGTTAGTGTCTTCCGGCCGCTATCAAAATGCCAGCGAGGCCCTGCGCACCGGACTGCGTCTTCTGGAGCGGGAGGAGGTCGAGTTGATGGAATTGCAAGAGCGGCTCGCCATTGGCCTGGAGCAGGCGCGATCCGGAGACTTTGCTGAAGGAGACGGCGAGCAAGCTGTGCGCCGTGCGTTCGCTGCGGCACGGGCGCACGAGCAATGCCCAAGCCCTGGCGCCTGACCCGCCACGCCGAGGCATCCCTCGGTGAAATAGCCCGCTGGACTCTCGACACCTTTGGGCCGAGACAGGCGGCTGCATACGAACAAGATCTCATTGACCGTTGCGTTGCCATCGCCGCAGGCGAAGCGCTATCCCAAGGATGCCGGCAATTGATCGATTCAAATCTGCCGGAAGACTTGCGCTTCGCCCGATCCGGCGGGCACTTCATCATCTTCGTGGAGGATGCCGACAGTGTCACCATCGTGGACTTCCTTCACGCCCGTTCCGACTTGCCGAGGAAGTTGGCGATGCTGGCGAGCCGAACGGGAACCCCGCCTTTGAGCTGACCCCGGAGCAACTAGTCGCCGGCGTTGGCGGCGAACAGCGGAATGATGTCGCCGGAAGTGACCACCCGTCTTTCTCCGGCGGCCAGCGGCGCCGCGCCGCCTAAGGCCACCGTGGATGTGTCCACACCTTCGGCCTGGGCCCGCAGGGCGCCCACCGTGCAGTTGTCGCGGCCGCCGAGCGCCGTGAACGGGTCGTAGTGGTACCAGCGCATCACGTTGCCGTGGCTGATGGCGTCGATCTCATCGTCCGGAATGCCGCCGGGAACGGTCTGGATGCTGCGCCAGATGCCCTCCGGATAGTCCGGCCACAGGCAGTCGGAGTGCGGGTAGTCCACTTCCAGGGCAATGTTGTCCATGCCGATCGCATGGCGGTTGGCGAGGCCGAAATCGTCCTCGATGAAGCAGGTGAGGATGTGGTCGCGGAAGATGTCGCTTGGCTTCCTGCCGCCGTAGTCCTTGTAGGTCCAGTCGCGGTGGTGGCGATGGGTGAAGTCCGCCCGCTCCAGCAGGTACGGCACCCAGCCGATGCCGCCTTCGGAAAGCGCCATCTTGAGGTTCGGGTAGCGGGTGAAGGCCTCCAAGGTCATCCAATCCGCCGCCGAGTTGGCAATCGAAATGGGCATGCCGGTGATCCAGGCCTCGATGGGCGACTCCAGCGACGGATGCGGAGGCGCGTAGCCGGTGCCGATGTGGCAGTTGAGCACCACCCCCTCGTCGTTGCACAGCCCCCAAAGCGGCTCCCAAGCTTCGTTGTGAATGCTCGGCAGGCCCTTGATCGCCGGATTGTCCGGGAAGGTGACCGCCCGGCAGCCCTTGTCGACAACGCGGCGTATCTCCGCCACCGTGGCGTCCACGTCCCACAGCGGCAGGTTCGCCATCGGCACGAAGCGCCCCGGGTGGGCGCCGCACCACTCGTCGATGTGCCAATCGTTGTAGGCCTGCACGATGCGCAGCGCGTTGGCCGGGTCCTTCTGGGCGCGCCGTACGAACAGGTCGCCGGCAAAGCCGATGAAGGTGCCGAAGCACATGGAGCCGAGCACGCCGTTGACGTTCATGTCGTCGATGCGCGCATC
>CAZRBP010000433.1:0-1633 GCA_964598305.1 uncultured Pseudomonadales bacterium | reverse complement strand
CCACCTTTGGCGGCAACCTGCTGGCCTGCGCCGCCGCCTGCGCGGTGCTCGACACTTTGGAGGGCGACAAGCTGATCCCCCGCGCCGCCGAACTCGGTGAGCGCATCCAAAGCGGGCTGCGCGATGCGCTCAGAGGCAACAACAACGTCAAGGAAGTTCGCGGCAACGGATTGATGATCGCCGTGGAATTGAATGAGCCCCAGGCTGGCCTAGTGCAAGCGGGCCTCGAGGGCGGCATTCTCGTCAACGCCATCGCCGACCGCATCATTCGCCTGCTGCCGCCCCTGACGCTGACCGATGCCGAGGCCGACGAGTTGGTCGCCAAGGCCGCTGCACTCGTCAACAACTAACAACACCCGATCATGGCGAAGCGCGATTTCCTCACGCTGCTCGACTGTTCCCCGGCAGAGCTTGGGGCTCTCACCGAGCGTGCCGCCGAACTCAAGCGCGCACACTTGGCCGGCGAGGACCATCGTTCCTTAACGGGGCGCACCGGGGCGCTGATCCTGCAGGTGAGCAGCACCCGCACCCGGGTTGCGTTCGAAGCCGGCATGGCCCAGCTCGGCGGCCAGGCCATCTTCCTGAGCCCGGCAGACACCCAGCTCGGGCGCGGGGAGCCCATTGGCGACACCGCCCGAGTGCTCTCGCAAATGGTCGATGTCGCCATGATCCGCATCCTGAGCCAAGACGACCTTGAGACCTTCGCCGCCGCCGCCGACATCCCAGTGATCAACGCCATGACCGCCCGTTACCATCCCTGCCAACTGTTGGCGGACGTGCAGACCTTCGAGGAGTTGCGCGGCCCCATCGGCGGCCGCCGGGTGGCCTTCATCGGCGACGGCTACAACATGTGCAACTCGTACATAAATGCAGCGCTGCAGTGGGGATTTGAACTGCGCCTGGCCTGCCCGCCCGGCCACGAACCGCCCTCCTCCGCGCTGGCCGCCGGCCACGCCCGTTTGGTTGAAACGCCCGGGGAAGCCGTTGAAGGGGCGCATCTGGTGGTCACGGATGTCTGGTCCTCCATTGGCCACGAGGAGGAGCAGGCCGAGCGGCGGCAAACCTTCGCCCCCTACCAGGTCAACGAGGCCCTGCTCGACCAAGCCGACGACGACGCTCTTTTCCTGCACTGCCTCCCGGCGCACCGGGGCGAGGAAGTCAACGCCACGGTGCTCGACGATCCCCGCAGCGGCGCCTGGGTGGCGGCCGGCAACCGCCTGCACAGCCAGAAGGCGCTGCTTGAGTTCCTAATACTGGATTAGTCTGCGGCGAGAGCGCACTGCAGGGCGCCCTTGAGGCCGGACAAGGGATCGAGCATGAGGTAGATGGGGATGGGCTCGACGTAGCCGCTCAATTCGCCGCGCTCCTCAAAGCGGCGGCGCAAGGGGCTGGTGGACGCGAAATCCGCGAGCTGGGGGATGATGCCGCCGCCGATGTAGAGGCCACCGGTAGCGCAGAAGGTCAGGGCCAAGTTGCCTGCGGCGCTGCCCAGCAGGCCAAAGAAGATCTCCAGCGTTTGATGGCACAGGGGATCCTCCACGCTCACCCCCAAGGCGCTGATCCGCGCCGGGGAAAGCGCCTCGGCCGACGCGCCCCAAAGCTCAGCAACCGCCTGGTGCAGGCGCGCCAAGCC
>CAZRBP010000432.1:0-1642 GCA_964598305.1 uncultured Pseudomonadales bacterium | reverse complement strand
AATCTGGTCTGCGATGCTCGGCATCAACTCCCCCAAGTGGATTACCGTGGAAAGTGGCTTTTTACCCCATTCCGGGCCGAACGGGAAGCCCTGTATTACGGCGGGAGTTGTTCGCTATTCGCCAAGCACGTTAATCAGCACCTGCCGTTGGCCGCGATGGTGACGGTGCTCCCACAGGAAGATGCCTTGCCAAGTTCCCAGGGCCAGCTCGCCGTTCACTAGCGGAATCGACAGGCTGGTGGCGGTCAACGCGGACTTGATGTGCGCGGGCATGTCGTCCGGGCCTTCCGCGGTGTGGGTGTAGAGGTCGTCGTTCTCCGGCACCAACCGGTTCAGCCAGTGCTGCAGGTCCTGCACAACGCTGGGGTCGGCGTTTTCCTGGATGATCAGGCTTGCCGATGTATGCCTGATGTAGAGGGTGGCCAGCCCGTCCCGCACCCCGCAGCCCTGCAGCGCTGCCGCCACTTCCGCCGTGATTTCGCTTAAGCCCTGGCCGTTGTTGCGCACGTTCAACGTCAGGTTCATGGAAAGCCCCCAGCTACTTCCTGCTGGGCGCTGTTCGCTCCGGCGCATTGACCGCCAGCGGCTCCACGTCCTTGTAGTGGGCGTCCAGGTCATCGGGTGACCAGGGCGCATCGCGAAAGGAGACATGGCGCTCGGCTGGGTGGGTCCACAGGCCGGTCTTGCGGCCATTGAAGGTGAGAACCTGGCCGTTGAAGTGGGCGGCGCCGTCGCTGGCCAGCCAAACGAGCCCCGATGCCACCTCCTCGGGGGTGCCGAAGCCCATGGCCACCGGGTCGGGCGGCGGCTCGCCCTGTTGGGCTGCGGCGGCCCGCGCACGGTCAAAGACCACTTGGGTCATGTCGGTTTGGCCGATGGGCCACAGGGCGTTGTTGCGGATGTTGAAGCGGCTGAACTCCAGCAGCGCGGTGCGCATCAAGCCGATCATGCCTTCCTTGGCGGCCGCGTAGTTGCCTTGGCCAAATCCGCCGGACAGGCCGGAAGCGGAGATGACCTGAATGATGTGGCCGCCGCCCGCCTCGCGCATCGCCAATGCCGCCTGCTGGGTGCAGAGAAAGGCGCCGCGCAGATGCACTTCGATGACGGCGTCCCATTCCTCCGGGGTCATTTTGAGCAGGGTGCGGTCGCGCACGATGCCGGCGTTGTTGACCATGACGTCAATGCCGCCGAAGCGCTCCACGCAAGTTTCCACCAAGGCTTCGGCGACGGCGGGTTCCGCCACGGAACCCGGGACCGCGGCCACGTTGCCGCCAGCGGCGCGAATCGCTTCGGCGGTTTCGTTGAGCGCGGCCTCGTTGGTGCCGTTGACGATGACCGAAGCGCCTTCGGCCGCCGCCGCAGCGGCGAATCCCCGGCCCAAGCCCCGGGACGAACCCGTTATCACCATGCGTTTTCCAGCTAGGCGCGCCATGATTAATACGCCGAAGCGCCGGGCTGGTAGGGAGCCCGGTTGCGCACGTCGAAGGTGATGTCGAGCTGTTTGAGCCCGCGCAGGAAACTGCTCGGCACATGCTCGAAGGCGTCTTGCGAATCCTTGAGGCGGATGTTCTGCAAGCGGTTCAGCAGGATGGTGAAGGTGGAGAACATCTCTTGGCGGGCCAGCGCTGCGCCAGGGCAGTGG
>CAZRBP010000431.1:0-1643 GCA_964598305.1 uncultured Pseudomonadales bacterium | reverse complement strand
TGCCGCCGCGCCAGTTCTTCAGCACCGCCCGCCAGGTGCTGCAGGAGTACGGCGTTACCATCCGCGAGCGGGACGGCGTGCTCACCTTCCTCGCCACCCAGGAAATTGAATCCGGCGAAGCCCTTAGCTAGTCCCAGTGCGGGGTGCCGCTGGTGCCGAAGGAACAACCGGCCAGTCGGCGGGTCGTTTCCACTTGCTCCAAAAGAGCGCCGCTGCTGATCAGCGGACGCACCCTGCCGGAGGTGCCGGCCACCCACCGGACGGTGTTTCAGTTGGTGCCGAACCGCCCCAAGCCACCCCTCCGGCCCGCTTGACCGACAAAGCAGTGAGACATTGCCCCGGCCGGTTGTGAGACATTGCCCATTCCGGGCCTCGCCTTGGCCCGGCGGCCTCCGCAATCCCGCCGGCCACAACCGGAAAGCCCAACGCAATCAAGGGATTGGAGCCTCGAAGCCCGGACCAAAACCCAAGCGCAGAAAGCGTCCTGGCCTACAGACGGACAGCCCCCGCCCGGCCATCATTGGGGGCCATGAACCACGACGCCCTCAGCAAGTCCCTGTTCACCCTGCCGCCGGTGGAGGCGGACCTGCTGCGCATCGTCGCCGCAGGCTGGGTTCACCTTCTTGACCTGAGCAAGCTGGAGCGCATCAGCGCCGAGCACCCAGCGGCCGACCAGACCCAGCGCATCGGTGACCTCGCCTGGCGTGCGCCATTCCGGGAGGGCAGCCTCCTCGACGGCAACCGGCCTTGGCTGCTGTCGCCCACGGAGTGCCAGTCCACTTGGGACTCAACCATGGGGGAGCGGCAGGCGGAGTACCTCGGCCGCCACCTGCGGGCGCATCGGCGGGATGGGATCCTGCGGAGCGAGGGCGACGAGCCTCGGGTGCTGCCGGTGGTGGTGTACAACGGCCATCGGCGCTGGCGGCGGGGCACGTACCCGCCGGCGGCGCCGGGCCTGCCGGCGGTGGGCGGCTACGAAGTGCTTGACGTTGGGGCGTTGGCGTTGGAGGATTTGCCTCGTGGCAACCGGGTGTCGTCCTGGGTGCGGCTGCAGCGTTCGGGCGGCCCGGCGGAGTTGCTGGCGCACCTCGTTGAGGGCCTGTGGGAGTTCCCGGAGCCGGAGGACGACGGCTTCCGGGAGGCGCTTTACGCTTGGGCGCAGGCGTTGTGGGAGCGCAAGCCGCCCGGCACGGGGGCGCTGCCGCCGCTCGCGGAATTGGAACAGAAGCAGGGAGCAGAGGAAATGACGACGTTGCTCGAAGCGAACTTTGACAAATGGGAGGCGGGGCTGGTCCAGCAGGGCCGGGCCGAGGCGCGGGCGGACGAATGCGCAAGGCTGTGTCGCCAGGCGGGCCGCAAGTTCGGCAACCGCGCCTCGGCGCGGCTGTCGGTGCTGATCGACGGCGTTTCGGACCCGGAGCGCCTGGCGGAGGTCGGCGACTGGATCATCGACTGCGCCACCGAGGACGAGCTGCTGGCCCGCGCCGGGCGCCGCGGCTAGCGGCGCCTCCGGAGCGAGGGCGCCCCGCCCTCGCCCCGAAGCATGCGGCGCTTTGCGCCGTGCGAGGGCGCGAACCTTCGGTTCGTCATGCCCTCGCTCCGAAGGCGGCTCCCCCCGGCTCGAGGGCATCCTGCCCTCGCTC
>CAZRBP010000430.1:0-1644 GCA_964598305.1 uncultured Pseudomonadales bacterium | reverse complement strand
GGCCCATGCTCGGCGAGTCTCGCTCGCCGATGTGAACGCTTTGCGAGACGACCACACCTGACTGCCCTGCTCGATGTCAATGCGCAGGGCACGATAACCTTCACCTAGCGATACACCCCCAAGCCGAGCGGACCGTTCCTGCCTATAATGACGCCCTCTCCACCACCCTGCCGCAGCCCAACATCCTCCCTATGGCCACCCGCCCTCAACTCGCCGTCATCGTCTTAGCCGCTGGGGAGGGCAAGCGCATGGCCTCGGCACTACCCAAGGCGCTGCACCGCATCGGCGGCAGGACGCTGCTCGACCATGTTGTTTCCACGGCGCAAGAGCTTGGGCCCGACGATGTGCTGGTGGTCATCGGTCACGGCGCGGAGGCGGTTCGGGCCAGCACCGCAAGCGCTGTTCAGTGGGTCGTGCAAAGCGAGCAGCTCGGTACGGGCCACGCGGTGGCCCAAGCGCTGCCCCTGGTCGATGAGGCGGCGGTGGCGCTCGTTTTGTGCGCCGACGTGCCCTTGGTTTGCCGAGCCACCTTGCAGGCTTGCGTGGATGCCGCCTGCGACGGCGCTTTGGCCTTGGTCACGGCGGAACTCGATGATCCGGCAGCATTGGGACGCATTGTGCGGGGCGGCGACGGGCGCATTGAGCGCATTGTTGAATTCAAGGACGCCAGCGAGCGGGAACGGGCCATCGGCGAGGTCAACGCCGGGTTGATGGCACTGCCCGCTGCCACGCTGCGCCGCCTGCTCGCGAAAGTGACGGCGGACAACGCCCAAAGCGAGTACTACCTCACCGATCTCGTGGCATTGGCCATTGCCGAAGGGACGCCGGTTGAAGGCATTGCGGCCAGCGCCGAAGAGATTTTCGGGATTAACGATCGCGAGCAGCTCGCCGAGGCCGAACGCATCTTCCAGCGGCGGGAGGCGCAGCGGCTCATGGCAGCCGGGGCGACCTTGGCGGACCCCGCCCGTCTCGACGTTCGCGGCGACGTGACCGTCGGCCGGGACAGCTTCATCGACGCCAACGTGGTTCTGCAAGGCCGTGTGACGCTGGGCAAGCGGGTGCATCTCGGGCCCGGCGCGGTGATCGAAGACTCCGAAATCGGCGACGATGTACGCGTCGAGGCCTACACGGTCATCGAGGGCACCCGCATCGGCGCCCGTTGTCGCATCGGGCCGTTCGCCCGGCTGCGGCCAGGCACTGAGTTGGGCGAAGAGGCCAAGGTAGGCAATTTCGTCGAAACCAAGAACGCCCGCTTGGGCAGGGGGGTTAAGGCCAGCCACCTAGCCTATCTCGGCGACGCCGACATCGGCGCGGCCAGCAACATCGGCGCCGGCGCGGTCACCTGCAACTACGACGGCGCCGACAAGCACCGCACGGAGATCGGCGACGACGTGTTCATCGGCACCAACGCCACCTTGGTCGCACCCCTGACCATTGCGTCCGGCGCCTTCATTGCCGCCGGCTCCACCATCACGAAACAAGTTCGTGAAAGGGAACTCGCCGTGGGCCGAGGCCGGCAACGCAACATCCCCGGCTGGAAGCGTCCAGGGCGCAAGGACACTTGACGGAGACGCTGATAGCGGCAGGACCAAATGAGCTTGCGCCGCGACTAGGGCTGGTTGGGGTCACCGTAGATCAGCTCTC
>CAZRBP010000429.1:0-1669 GCA_964598305.1 uncultured Pseudomonadales bacterium | reverse complement strand
CAGCCAGGAAACTCTCCCGCTCGTCTTTGGTCATGTTGATTTGCGACATCTTGAAATCCTCGTTCGTTGTGTTGCTAGTGATCCATTGCCGTCAGATACCAGTCCACGAAGTCGAGGCAGAGGCTTTCGAACTCGGGGTGGTAGGGGCCAGGTTCGAAGAAGCGCGAGTTTACGCCCGCGCTGTTGCGGCAAATGATGTACTGATCCTCCTGGGTGGTGCGGTCCCACAGCCAAGTGACGGCCTCCCGGTCGTAGTCCCGTCCCTCTTGGGCGTCGCCGCGCACGAACCAGACGAGTTCAATGTCGGTGCTGGTGCGGCTGCGCGGCGTGAAGCGGTAGAGCACGCAATGGTCGGGGTAATTCAGCATGAAGGCCAGCGGGCCGATCTGAAAGTCGCCAGCGCCCCCGTCGTAGCCCTTGAACTCGCCCATGAACGGCGCCACCGGCTGACCGTCCTCGCTGCCGGTCCGGTAGCCGTCGTAGAGGGCGTAGCGGCTGGTGTACACGCAGGTGCCGAAGCCAGCGGACGCGCCATAGGCCTGAACGTGGGCATGGGTGATGCCGGCAACGCCGGTTTGCCGCTCGGCGCGTTCCAGCATGGCAGCGGTGATGTCCTGCACCTCGTCTTCAAGCCGCTCGATGGTGTGCAGCTTGGCGTAGGCCCGATGGGCGGTGGCGCAGTGGTAGCACTCCTGGTAGTTCTCCAGCACCAGCTTCCAGTTGGCCTCCACCGGATAGACTTGGCGGTGGGCAATCTTCGCGTTGGTTAGGTCGTAGGGCCGCAGCGCCGGCTCGATGGTGCGCAGCGGAGCCTCGAAGTCGGCAGCTTGCGAGTCCGCGTTGACGAAGATCAGGCCTTCGTAAACGACGCATCGAGCGGTCTTCAAGCCGTAGTGGGCGGGCTCGAATCCAGGTTTCACCTCCATCGCCCGAGCGGCCTTGAGGCTGCCATCCAGGTCGTACGTCCAGCCGTGGTAGGGGCAGACGAATGTCGTCCGGTGGCCTTCAGCCGCCTCGCAGACCCGGGCGCCACGGTGTCGGCAGACGTTCATCAGGGCGTGCACCCTGTCGTCCTGGTCGCGGACGACGATGATGGAATCCTCGCCTAGGTCGTAGAGGAAGTAGTCGCCCGGATTCGGAATCTGGCTCAGGTGTCCGGCGTACAGCCAGCTCTTGTAAAGGATTTCGTCAAGTTCCTTGCGGTAAACGCGAGGGGAGCGGTAGAAGTGGGCGTCCAGGGCAAAGCCCGGCTTGGCCCGTTGGGCGGCGATGCGTTGCGCCAATTGCTTGGCGGAGTCCTCCGTATCGGTTGCGATCAGGGTCATAGGGTCACGGCTCGTTCAGAAGTCAGGCGCCGGGGTTTGGCGGCGGCGGGGTGGATCCCAAATCGATCCGTCGATGATCCGGCAGCGGGCTTCGACGCGGGTCCAGCGCAGTTCCCGACTGAAGTAGATTTCGGCATAGAGTTCATCCTCCGGGCGTCCCCAAGGCATCTCCAGGGAGGCCAGCGCCACATTGCGCTTGGCCGAGGGGCACCAAGCCGCCGAGGTGGCGTGGCCGACCGTCTTGCCCCGCTTGTTGAGGATGAAGGACTCCGACGCGGGTTTGTTGCCCTCCACGTCCAGCCGCACGAAGCGGAAGCGCGAGCCCTGCGCCCGCTCCTTGAGCA
>CAZRBP010000428.1:0-1677 GCA_964598305.1 uncultured Pseudomonadales bacterium | reverse complement strand
GCTCGCCGGAAACCGTGGTGAATGGGCGGTTGGTGTCAAAGTCCCAGAGCAGTTTGCCGTCCGTTGCCCGGTAGGCGCGCAGGTGGCCGTCGAAGGCGCCCGCGAAGACCACGCCGGGCATGGCGGTGACAGCGGCGGAAAAGCCCGGATCGCAAGCCGGACGATCTTCGGGGGCGCAGACATCGGGAGCCAGAGCGAACCAAAGGACTTCGCCGTTGGCCGGATCGAGGGCGAACAAGCCGGGCTTCGCCTCGCCCTGCTCCAAGCCGGTGAAGACCGTGTCCGCGTTGGGGGCGTAGATGCGCCCCTCACCGGCCGCCATGCCCCAATGCACGCCGCCGGCAAAGCCGCCGCGGCCGATGCGCGTTGTCCACAGGCGCTTGCCGCCGGCGTCTGGGTCCAAGGCGAACACGTGGCCGGACTTTTGCCCCGCCACTAGGATCTCCTTGCCATCGTCGAGCCGCACCAACATGGGTGGGGCGCCGATGTCGAGATCGGGACCGTTTTCCTCGGGGCAGTTCTCGCCGCCGCCGATGAAGCAGGCCATGTTCCAGGCATCCCCGGCTAGGGCTTGGTGGGACCAAGCCAGACGGCCCGATTCCAGGTCGAATGCCAGCACCGCGTCGCTGGTGTCGGCGGCGGGCGAGGTGTAGGACTCGCCGGTGCCCGCATAGAGCCACCCACGCCGGGGATCGAGGGTCGGGCTGTTCCAGATGGGCGCGCCGGCCGGTGCGAAGCGCTGCAGGCCGGTGGCGTTCCGGCCTACCGGCACCGGCTCCTCGGCGATGGAACGGGCGGTCCAGAGAATGCGTCCGTCGCTGGCGTCAACGGCGGTGACGCCGCCGCGAAAGGTGCAGCAGGGGTAGCCGGGGTCGGCGGCGCTGGCCCACTCCTTGGAGGACAGCGGCGCATAGACCCGGCCCTGGTGGTAGCGTGGCGAGCCGGTCAGGGTCACGTCCGGATGCGGATCCACCTGCGTTCGCCAGATGAAACCGCCGTCGGCGGAATCCACGGCGTAGAGCGCGCCGCGAATGTCGCCGAAGAACAGCCGCTTCCCGGATTCGTCCGCCGTGATGGCGGAGCGCACTTCAACGTCGGCCTTGAAGGTCCAGTGGGCGCAACCGCTGTCGAGGTCCAGTGCGTAAACGGTGCCATCCTGGCTGCCGACGTAAACCACGCCGCCCCACACGCTCGGCTGGCTGCGGGCGCGGCTGGCGCCGGGATAGGCGAAAACCCACTTGACGGCCAGCCGGGGCACGTCTGCGGCGTCGAGTCCGGCAACGGCGGCGGGCACGAAGCGGGTGTTTTCCATGTTCAAGCCCCAGCCCTTGAGGGGCGACGGGCTCGGCGACGACTGGGCCAAGGTTGGGCCACAGCGCTTCACCGGCACCGCGCTGCGCGTTGCGCCGCCGAGATGGTCGGCCAACGCCCGGCGCTCCGCATCGCTTAAGTCCTCGACGTGCTCGCGCATCGTGCCTTCGGTGAGGGTGGCGTAGATGGGCGCAGCCCCCATGATCTGAAAGGACACCAAGTGCGGCGCCCGCGGCACGTCGCCCTGATGGCAGTGGCTGCAGCGGGTCTCGTAGAGTTGCGACGGGGTGGCTGGCGCTGCTGCCCCGAAGGCTTGGGAAGCGGCGAGCCCGGCTGCCAAAGCCGCGCCAAGCCAGCGGCGCATCA
>CAZRBP010000427.1:0-1705 GCA_964598305.1 uncultured Pseudomonadales bacterium | reverse complement strand
GGCGCCTGAAACAGCGCCTCGCAGCCGGTTCCAGCCAGCAGTTCATCCACGCAGGCGCGGTCCTCACCATCGAGCCGCGCCCGTTCGCTGCGCAGCCACTGCAGGCATTTGGCTTGGTAGGGGAAGGGCTTTTGGGTCCATAGGCGGCCGTCGATCTCCGTGCGCACCTCATCCTCGCCCTGATTGACCGCCGCGGCATTGGCCAACAACGCCGGAGCGTACACCCGCCCCACTTCCTCCAGCAGTCCGCGCAGGGTGTCCGGCAGCTCATCGCGGTCGAACCAGTGGTCCTCGGCAGGCTCCAAGCCGGACAGATCCTCCATGACGCCCACCCAGGCAAAGACATGGGGCGCACTTTCCAAGGCGATTTGCATCGGCGTCGGATCGAACCCGGTCAACTGGGTGAGTTGGCCAAAGATGGCGAAGTCAGCGGCGCCGGGACGCTGGCCGAGCACGAAGGGGCCGTTGCGGATGTGGGCGTCGAACAGGCTCAGGAAGCGCTTGTAGCTCGCCTCGATGATCGGGGCGGTGGTCTCGTTGCTGCCCACCACGTGCAGGCGGCTGATCTGCCGTTCGCGTATGTAAGCCGACATGGGCGCGATTTCGGCGTCGCTGGCGGCCAGGTTTCGCCACCGGGGCAGGATCTCGCCGCCGCGCTCAATGTCCGCCGCATAGTGCCAGCGATAGTGGAACATCGCCTTGGTCAGCCATTCATCGCCGTAGTCCTCAAGCAGGAAGTCGATGAACGCCAAGGCCGGATCGGGCGCAATGACCGAACGGCCCAGCAGCTCCCGCTCCAGGCGGCGGATGATGGGCGAGGAATCCACCACCGCTTCCAGCTCGCCATCGTCGGCGGGCAAGTAGAAGGTAGGCATCAGGCCCACCTTCGGCTGCGGCAAGCCGGCATCCGGCTCCTTGCCGTCCACCGCGCTTTGCAGAAAGCGATAGGGAATGCGGCGGTAGCGCAGCAGCGCCAGCATCTTGCGGGTGTAAGGCGAGCCGGGCGCTCCCTTTAAAGCGATCGGGGCATCAAGCATTGGCGAGCTCTCAGGCAGACAAACGAAGACGCCAGTATAGCGCCGGCGTCCCACATCGACCTCCGATAGTGGTAAATTCGTCTTTTCAGCGCAGCCAACCAAGACGGAGCCCCCATGACCCTACGCATCAACGCCCAAGCGCCCAATTTCACCGCCGAGACCACCCAAGGCCGCATCGACTTCCACGACTGGATTGGCGACGGCTGGGCGGTGCTGTTCTCCCATCCCAAGGACTTCACCCCCGTCTGCACCACCGAACTCGGCTACATGGCCGGTCTGCAGCCGGAGTTCGCCAAACGCAACTGCAAGATCATCGGCCTCTCCGTGGATCCGGTGGACAACCACGCCGCCTGGTCCAAGGACATCGAGGAAACCCAAGGCCACGCCGTGAACTATCCGCTGATCGGCGACCCGGAACTGAATGTGGCCAAGCTCTACGACATGCTGCCCGCCGAAGCCGGCGACGCCGCCGAGGGACGCACCGCGGCCGACAACGCCACGGTGCGCTCGGTGTTCGTGATCGGCCCCGACAAGGGCATCAAGGCGATGCTGACCTACCCGATGAGCACCGGGCGCAACTTCGACGAGGTGCTGCGCCTGCTCGACTCCTGCCAACTCACCGCCAAGCACAAGGTGGCGACGCCGGTGAACTGGAAGCAGGGCGAGGA
>CAZRBP010000426.1:0-1732 GCA_964598305.1 uncultured Pseudomonadales bacterium | reverse complement strand
GAATCGGTCATGTCTTCAATTGCCGCCAAGGGCTGCGCCTCCAAGTGGAACTGCCCGCCTGCAAGCCGAGCAAAGGCCGGGATTATCGCGTTATGGGTGGGGCAAGGAAAGGGGCGCAGCCTTGTCGAGCGAGTTACCATGGCGCCGCTCGCTTGATCATCGGCATCGTCAAGCGGTTTCTTCACTGTGAGCCGTTAGTCCAATCAGGACATGCAATGACCCAACCGCACTACCACGGCCATCGTCGCCGCCTACGCCAGCGCTTCCTGCAGGGGGGATTTGATGGGTTCGCGGACCATGAGGTTGTCGAGCTCCTGCTCACCTTGACGATTCCCAGGGCCGATGTGAAGCAGCCCGCCAAGGAGCTGCTGCAGCGATTCGGCAGCCTGCGAGCAATCCTGGACGCGCCGATGGACGAGGTGCGCACCGTGAGGGGGCTGGGCGAGGTCGCGCCGGTCGCCTTGCGGATAATTCGCGAGGCCGCCGCGCTCTATCTGCGGCAGGCCAGCGAGGGCATGGAGGTGCGGCAGGATCGGGAGAGCCTAAGCGAGTTCTGGCGCATGCGCATCGGCGGCCACCAGAACGAGGTGTTCGAAGTGGCCTATCTGGACTCCGGCTATCGGCTGCTTCCGCACGGCGTCGAGCGACTGCAGGAAGGCACCATCGACCGGGCAGCGGTGTATCCGCGGCGGGTTGTCGAGACCGCGCTGCGTCGTGGGGCCGCGGCCGTCGTGCTGGCGCACAACCATCCGAACGGCAGAGTGGAGCCAAGCGAACAGGACAAGCTGGTCACCCGCGCCATCGTTCTGGCCGCCGAGACGGTCAGCATTAGCGTCCTCGACCATCTGGTCGTCGCTCGCGACGCTGTGTTCAGTTTCCGCGAGGCGGGACTACTCTAGCCTGGACAGGCGCGCCTTCCGGCACATGCCTTCGCATGTGGATTGTCGGATTGCCGTACATTCCGCCGACGAGCGATTCCGGCCTGCGGTGTTCGATCAGCGGCCCCTCCCCCATTTTGCTGCGCCAGCGTCCGGTGCGTGTCTGCAATGCTGCGTGTTCAAATCTGCCCTCTCTCTCGTATAGCGCGATTTTTTCGAATCCAGACTCAAGGCCACTGTTGTCGCATGGTTCGTAATCCAGTCCGCCGAATACTTCAACGAGGCTTTCCATGCGTTGTGTGCGCGTGGCGTAATCGGGCCAGTAGCGCCCTTCCGTAGGTTCCCACCACTGGTTAGTATCGCCGGCGGCAAGTGCAATGCAGTTATATCGCCTTGTGGGTTCCCCTACTATTTCATAGCCCTCTCTGGCAAGCCTTGGGAATGCTGCTGCGAGCGTTTGCCTCCATTCAGATATATCCATTGGCTTCGCCCCATTCCAGCCAAGAGGCGTGGATCGCGGCGATATTGCCCCAGTCGGCCCGTTTCACGGGATTAGCCCCAGTAATGTTCCCCAACGCATAGTCCCAGTGCCCCCTCCCGTCCTGCATCCGCTCCAGTATCAGAGGCACCACCGGCTCGCCCATGCTGATGATTTCCATGTGGTCCGGGTGGGCGGCCGCACGATCCGAGTCGGACATAAGGCAAGTCTCCATGTACCAGCGGTCGGCGAGTTTCGTGAAACGCTCACGGACGGCGGGGTCGACCACCACTTCGTCGGCGTACTGGCCGTAGCCCAGGCCGCGCACATGGGGTTCCCGGTGCAGCAGCAGGCGCAGCCGCTTGAGCTCGGCGGC
>CAZRBP010000425.1:0-1736 GCA_964598305.1 uncultured Pseudomonadales bacterium | reverse complement strand
CCTCGGCCGACGCGCCCCAAAGCTCAGCAACCGCCTGGTGCAGGCGCGCCAAGCCGGGGCCGCTGACCACCGTTTCCCAACAGACATGTCCGTGACGGCGCTGCAGGACGCCGAGCAGCTCCTGCTCCAAGGGCGACCCGGGCGCCAGGTCCGCATGGCCGCCTTCCGACGCCACCGGTCGCCAGCCGCCGTCGTTGGGGATCAAGCCCGCCATGCCGAGGCCCGAACCCGGGCCGATGACCGCCTTCACCCCATCGTCCCCAGGACCGCCGCCCACTTGCCGCACCGGCTCGGCCACCGGCGCCATCATGGCCAAGGCGTGGAAGTCATTGAGCACCTGCACGGGGCAGCCAAGCACATCTTGAAGCTCGGCCGCATCAAACCGCAGTTCGGGGTGCTTGGTCACCGTCGCCCGGCCATGCGTCGCCGGGCCGGCCACGGCAAGGCATGCGGAATCCACGGCGCCGGCTTCCAAGGCCTCGGTCGCGGCGGCCAACAGATCGGCAGCGCAGGAAAAATCGTCGGTGGCGAATTCCGCGTGGCGCCCCACCCCGCCCCGGTCGCCCAAGCCAAAGCGGGCGCTGGTGGCGCCGATGTCGGCCACCAAGTGCTTCAAGGCGGCAGCACCTTGCGCGCCTGCAGCGTCATGAAGTGTTCACGGAACATAGTGGCGGTGTCGATGCACTCGGCAAAGCCGAACTGACGCGCCTTGACGGTGCTGAGCAGGGTAGTCTGCCCGCCGTGGTAGCCGAACACAGCATCGGCGAACTGCCAGGACGCGCCGATCAACTGGTCCATCGAGTGGGGCGCCAGCCCATGGCGGGCGACGACCCGGTTCCAAACGGCGCTGTGCTTCGGCATGGCCTCGCTGAGTTGCAAGGGCTCAGGAGCGGCACAGGGCATCTGGAAGTGATCGGCAATTTCAGGGAACAGCGCACCCCAGTCCAGGATGTCGCCATTGGTGATGTTGAACGTTTCGCCCGCGCAACGGGGTTCGCTGGCCGCCCAGAGGATGGCGCGGGCCAGCAGCCGGGCATCGGTCGCCTCGGTGACGAAGCCGCCCCGGCCGGGAAAGCGCAGGGGCTGCCCGAGTTCGCGCAGCACGGCGGCGTGGACGCCGATGGCCGAGACCATGTTCATCGGACTGCCCAAGGCGTGGCCGCAAACGATTTGCGGGCGCATGATGCTGAAGGTCCAGTTCGCGCCGGCACTGGCCTCGCGCAGGAGATCCTCCTGGCTCCAATAGAAGTTCGCGCCCGGGTGGCGGGGGTCGCTCTCCTTGCCCGGCAGCTTCATGGGCGCCAGATGGGCACCGTAGGCCTTGGTGCCCTGCAGCAAGGCGAGGTGGCGGGCGGGGGTGACGAAATCCAGCACATTGGCGAGCATGCGGGTGTTGGTTTCGATCTGCTCGTCGTCGCGCCAGCCGCCGATGAGGTCCGGCTTCTCGTAGAGTGCCGCATAGACGACGTGGGAGACGCCCTCCAACCGGCCAAGTTGCCGTCGGCAGGCCGCCCGATCGGTCAGGTCCAATTGCAGAAAGCGAGCCCGGCTGGGGAAGTCCGGCCGGCGGCGGCTCACAGCAACCAGGTCGCACCCATCCTGATCTTCAAGCGCCTCGACCACGGCACGGCCCACCAGCCCCAAGGCACCGACCACCAAGACCTTTCGTTGTTCGTTCCGCCCTACCATCGGAGATCCCTCAGCCCGGGGAGAAAAACCGAGCGCGAAGGGCCCAC
>CAZRBP010000424.1:0-1747 GCA_964598305.1 uncultured Pseudomonadales bacterium | reverse complement strand
CTGAATGGAAGCTGCCGGCCCGCACCCCCGCATTGGGGCCGTACATCATGAAAAAATTGGGAAACCCAGGCAGTGTCATGGTGAGGTAGGCCCGTGCGCCATCAACCGACCACAGGTCTTCGATGGTCAGGCCGCCCCGGCCAACATATTGAACAGGCCACAGGTACTTTTCCACCTCGAAACCGGCCGCAAGAACAATCAGGTCAAAATCCCGCTCCGCGCCGCCCCCAGATGCAATCCCCCTCGGCGTGATCCTGTCGATGGTGTCAGTGATCAACTCCACATTGTCCCGCACCAAGGCGTCGTACCATCCGTTGTCCACCACAATTCTCCTGGAAAGCGGCGCAAACTCAGGTATCAAGTCGTCGATCAGCTCTGGCTTTTCCGCCATTTTCCCGCGAATCATGGCGATCAACGACTCCCTGAGTTGATCGTTCTTCTCGTTGATCAGGCCGCCGTTGGCTCGCCAGTCCTCATCCAGGTACTGGAAGGCTTGGTTTCTCACCGATGCCTGCACGAAGCTGTAGCGGTTCCAAGGCGCGTATCCGGGCATGTTCCGCAGCAGCCATTTGCGCTCCTCAGGGATAGGCGCCCGATATCGGCCGACCGGGGTCACCCAGTTTGGCGTTCGTTGATAGACCGCGACATGTTCGGCCTTTTCCGCCACGCGCGGCAGAAGCTGGGAACCTGTGGAGCCCGTGCCAATCAGCGCCACCCTTTTGCCGGCGTAGTCATAATCGTGGTCCCACGCCGTTGTGTGGAACATTCTGCCCTTGAAGGATTCAATGCCTTCAATTGCCGGAAACTTCGGTGTGCTGAACAAGCCGGCGCAACTGAGCACCACATTGGGCGTAAGCCGTTGCCGCTCGCCATCGGCCCGCTCAACATCGACGAGCCACCGGGCGGCACTTTCGCTCCACTGCGCATGCACCACGCTGGTATTGAACACCGCATGTTGGCGCAGGTTGTACTTATCAACAACATGGTTGATGTAGGCCATGAGCTCTTCACGGGGCGCAAAGGCGTGCTGCCAAGGGTAGTCGGGCTCGAGAGTGAAGCTATAGATGAAGTTGGTGATGTCCACCCGCGCATCGGGATAGGTGTTGAGCAGCCAGGTTCCGCCCCAGTCATGCTGCCGCTCAACGATGCGAAAGCGGATGCCCAAAACGTCGAGTTGTATCGCACAGATCACCGCGCTGAACCCCGCGCCGATGATCAAAACTTCGAAGCCCTGCGGAACGTTGGGCCTATCACCCGGCCAGCGAGCCTGACGCTTGAATCCGTCGAAAGCCATCTCTTCGTACACGAACTCAGCAACGGAGTCGTCGACCTCCACTCCCTCGAACAGCGCTGCGAGCCGGCGAACCTCATCAGGATTCAAAGCCAGATTGACCGGCGGCTTCGGGTCCATGAGGTACGCCACCGCCTTATCGACGATTGTGGCGTGGTGCTCTTCAGGAACGGTGTAGGTCTCGTATGGAGTGCCGGGAAACTGCTTTCTGATCGGGGGGATTTCGGAGAGAGCCTGGTCCCCAGTTTGCTGATACAGCGCGATGCGCAGCACATTGATGTCGGCGAATTTTAGAATCGCTCGAATGTCTGCTTCGCTTTTCCGCTCAGGCTCCGGGATCGCATCGAGCGCCGATTGAGCCATCCCCTCACCCGAGACAGTCGTATAGCGTATGGATCAGCGCCACCGAGCGTTCATCGCCGAGCGCTTCGTTGCCCATCTGGTTGACGACATACC
>CAZRBP010000423.1:0-1748 GCA_964598305.1 uncultured Pseudomonadales bacterium | reverse complement strand
TTCCGCTGTCATCCCTTACGACCGACTTCGCGCCAGACTCAAGCAGTGTGCGAACTGCCGCAACTTGGCCTTCGCGTGCCGCCGCGAGCACGGGCGTCTCGCCGGCATGATTGTGGGCATTCACGTCCGCACCCGCTTCAATTAGCGCCTTTAGCAGATGCACATCGCCTGCTGCCGCTGGGGGAAACAAACAGGTCGTGCCGTCCCGGCCCGGCACACATACATCTGCGCCCGCATCAAGCAAACTATAGATGCCCTCAACACCTTCTCGGTACCAATCGATACTCATCGAAGCCACTCCGCCGCAACCCTCAAAATTGTAGCATCGCGCCTCTCCCCAACCCGCACATCCGGCACAAGTCCGCCGCTGACACCCCATTCTCCCTCATCTCTCGGCAGACGCATCGCCTCGCCCGCTGGAAAACTAGAAACACGCCGCGATTCAATCGCCACGCCTCCGTGAGTCAAAAGGCCTTATCGAGACCCGCTTGGGCGAGCACCGCATTTGCCGTGTGCCGCGATTTGATGTTGCCGTCCACCGGGAAATGCTTACCGGAGACCGGGCTGAACCAGATTTCATGGTCGCCGCGCCCCTGACGTACTCGATGGCATCCGGCTTCCCGCAATTTCCGCTTCAGCGGTCTGGTAAAGCCAGCCACTATCCTGCCAAACGGATAGTCTCAAGCCGGTTGGACGTCATGCGCAGCGGGATCGCTTCGAGCATGGGCTCATCAAATAGGTTCCGGTTAAGCTCGTACAACTCCGGCACCAGTGTGCGAATCTTAGCGAGCAGCTCGCGTTCTGAAGGTGCCTCGGCAACCAATCCGGGAAAGTTAGTATCCGATACATACCAAACACTTGCTTCGCTGTCCCAAGAGATTTCCGCAAAAAAGTCGTGAACCATATCGTTCTCCTCAACGACTCGCCCGACGGCGGGATTATGCCTTCTCCCCTTCGGTTTTGGCCAACACTGCGCTTCGCTAGTGGTCAGCCTGACAAGGTTGCAGGCTCCATAAAGTAACAAAGACAATCCTGCCGAACCACGCTTGCATCCGTGGTGTACATGGCCGGTGTCAGGCTTCGAGCCGCGAGGATGCGGCCATCTCGGACTTCCAGAAAGTGGTCCGTCACGTCGCGGTGGTTGTTGTCGAGCACCTGTAAGGAGAAGCCGTTTTTTGCCCTTCCGAATTCCGTGCCTGTCGGCAATGGGTGGAAGTTGCTGGCCTCTATGTCGCTATTGAGGACGAGGTCGAATTCGCCTAGGTTCACGCCTGCGAAGCCGAAGACGGCGTCGGCGGGTGGATGGACCCGGGCCAGCGTACGGTACAGGCGCAGGTCCTGGATGCGGCCGGCTGGCACTTTCGGCAGGTCGAGCAGGCTGTTCAAGTAGCGGGTCGCTCGCTCCTTGGCCTCCGGGTCGCCCACTGGGCCGAGTTCCAAGGCGATGCTCGGCGCACGTTCGGCAAACGCCCGTGTCAGCACGGTGTCGGGCTCTTCCACAATCACGCCCACGGTGCCATAGAGTTGGGCTAGGCCAAGGCTGCCTAGGGAAAGATCAGTCAGCACCACGTAGTCTGGGTTCCTGCCGGTGTTGTTGTGCAGGTCCACCACCGCCATCAGCGGTTCATCGCCGATGCTGGCCAGTACTTCCTTTGCCACGCCGGAGGCCGGGCGCCAGATGCGGTTGAAGTCGGCTTGGTCCGGCAAGGTTCGCACCCCGGCGGCGGCGGCTTCCACATTGCCGATCA
>CAZRBP010000422.1:0-1778 GCA_964598305.1 uncultured Pseudomonadales bacterium | reverse complement strand
AGTCGTTGTGGTCGGCGGTGGGCCGGCCGGCATGGAGGCTGCCCGCGTCGCCGCCCTGCGCGGCCACCAGGTGACGCTGCTGGAAGCGGCTGCATCGCTCGGCGGCACTCTGAGGGCGGCCCGGCTTGCGCCGAAGCACGGCGCCATCGGCGAGATAGCGGATTGGCTACGGGGCGAGATGTCCCGGCGCGGCGTGGATGTGCACCTGACCTCACCGGCCACGGCGGACGGGGTTGCCGCCCTGCGGCCCGACGCGGTGATCGTGGCTGTGGGCGCCGCTCGACTGCCATCCGATGACTTGCCGCCCGGGGCTGGGCCTGGCCAAGCGCTCACCGCTGCGGAGTTGCTGGCCGCTGGCCAAAATGAGGTGCCCGGCAGTGCGTTGGTGTTCGATGCGGTCGGCGGCTATGAAGCCATCGGCGCCGCCGAGTTCCTCCTTGAGCGGGGTGCGAGCGTGACTTTCGTGACGCCGTTGGCGGGCTTCGCGCCGGAAATGATGGGCATCGGCGTGGGCGTGCCGGCCTTGGAGCGCTTGCAAGGCAGCGGCCGCTTCAGGCTTCTCACCCAGGCCCGGATTGGTTCGGTGGCCGCCGATCGGGCGATGATCGCTTCCGAAGCAGGCTGGCCGGACTTGGAGGTGGGTGCCGAAACCCTCGTGTTGGCCACGGCGCGGCGTCCCGACCCGACTTTGATTGAAGGGCTGAATCGACTGGATTGCCCGGTTGCGTTGGTCGGCGATGCGGCGGGGCCGGGGTTTCTGCCGGCGGCCATCGTCACGGGCCATGCCGCGGCGCGAAATCTCTAGTGGAGGGGACCGAGGATGGACCAACGGATTGAATTCACGCCGGTGCAGGTGGTCACGCTGACCGCCGTGCTGCTGCTGGCATTCGCCGCCTCCCTCGGCATGCCATTCAACGTGGATGCCATCGCGCTGTCGTTTTCGACCACCAATTTCGACGCCGGCAAGGTGGCATCCGCGGAACTGGCCGCCATCGCCGCCGGCAACCTCATCTTCGCCCGGCTGGCCGCGAAGATGGACCCGCACCGGGTCTATCTGTTTGGCGCGCTGGCCATCATCGGTTTCAACACGGCTTCGCTGTTCGCTGCCGATGTCGGCGACTTGCTGCTGCTGCGGGCGCCGGCCGGCTTCGCGTTGGGCGCGGTGGTTTCCACAGTCATGGCCACCGCCGCCCGTTCGGCTACGCCGGAACTGACCTTCGGCATCATCAACTCCATGGTTGGGGTCATGGCCATGGGCTTGGCGCTGGTGCTGCCCCGGGCCTTGAACGCGCATGAATTCGCCAACGCCCATCTGTCCATAGGCGGCGTGGTCTGGAACGAGCTCGATGGACTGTTCGCGGTCTATGTGCTCTGTTCCCTGGCGGTGCTGCTGTTCATTCGCCATACGCCGGGCCAGTCGCCGGCTTCATTGCAGCAGGACGGCGGTGCGCCCAAGGGCATCGGTTGGCTGGCATTGTTTGGCTTGGGCGTCATCTTTCACGGCCACGGCACCTTGGCGCTGTTCCTGGTCAAGATCGGGCGCGAGGTGCCGCTGGACGCCGAAGTGGTCGGTTACGTCATGATGGCCGGCGCGTTCATTGGCATCGTTGCGCCCTTGGTGGCGGGCTACGTCGGCAGCCGCACCAAGCCGTTGGCGCCGCTGCTCACCCTCACCACGCTCCTGGCGTTGAGCGGCTTGGCGCTCTCCAACATCAGCGGCCCGATGGCCTTCATCATCGCCACGCCGGTGTTCGCGGTGCTGCCGACGGCCTTCATGC
>CAZRBP010000421.1:0-1781 GCA_964598305.1 uncultured Pseudomonadales bacterium | reverse complement strand
CCGAACTGCGGTATTCCTCATCCACCAACACAGCGCCGTTGCCGCCCAAGGCGACGCCGCACTCCGCCAATCCCAAGCCCTCGACGTTAGGGCGGCGTCCAGTGGCGAACATCACCAGATCGGTGCGCAGCGTACTGCCATCGGACAGCGTCACAAGCCGCTCATCGCCATCGAGTTCGATGTTGACCACCTCGGTGTTGAACTGCGGGGCAACGCCCTTCTCAGCCAACTGCTCCGCGACGAACTCCCGCACCCCATCGTCAAATCCGCGCAGGAACAGCGGGCCGCGATAGGCCAGCCGCGATTCGGCGCCAAGGCCGGCGAAGATGCCAGCGAACTCCACGGCGATGTAACCGCCGCCGACCACGAGGACGCGGCGCGGGAAGCGCGGCAGGTAGAAGGCATCATCGGAACAGATGACGTGTTCAGCGCCGGGAAACTCCGGCATCCACGGGCGGCTGCCGGTGGCCACCAAGACCCGTTCAGCGGTGTGTGAGCGACCGTTGATCTCAATGCAATGCGGGTCGCCCAATCGCGCCCGGCCCTCGTGGATAGCAACCCCAGCATTGGCCAGCAGGTTGCGATAGACGCTATTGAGGCGCTTGATTTCAGTGGTCTTGTTGTCGCGCAGGGTGGGCCAGTCAAAACTTGGCGGGGCGGCGCTCCAACCATAGGCCCGAGCGTCGTCAAAATCCTCAGCGAAGTGCGAACCGTAAACAAAGAGTTTCTTCGGCACACAACCCACATTGACGCAGGTACCGCCGAGATGGGTGGACTCGGCCACCGCCACCCGGGCGCCGAGCTGCGCCGCGACGCGGCTGGCCCGAACGCCGCCTGAGCCAGCGCCAATCACGTAAAGATCGTAGTCGTACTTCCTCGCCACCCCAAATGCCCCGCCCTGTCCATCGCTGTCGCTGTAGGGGCGCTAGTTTACTTGAATCCCTCCCTTTCGAGTTCCGGCCACGCGGCGGGGAATTCCGGTAAACTGCGTTTTTCCCCGGTGGAATCCTCAATGAATGGCGCCCAATCGCTATTGCAGACCCTCGTTGACGGGGGCGTCGAAGTCTGTTTCACCAATCCGGGCACTTCGGAAATGCACTTCGTGGCGGCCCTGGACCTGCAGGACGGCATGCGTGGCGTGCTTGGCCTGTTTGAAGGCGCGGTCACCGGGGCCGCCGACGGCTACGCCCGCATGGCGGGCAAGCCGGCCTGCACGCTGCTGCACTTGGGTCCCGGCCTCGCCAACGGTTTAGCCAATCTGCACAACGCCCGGCGGGCCTTCTCGCCGATGGTCAACGTGGTCGGCGAGCACGCCACCTACCACCGGGCGCTCGACGCGCCGCTCACCTCCGACATCGCCGGTTTCGCGGGTCCGGTATCCGGCTGGATCCGCTTGGCTGAAAGCGCGCAAGGCGTGGCCACCGACGCCGCCGAAGCCGTTCAAGCCGCTCAGGGCCCGCCAGGCTGCGTCGCCACCCTGATCCTGCCCGCGGACACCGCTTGGAACGACGCAGAGGGGCCAGCCCCGCCATTGCCGCCCCCCGCGCTGCAGCCCCCGGACCCGAAGCGGGTCGATGCGGCAGTGGCTGCGCTGCGCAGCGGCGAACCCTGCGCCCTGCTGATGAACGGCGAAGGCGTCAGTGAAGAAGCGTTGCGCGCCGCCAGCCGCATTCAACAGGCATCGGGCGCCAAACTGCTGGGCGATACCTTCCTGGCACGGATCCCGCGCGGCGCCGGGCGAGTGGAGTTGCCCCGCCTGCCCTACTTCGCCGAACAGGCGG
>CAZRBP010000420.1:0-1794 GCA_964598305.1 uncultured Pseudomonadales bacterium | reverse complement strand
ACAGGGCCAAGGTGGGCACGCCGCAGGCGGCGGCCAGATGCGCCAATCCGGAGTCGACGCCCACCGTCAAGCGCACCCCTTGCAGGACGTCGATCCATTCGCCGATGCCCATCGCCTCAAGCACTCGTCCGCCGCCGCTGTTGGCGATGCGTTCGGCGCGGCAACGCTCCGCCGCATTGCCCCAAGGCAGCAACACCTCGAATCCAGATGCCTGCGCTTGCTTAGCCAGCTCGATCCACATGGCCTCCGGCCACAGCTTGGAGGGCCAGGAGCCCCCATGCAGGAAGAGGCACGCCGAATCGTCCGCCCCGCCTGCGAACTCACGCCGGGACAAGCCGAACTCAAGCGGCTCCGCCGCATCCTGAGCGTAGCCGAAAGCGCCCGCGAAGAGTTGCCGCTGCCGGTCGATGGCGTGCTGTTGCCGAGGCACCGCAACGCCGCGCTGGTACAACCAGGCGGCGGCCGCCTCGCGCACGTCCCGGCGCGCAAACCCCACCCGTTCCGCGCCGCGGGCCAGGGCGGCGACCAAGGCGCTTTTCACCAAGCCCTGGGCATCGAGCACCAGATCGTATTCGCAAGCGCCAAGATTGGCCTGGAATTCCGCCATTTCCCCGCGCGAGCGCACCAGCCTGCGCCGCCAGCGCCGCCAAGCAATGGGGATCACCCGGTCCACCGCCGGATGCCGTTCGGCGATGGCCTGATAGGCTTCCTCCACCACCCAATCGAAGCGCACCCCGTGCTGGCTGGCCGCGGTCACCGCCGGCAACGCATGCACTAGGTCGCCCAACGAGGAGGTCTTGACCAGCAGCGCTTTCATGCCAGCGCGCGGGCGACGGCGTCGGGCGTCAGTTCCCGGAGGCAGTTCAGGTGGCCAAGCGGGCAGTCGCGCTGGAAGCAGGGCTGGCAGTCCAAGCCCAGGGACAGCACTTGCGCGTTGGCATCAAGGGGCGGCGTGAATTCCGGCGACGTCGAGCCGTAGAGGGCCACCACCCGCACCGACAGGGCGCAGGCCACGTGCATGAGCCCGGAATCGTTGGTCACGACGGCATCGGCCAGCGAAAGGAGGTCCAGCGCATCGGTCAGCCGGGTGCGGCCGGCCAGGTTGACGGTGCCGGGAGCCGCCTCAGCGATCGCCGCGCCCAATTCCTGATCACCCGGCGAGCCGATCACCCAGACGGCGTGGCCGGCCCTCAAGCGCTCCTGCGCGAGCGTGGCGAAGTGGTCTTCGGGCCAGCGCTTGGCGGCGCCGTATTCGGCACCGGGGCACAGGATGGTCACCGGCCCGGCAGTGGCCAAGCCGAAGCGCTCGACCAAGATGTCGCGATTGGCCACATCAACCGTCAGCACGGGTGCCGGATAGGGCTGCGGCAGGCCTTGTCCCGGCGGGTAGGCCAGCGCCATGAAGCGTTCGATCATTTTCGGGTGCCGGTCCCGGTCCAAACGCCGCCAATCGTTGAGCAATCCGAAGCGGGCTTCGCCCACCCAGCCGATGCGCCGGGGAATCCCGGCCCAGCAGGGCATCAGCGCAGACTTGAAGCTGTTGGGCAGGACATAGGCCGCATCGAAGCCAACCCCGCGAAGCGCCCGACCTAAGCGCCGCCGCTCCCGCCAGCCAAGCGCACCGTGGGCGACGGCCAACTCATGCACTTGGTGAACGCCCGGCATGCGCGCCCCCAACGGCGCAGTTGCCGGTGGCGCCGCCATGTGAATCTCCGCATCGGCGTCCTCAGCCCTGAGCACCTGAACCAAGGTGTGGGCCATCACCATATCGCCAACCCAGGCTGGCGCTACGAT
>CAZRBP010000419.1:0-1800 GCA_964598305.1 uncultured Pseudomonadales bacterium | reverse complement strand
CCGGCATGCGGGTGGCGTAGCTGCCGAGCAGGGTGCCCGTCCAGCCTTCCGCCAATGGGACCACGGCGCCTAGGGATGCGGAAACGCCGCTGAACGTTTCGTTGCTCCCCGAATCGGGATCGTGCTCGGTGCGGTCGAAGCGCAGTCCGGCTTCCAGTTGGAAGGGCTCGAAATCGCGCTGGCCCATCCAGAACAGGCCCAAGGAATCGGTGTTCACGGGCGGGGAATGGGCCTCCTCCCCGGTTGCCGTGTACTTGCGGTCGCCGATTTGAGCGCCGAATACCCCGTCCCAACCGGCTATAGGGTTGTGGGCCAACTCCACGCGAGCCTCCCAAGCCTCGCTTTCAAACAGCGTGCCCACTTCGCCGGACGGCTCGACCTCGGCGTGCTTGTAGTCGTTGATGCCGAGGCGGAGATTCAAGCTGTGGATGCCGGGCAGGGGTTGTTCCATGCCCGCTTCAAGGTCGATGCGGGTTTGCTCGAGTTCGAGGACTGGCGAGCCTTCCGCTTCGTGGCCGTGATCATCGTGCTCGTCCTCATGTTCATCGTGCTCATCGTGTTCGTCATGCTCATCGCCGTGGCTGTGGTCGTGGCCGGGCAGTCCGTAGTCGGATTCCAAGCGGCTCACTGAGACGCCGATGAAGCCGCGCTCGCCGACGAACGCAAAGCCGACGGCGCCGCCCTTGGCCTCGAGGTCGCTGTTCGGCAGAGTGCCGCGCACTTCCTCGGCTTCGTCGTGGTGGTCATCGTCATGGTCGTCGTCGTGGTCGTCGTGATCATCGTCATGGTCGTCATCGTGATCGTCGTCGTGGTGCTCTTCTTCCTCAACAGCGGCTCGATATCGCGAGGATCGCGCGTAGCCCGGGATATCGACATCGTCGGCGTCTCGGAGGAAGCCGTCGATGTGCCAAGCGAAGGAGCCGGCGCTTCCGTCCATGCGGAAGGCGCCGCGGAAGGCGTCGCCGTTGTCCGCGCCGCGCACGTCCAGTTTGCCGGTCACGGCGTCCTGCAGTTGATGGGGCACCCGGCCGGTGTGTACGTCGATGACGCCGCCGATCGCCCCGGAGCCGTAGAGCAGGGTGCTTGGGCCTTTGAGAATATCGATCTCGTTTGCTATGAAGGGGTCCACCGACACCGCGTGGTCGGCGCTGGCGACGGATACGTCCAAGGTGTCCACATGGTCCTCCATGATGCGCACCCGGGGGCCGTCCAGGCCGTGGATGACGGGCCGGCCGACGGCGGGGCCGAAGGAAGTGCTGTGGATGCCAGGCTCCCGGGCAACGGTGGTGCCGATGGTGTCCGCGATCTTGCGGTTGAGCTCCTCGCCGCGCAGGGAGTCCACGGGCTGCGCCAACCCGTCGGCGGACAACGGGTGGGCGGTGACAACGACTTCCTCGATTTGGGGCTCATTGCTGCTTTCGTTGGCGAGCGCTCCGAGCGCGGTGAGGCATAGGACGGGTGCCAGCGGCAGCCGATGGGCGGCTTTCATGTTCTCTCCTGACAACTGATGTGTGGTTGTAACGGCGAGTTTACGCTTGAAGCGCACTCAACAAAGTGTAGCATTGCGCCGTTTCAAGGAGGTTGGCCGTGGCCAATTCGGCGCGCAGTGAGCCCGTCAAGCTTCAGGATCGTGCGGCGGTCGCCTACGCTGCGGTTCGGGTGCGCTTGTCCTTGGGCGAGTTGGGCCCCGCACTGGCCAAGCTCTGGCCGGAAGTGTCCGCTTGGCTCGATGAACAGGGGATGGCGCCCGCCGGCCGCCCGCTGATCCGCTATCACGTCATCGACATGCCCGAAGTGGAG
>CAZRBP010000418.1:0-1803 GCA_964598305.1 uncultured Pseudomonadales bacterium | reverse complement strand
CATGAACGCCCACGATAGGGAACTTGGCATGGACGCGGCCATCACCCGCCGCGACTTTCTGGACGGGGCCGGCATCGCCATCGGCGCCGCGCTGCTGCCGCAGTCCGCACAGGCCAAGGATGCCGGCGCCCAGGACCTGCCGGGCTATTATCCCCCGGCGCTGACCGGCATGCGCGGCTCCCATCCCGGCTCGTTCGAAGTCGCCCATGCGTTGCGCGACGGCGCAAGCTGGACCGGGGCCAGCACCGGCGAGCACTTTGATCTGGTGGTGGTCGGCGGCGGCATCAGCGGGCTTGCGGCCGCCTACTTCTACCGCGAAGCCATGGGCGCGTCCGCTAAAGTCCTAGTTCTGGACAACCACGACGACTTCGGCGGCCACGCCAAGCGCAACGAGTTCCAGATCGACGGCCGCCTGATGATCGGCTACGGCGGCACCATGCTGCTGGAGTCACCGGGCGGTTATCCGCCAGAGGCGAAGCGCCTCATCAAGCAACTCGGCATCGACCCGAAACGGTTCTACTCGGCCTACCACCACGACCTCTATGCCTCGTTTGGGCTATCGCGCGGCACGTTCTTCGACAAGGCCGCGTTCGGCACCGATCATCTCGCCGTAGGCAATCTGAGCGATCC
This sequence comes from uncultured Pseudomonadales bacterium, assembly GCA_964598305.1. Taxonomy (GTDB): domain Bacteria; phylum Pseudomonadota; class Gammaproteobacteria; order Pseudomonadales; family Azotimanducaceae; genus Azophilus. Next base: position 1,173 of record CAZRBP010000418.1, on the reverse strand, counting down.
GAAAATCCTGTCGGGCCTGCCGCTGTCGGCGGCGGGCAAGGCCGACCTGGCGCGCCTTCTTGCGGACGAACGCAACTACCTTGAAGGCATGACGGCCCAGGCGCAGGCTGACTACCTCGCCAACACCGACTATCGGACCTACCTGAACGAAAAGGCCGGCATCGGCGATGAAGCCTTAAGCGCCATCGAGTCGCTGCCCCACGGCGTGTGGAACATCGGCATCGATGCGTTGCCGGCGCGCACCGCCTGGAGCAGCGACTACCCGGGGTTCGGCGACCTCGACCTCGACATCTACGACGACTCGGAGTGGGTGGAGGAACCCAACATCTTTCACTTCCCCGACGGCAACGCCACCGTTGCCCGGCTCTTGGTGCGCGCCATGATTCCCCGCTCTGCGCCTGGCGGCGACATGGAGGACATCGTCACCGCCCGCTTCGACTACGGCAAGCTCGATGATCCCACCTCCCCGGTGCGCATTCGCCTGAACAGCACCGCGGTGCGCGTGCGCCATATCGATGGCAAGCCCGCCAATCCGCTGGAAGTCACCTACGTGCGCGGCGGCAAGGCCAGCACCGTGACCGGCGGCAAGGTGGTGATGGCCTGCTACCACGCCGCCATTCCCCTGCTCTGCCCGGAAATGCCCGAAGCGCAGCGGGCGCTGCTCGGCAGCTCCCTGCGCTCACCCTTGGTTTACACCAATGCCCTGATCCGCAACTGGCGCAGCTTCGTCGAACTCGGCCTGCACCGCGCCCGGTGCGCCGGCAGCTTCCAGTATCGCGTCGCCCTCGACTATCCGGTGAGCCTAGGTGACTACGCCTGCCCCAAGGACCCGGACGAGCCCATTTTGGTGCACATGATCCGCGCGCCCCTGCAGCCGGGCTTAAGCGCCCGCGAGCAGTTCCTGGCCGGCAAGCGGGAACTCTTGGCCATGCCGTTCGAGACTTTCGAACGCAACACCCGCGACCTGCTCAACCGGCTGCTCGGCAGCGGCGGCTTCGATGCGGCGCGGGACATTGCCGCGCTCACGGTCAACCGCTGGCCGCACGGGTACGCCTACGGCTACGACCCGGAAACCGACCGGGTGGCGTTCGAGCCGAGTCAGTGGCCCCAGGACAAGCGCCATTGGGAACGCGCCAGCCAGCCGTTCGGCAACATCTCGATCGCCGCCACCGA
>CAZRBP010000417.1:0-1815 GCA_964598305.1 uncultured Pseudomonadales bacterium | reverse complement strand
TCTGCAAGGACTGGCGCGAAGCTTGGCATCTGCACGGCTACGCCACTACCGGGCGGCAGCGCTACCAAGCGCTGATCGATGCCCTGCGGCAGCAACTCGACCCCAACCCCCGGGCCCTGGTGACGGCAAGCAACCAAATCGGCGTCAACCCAATCATCAACCAACGCCTGCTGGTGCCGGCGCTGGCACCCCATCAAGCCGCCAATCTGCTTGACCGCTGAGGCCGACCACATGGAACTCAAGATCCACAACACGCAGTCTGGGCGCAAGGAGGTCTTTCGTCCCTGGGATCCGCAACGGGTGACGCTCTACGTCTGCGGGCCGACCGTTTATGGCCCGGTGCACATCGGCAACGGCCGTCCCGCGGTGGTGTTCGACGTGCTGCGCCGCCTGCTGACGACGATTTACCCCAAGGTGGTTTACGTCTCCAACATCACCGACGTGGACGACAAGATCAATGCCCAAGCGCTGGCCAATGGCGAGCCGATACAAGCCTTGGCAGACCGGTACTGCGCGGCCTACAACGACGACATTGAGGCGCTGGGTGTGCTTCCCGCGGACGTTCAGCCCCGGGCCACCGGGCACATCCCGGAAATCACCGCCATGATCGAGACGCTGGTCGACCAGGACTTCGCCTACGCGGCCGAAGGGCACGTGCTGTTCCACGTCCCCGCCGATGCCCACTACGGCTGCCTCTGCCATCGATCACTGGACGACATGCTCGACGGCGCCCGGGTGGATGTGGCGCCCTACAAGCGCGACCCCAAGGACTTCGTGCTTTGGAAGCCGTCCACCTCGGAACTGCCCGGCTGGGAAAGCCCTTGGGGGCGCGGGCGGCCGGGCTGGCACATCGAGTGCTCGGCGATGATTAACGCCCATCTCGGCCCCCGCATCGACATTCACGGCGGCGGCGTCGACTTAGCGTTTCCGCATCATGAAAACGAGCTGGCGCAGTCCCGCTGCGCCCACGGCCAGCTCGACTGCGTCGGCTACTGGATGCACAACGGCATGCTGACCCTAGGCCAGGAAAAGATGTCCAAGTCCCTCGGCAACATCGTCACCATCGCCGAGCTGCGGCAAAGCCACGACGGGGAAACCTTGCGTTACGCGCTGCTCTCTGGCCAATACCGCTCCCCCTTGGTTTGGTCGGACGAACTGCTGGACCAGTCCCGCCGCAGTCTGGACAGGCTCTACGGGACGCTGCGCGGCGGTGCGCCGACGCCGCCGGGCACCGACTACCCCACCGCCGTGCTGAATGCTCTGGCCGACGACCTCAACACCCCGGGTGCCTTGGCAGCCCTGCACGGCATCGCCGCGGAACTGAACCGAACCAAGGACGAGAAGGAAGCCCAGAGCCTACGGCAGCAACTGCGGGCTGGCGGCTGGCTGCTGGGCCTGCTCGGCAAGACAACCGAAGAACACTTCCACAAGTCGCTCGCGGCCGAATCCGATGTGGCGCTGTCGGACGAGGCGGAGATCGAAGCGCTCATCGCCGAACGCAACCAGGCGCGCAAGGCCCGCGATTTCGCCCGGGCCGACGCCATTCGCGACCAACTGGCCGACGCCGGAATCGAACTCGAGGACACCCGGGCCGGCACCCGATGGAAGCGAATCCCGTAGCGCCGGCCGACTTTCACAATGAACCGGGCACTCTCCCACGCCCGGACAAGCCAAAGGACTATGGAACGCAGCGGCATTTTCCGTATGGCCTTCCAAGCCATAACCCCTTAGCATTCCCGCTCCGCATTGACCGAGCCCCGACATGACCACCGCCATCACGCTGGGCGTGGAGGAGGAGTTCTTCCTCATCGACCC
>CAZRBP010000416.1:0-1821 GCA_964598305.1 uncultured Pseudomonadales bacterium | reverse complement strand
AGTGGGGCAAGGACCCCGGCCATTTCAATGGCCCGACTGCGGTGGTGGTGCAGCCCAACGGCAACATCGTGGTCTCCGACGGCTACTGGAACGCCCGGCTGATCTGGTTCTCGCCGGAGGGCGAGTACATCAAGGAAATCGGCGGCTGGGGCAACCAACCGGGCCAGTTCAACTCACCCCATGCGGTGACCCAAATGCCGGACGGCCGGCTGGTGGTGGTCGACTTCAGGGGCGGGGCGATGCATGACTACATGACGGTCAGGGGCCAGATTGCGGACGAGCGCTGGGAACAGGACCCCGGCCGCAAGAGCCGCATCCAAGTGTTCGATCCCGACGGCGAATTCGTTGCGCAGTGGGACCACCTGAATCCGCTCACCGTCGCGGTCTATGGCGATCGGCTGTATGCCAGCGACAACATGAGCGACCTGGTGGTCTATGACGCCCACACCATGCAGGAGCTGGAACGCCACGAGAAGCTCGCCATTTACATCCACCAGATGGCGGTGGACCAACACGGCGACATTTACACCGCGACTGTTTACCCTGAACACGCGGGCGAAAGCCGCGGGCCCCAGGGGCCGTGCAACCGCCGCTGGACGCGGGACCCAGCGTAGCGGACTGCATTCTACGCTGCAGCCATCGCAGTGCGTTGTGATGCAGCCGGCAGTCCCGCCTGGGGCGAAACTGGGAGGCTGGCTGCAGCGCAGCGGGTCAAAGGAGGGGAAACATGAAGCTCGGCTTGTTCATGATGCCGATTCACCATCACTCGAGAGACTATCACCAGACCCTCGCCGAGGACATCGAGGCCGTTGTGCTGGCCGACCGCCTGGGGTTTTCCGAAGCCTGGGTGGGAGAGCACCACAGCTCGAGTTCCGAGCAGATCACCTCGCCATTGCTGTTTCTCGCGCACGTGCTGCCGCAGACCGAGCAGATCGTCTGCGGTACCGGCGTCATCTGCCTGCCCCAGTACCACCCGGTGGTCACGGCCGGGCACATTGCCCTGTTCGACAACTTGGCAAAGGGGCGCTTTATCGCCGGCGTGGGTCCGGGTGGCCTGGCGCCCGATTTCGAGGTGTTCGGCGTAATGGAGGCGGACCGCAATGCCATGATGATCGAGGCGATCGATATCATGATCGATCTCTGGACGACTGATCCGCCCTACGAATTCAACGGCGAACACTGGCAATTCGCGCTGCGGGACTGGGTGCACGATGACATCGGCCTCGGCCACATGCCCAAGCCTTTGCAGCAGCCGCACCCGCCATTAGCCATTTCGGCGATGAGCCCCTACTCGGGTTCCATCCGCTTCGCGGGCTCGCGCGGCTACATCCCGATCTCGGCAAATTTCATCGGCACTTGGTCGGTCAAGTCGCACTGGCAGACCTATGCCGAGGCCGCCGACCAGGCCGGGCACGCGGCCGACCCGGAAATCTGGCGCGTGGCGCGCAACATCCACGTGGACGAAACCGATGCGGCCGCCGAAGCGTTCGTGAAGCGCGCCGGAGCGAGCACCGACCACTACTTTCACTACCTCTTCCAACTGTTCGACCGGGGCGACATGAAGGGCCCGTTCGTCGTCAATCAGGGCGACGACCCGGCAGCGCTAGGGCACGAGGCGCTGCGCGACAACTTAACGATTCACGGCAGCCCGGAGACGGTTGCCGAAAAGGTCCTGGCACTGCGTGACGAGGTCGGCCACTTCGGCACGCTGATGCTCACCGCCCAGGACTGGACCGACAAGCAGCGGATGCAGCGTTCAATGCGCTTGCTGGCCGAAGAGGTCATGCCAACGGTCAATGCAGCGATCGGCGCCGGGTAGGC
>CAZRBP010000415.1:0-1824 GCA_964598305.1 uncultured Pseudomonadales bacterium | reverse complement strand
GCAATGAAGCTCCTGGTGGCGGAGCAGGGCGTTCAGGTTTTCGCTTGGCGCGTCCGCCTCTTGGGCGCGGAAGTGGGCAATCACGTCGGGCAAGGCGGCGATGCTGAGGACTGGGGCGCCTAGGCGCTCCTTGAGGCGTTCGACGGCGGTTTGGCCGTCCGCGACGATCTCCTGCCGGTCCAGGGCGACCACCAAGCCGGCCAGCTTGGCGCCGGCGGCTTCGATCATAGCCGCGCCCTCCGCCTTGGTGGCGCCGTCGGTGACCACGTCGTCCACCATCAGGACGCGGCCCTTGAGCGGCGCGCCGATGAGCTTGCCGCCTTCGCCGTGGGCCTTGGCCTCCTTGCGGTCGAAGGCCGCGCCCACCGCTTGGCCGCGCTCGGCCAAGGCGATTGCGGTGGCCACCGCAATGGGGATGCCCTTGTAGGCGGGGCCGAACAGCACGTCGAATTCGAGGCCCGAGGCTTGGATGGCGTCGGCGTAGAAGCCGCCGAGTTCGGCCAGCTCCGCACCGCCGCTGACGTTGCCGAGATTGAAGAAGTAGGGGCTGCGCAACCCGGACTTCAACTCAAATTCGCCAAAGCGCAGCACGCCTTGGCGGATCATCGAGGCGACGAAGTCGGCCTTCGTCCCGGCGGCATCCACTCTCAAGCCGTCCTTTGCAGCGCGATGAGGTCCTCCGCCCCCTGCCGGGCCAACCTGAGCATCTCGGAGAACTCGGCTTCGTCGAAGGGCGCCTTTTCCGCTGTGCCTTGGATCTCCACGAAACCGCCGGATGCCAGCATCACCACGTTCATGTCGGTGTCGGCCGATGAGTCCTCGGCGTAGTCGAGGTCGAGCACCGGAACGCCCCGCCAGATGCCCACCGACACCGAGGCGGCGTACTCCCGGAACGCGGCCTGGGCACCCACCTTGTCGAGTGCATCGCGAAGAGCCACCACCGCGCCTGTGATCGATGCGGTGCGGGTGCCGCCGTCGGCCTGGATCACGTCGCAGTCGAGGCGCACCGTGCGCTCGCCCAAGCGCTTCATGTTGACGCAGGAGCGGACGGCGCGCCCGATCAGGCGCTGAATCTCCACCGTGCGGCCGCCCTGTCCGCCGCGCACCGCCTCCCGGTCGCCCCGGCTGTGGGTGGCGCCGGGCAGCATGCCGTACTCGGCGGTGACCCAGCCGCTGCCCTTGCCGCGCAAAAAGCGCGGCACCTGGGGCTCGATGCAGGCCGTGCAGATCACTTGGGTGTCGCCGAACTCGACGAGCACGGAGCCTTGGGCGTGCCGGGTGAAGCCCCGGTTGATGCGCACCGGGCGCAATTCGTCAAATGCCCGGCCACTGGGCCGCTCTACCGTCATGGGAATTCCTACTGCTGTGCGGTTGCTTAGTTCAACATGTTGGCGGCAAACCGGCAATGGTGATTCGCAACTCTCTGGCGGCGGAGTACCTTCAAACCGAAGCCGGACCGAAGGCATCCCATCGGCGCGGTTTCGCCGCGCCCAACGCACGCCAGGACAATCTCGCACAGCGCGTGGCGCAATAACGTACAGACTTCGGCCACCCCGCCCGCCAACATGCCCGTATGGCCAAGCGGACCAAAAAGCGGAACCGGCGCCACGACGCTGCGTTCAAGAATCTCCACGCCTTCCCGCTGATGGCCTGGGGCCTCATGGAGATCGCGCTTGCGAAGGAGCTCTTCGAGGAACTCGACTTCGACACATTGGAGCGCCTGCCAGCGGAGTGGATCGGCCCCGGTCTGGAGCGGCGCCTCGGCGACGCGGTCTGGCGGGTGGAGCGGCGCGGCGGCGGCAGCCTCATCGTGCCGGTCGAGTT
>CAZRBP010000414.1:0-1844 GCA_964598305.1 uncultured Pseudomonadales bacterium | reverse complement strand
ACCTCAAGCTGTCCGGAACGAAACTCCGGATAGCCGTAAACGCTGCGCAGCAGCGCTTGGGCACTTTGGGTGAAGTCAGCGTTCACGAACGGATTATAGAGAGTCTCCGGACCCTGGCGGAAGCCAACGCAACGCGGACCTTCGTTTCGCCGCAACGTCCGGAACCGGCTACCGGCACAACTACTTTAAATGGTCACGATCTGCGGCTATGCTGCGCAGTTCGACAACAGAAGATGAACTTGGGGGAATCAACCATGGCCGAACCGTCCTTGCAGACCTCATTCACCGATACACCGCTGCAGCGGGTCCATCGGCTGGCCGACGTGATTCGCGAAGGCGGCGATGAGGCGCAGAAGGTTCGCCACTTGCCGGCTGAGACCGCAGCCATCCTGACCGACGAGGGCTTTTACCGCTTCACGCTGCCCTACGAACTCGGCGGCGAGAACGCCAGTGTGCGGGAGACCATCGAGGTACTCGAGGCCATGGCGGCCATTGACGGCTCGGTCGCGTGGAATGTCATGATCGGTTCCGAGATCAACGCCATCGCCGCCGGCGGCATGGACCCGGCCATCGCCAAGGACGTCTATCTGGGCAATCCCAAAGTGATCATGTGCGGCGGCGGCGGGCCGGGCACCCAGCCCTCGTTCGCCATCAAGCAGAAGGACGGCAGCTATCGGGTTTCCGGGCAGGTCACCTTCCAGAGTGGCTGCCACAACGCCGAGTGGTGCTTCATGGCCGCGCCGGTGGTCGAGGACGGCGAGCCGGTAATGGACGACAACGGCATGCCGGTATTCAAGATGTGGTTCCTGAACCGCAGCGAGTGGGAAATCGTGGACACTTGGCACATGGCCGGGCTGCGCGGCTCCGGCAGCCACGACGTGCGGGCCGACGGCGCCTTGGTGCCGGAACGGCTGGCGGGCGTCGATCTGTTCACCGTGCCCGCCCACTACCCCAATCCGGTGTTCCGCATCCCGGTGGCGCTGCGGCTGTCCTTCAACAAAGCAGCGGTGTCCATCGGCGTCGCCCGGGGCGCGCTCAACGCCTTCTGCGACCTCGCCCAGGACAAGATACCCCTGTTAACCGCATCCACCCTTCGGGACAAGCCGATCGCCCACTACCGGGTCGGCGAGGGCGAAGCGTCCCTGCGTGCCGCACGGGCCTTCCTGATGGAGGCGATGGACGACGTGGCCGATGAACTCGAGGCCGGCGCCGATGCGCCGGGGCCGGAGACCACCAAACTGGCGCGGCTGGCCTGCACCCACGCAGCCAACGTGTCCATGCACGTCGTGGACAGCGTCCACAACGCCGCCGGCACCACAGCCCTGCGCATGGATTGCCCCTTGGAGCGCAAGCTGCGCGACGCCCACGGCTGCGCCACCCACCGCTGGGTGGCCCATCCGCTGTACGCCGAAATCGGCAAGATGTACCTAGGCCACGAAGGGCTGCCGGAATTTTCCGGGAAGGACGGGCCGCAGATCAGCAAGTAGCTGACGACGCCTTAAGCATCGCAAATTCCATTTGAGAACCCACACCAAAACCAAGGAGACAACCCATGGCAGCCTATTTCATCGCCCAGTACGTCGTGAACGACCCGGCCCTGTACCGGGAATACCAAGGCGGCGCCGGCCCCACCATTGAAGCCCATGGCGCGGAACTGGTGGCATTCGACGCCGCCGCCGAGACCATGGAGGGGACGCCGCCCGGTCCCCAGACCGTCATTCTGAAATTCGAATCGACCGAAGCCGCCAAGGCCTGGTATGAGTCCGAGGAGTACCAAGCAGTGGTCGGTAAGCGGCTGGCGGCAACCGAAGGCTTTGCGGTGCTCTCGCAGAGCATGAACCTCG
>CAZRBP010000413.1:0-1878 GCA_964598305.1 uncultured Pseudomonadales bacterium | reverse complement strand
GACGGCCGTCGGCATGTCCCTGATCTCCATGGTGGCCATGGAGACCGCCATGAACCTAGTCGATTGGGTCCTCACCGGCGGCGCAAGGCTCACTTGGTGGGTGATCCCGGTGATGCTCGCCGTCGGCTTCGTCACGCCGCTGCCCTATAACTATTGGCGCCTAAAAGCCCTCGACAAGGCCTGCCACTGACGGGGGTGAGGCTTTCGCGGGACAAGCCTGCGTTATTCGCCACCTGCGCCATGCCCCGCGCGCGGGCGATGTCGCCCAGCGCCTTGGCCACAAACGCGGCATCCCCGCCCGCTTCGTCGATGGACGCTTCCAGATACGCCGCCATCTCCTCGCGAGTACGGAGATGCTCAGCCACGTCGTAGGGCGCGGTAGTGGTCTTGGTCATGGTGTTCAACTCTAGGTCTTTCTCCATCACAATCAATCCCCGCTTGCTCTTGCGTCAAAACAACATTGTAAAAAATCATTAAAACCGATTAATCTACATGTTGTTTTGTCGAAATCCGGTCGGAAACGATGTCAGACATCCTATACAGGCAAGAGCTGGCCGATCTTGAGCGCTGGTTCGCGCAACGCCCGCGCAAGCCGTTGGTGATTCGCGGTGCCCGCCAAGTGGGCAAATCGACGCTCGTGCGCGAGTTCGCCCGGAAGTTGAACCTGCCGTTGGTTGCCGTCGATTTCGAGCGTAACCCGGAAATCCGCGATGCCTTCATCACCCGGGAACCCGCAGGCATTCTCTCCACCCTCGGCTTGCTGACCGGTCAAACGGTGATTCCGGGGAAACACCTGTTGTTTCTCGACGAGATTCAAGCGGCCCCGGAAGCTTTGGGGGCGTTGCGCTACTTCCACGAGGAGCTGCCCGCACTTGCCGTGGTGGCGGCAGGGTCGCTGATGGAGTTTGCCCTTGCGGATGCCCAGTTCTCGATGCCCGTCGGGCGGGTGGAGTATCTCCACCTCGGACCGATGACGTTCGAGGACTTCTTGGAAGCTGCGGGACACCCGGAGCTCAAGGCCCATCTTCGCAACCTGCCACTGGCCGATCTTGAGGGTGCTTTCCCGGATGCGGTGCACGGTCGATACATGGACCTGCTCCGCCAATACTGGGTGGTTGGCGGGCTTCCCGAAGCGGTTTCCGGGTATGTGCAGGAGCAGCGGGAGTCCACAGGCGGCTTCGAGCGGGTGGCTCGCATTCAGCATAGTGTCGTCGCCACCTACCGGGACGACTTCAGCAAGTACAGTCAAGGTACAGCGCGCGATAGGCTGCAAATCACCTTCGACAGGCTGCCCGGCCTGGTTGGGCGCAAGTTCAAGTACGTTCAGGTCAGCCGCGACCATCGCGCCGCCGAACTGGCGGATGCGCTGCGCCAGTTATGCATGGCGCGAATTGCCTACAAGGTTTGCCATGCCGTTGCCAACGGAGTGCCTCTGGCCGCCGAGGTGAACGAACGGCGTTTCAAGTGCCTTTATCTGGATGTTGGCCTGATGTGCACCGCCCTGGGCCTGAACTTGCTCGACTTAGGCCATCAAGACTTGACCCTGGTAAACGCTGGTGCCGTCGCCGAACAGTTCATCGGCCAACACCTGCTGCACAGCGGCCCGAGCTTCCAAACCCCGTCGCTCCACTACTGGACCCGAGAGGCCAGAAACGCCGCCGCCGAGGTGGACTACTTGATGGCTCTAGGCGGGCGAATCGTACCGGTGGAGATCAAGGCCGGAACCAGCGGCTCGCTGAAGTCACTGCATCAGTTCCTAAATGAGAAGGGCGGCGGACTCGCGCTGCGCTTCAACGCCGCCCCGCCCAGCCTGCTGCACGACGCCAAGCGGCTGCCAACCGGCGAGCTCGTCCGTTATCGGCTGCTGTCCCTGCCCCT
>CAZRBP010000412.1:0-1880 GCA_964598305.1 uncultured Pseudomonadales bacterium | reverse complement strand
GTGCCGAGCACGCCGCGGATGTGGAAGTTCAGGGCGCGCAGGTTGGGCAGCTCGTAGCGCTCCACCGTGTAGGAAGCCATGTCCGGCAGCAGGCGCTTGAACTCCGCCACGGTGAGGTATTCGTGGAGGAAGCTGTAGGCTGCGTCGCTGCGCGCCCAGACGCCGCAGTTGGCGTTGCCGCCCTTGTCCCCGGAGCGGGTGCCGAACAGCCGTCCAAAGGGCAGCTTGGTGGCTTCGCCGGCGGGAGCGGGGGCGATGTCGGTGGGCGGCTGCTGATAGTAGATTTCCTCAAGGCCCAACCGTTGGGTCGGCAGCACGTCCGTGGTTTTGCCGGCGCAATGCACCCGCTCAGTGACCCATTCGCTGTCGATGACGGCGGGCCAGTGGATGGTGGCGCGCCCGCCCTTGAAGCCTCCGCCGCCAGCGCCGGCGTTGCCTGGCACGGCACCTAGGGCGAGCTCGATGACCTTGGCGTCGAACAGGCGTCCCACCTTGGCCGGGTCTTCGGTGGTCACGGTCACGCGCAGAATGGCATGGGCGGCCTCGTTGCAATCCGGATCCTCATGGTCGGTGCGGAGCAATTGAACGTCCACGTCGTCGAACTGTTCGCGGCCGCCAAGATTGTGGAGCATCTGATCGACGTGAACCTCGGCCTTGCGCTCGATGTCGAGACCGGTCAGCAGCACTTCGGCGGTCTGCTTGTGGGGGCCTAAGGTGTTGAAGCAGACCTTGTGGGTTGGCGGCGGGCTGCTGCCGCGCACGCCGGTGACCCGCACCCGGTCCTCGCCGTCCTGTTGGACCGTCATGGTTTCGAAGTGGGCGATGACGTCGGGGTTCATGTAGGCCGGCGTGGATATCTCGTAGAGCAGTTGGGCGGTCACCGTGCCCACCGAGATCAGGCCGCCGGTGCCCGGATTCTTGGTGATGGTGAAGCTGCCGTCGGCCTCGATCTCAGCGATGGGGTAGCCCATGCTGCGGAAGGAGGGGACTTCCTCGAAGAACGAGTAGTTGCCGCCGCAGCATTGGGTGCCGCACTCGATGATGTGTCCCGCGGCCAAGGCCCCGGCCAGGGCATCGTAGTCGTTGCGCCGCCAGTTGAACTTCCAGGCCGCCGGGCCGATGACCACTGCGGCGTCGGTCACCCTAGGGCAAATCACGATGTCCGCGCCCTGGTCCAAGGCCTCCTTGATGCCCCAAGCGCCGAAATAGACGTTGGCGGTGAGCGCCTCTTGGCCGGAATCGGCCAAGGTGGCGCCGGTGTCGAGATTGGTGAACGCCTGTCCCTTGGCTTGGAGGGTCACAAGGTCGCCGAGCAGGTTGTCGCCGTCGATGTACGCGACCTTGGCTTGCACCCCCAATTCGGCGAGGATTTTCTCCACTTCGTCGGCCATGCCCTTGGGATTGAGGCCGCCGGCATTGGTGACGATCTTGATGCCCCGAGCCACGCAATCGGCGGCCACGTCCCGCACCTGCTTGAGGAAGGTGCCGACGTAGCCGAGGTGCTCGCCCCGGGTGGTGCGTTGGTTGTGCAGGATGGACATGGTGAGTTCGGCTAGGTAGTCGCCGGTCAGCACGTCGATGGGGCCGCCGTCGATCAGTTCCCGGGCTGCGGCGAGGCGGTCGCCGTAGTAGCCACTGCAGTTGCCAATTCGGATGATGTTGCTCAAGTTTTTTTCTCCAGTACTTGCAACTCAAACGCTGCGCCGCTTTCCGCACGGAGTTTCGCGTAGCGAAACTCCAAACGCGACCGCTAGGTCGCGCAGCAACTCGATCACCTCGCCGAAGGCGAGGCGTCTTCGACCCAGCCCGGCTTGCGCTTCTCCCTGAACGCCGCCATGCCCTCGGCGGCTTCGTCCGAGCGGAACATGCGCCCGCTCCAT
>CAZRBP010000411.1:0-1882 GCA_964598305.1 uncultured Pseudomonadales bacterium | reverse complement strand
GCTGGCGCGTTCAGGTCCGCCGCGCCACCATCAGGGTCACTTCCTGGGACAGCACCACGCGGCCATCCTGATCGGTGACGGCGTCCGCCAGCCTGACGATGCCCACATCCGGGCGGCTGCCGGACTCGCGCTTGTCGATGCAGCGGGTGCGGTAGCTGAGCGTGGCGCCGGCGCGGGCCGGGCTCGGCAGCCGCAGCTTGTCCTTGCCGAGCATGGCGACCACCCGGAAAGGATCCTCAAAATCGAAGAACAGCCGCGTGCAGATGGCGAACAGTTGCGCCGACGAGGCGACCAAACCGCCGAACACCGAACGCTTCGCCGCTTCCGGGTCGGTATGGAACGGCTGCGGGTCCCACTGCCGGGCGAACTCGGTCACCGAGTCCTCCGTGAGTTCAAAAACCCCCACCAAGGCTTCAAAGTCTTCGGCAATGTCCTCGAAGTAGCGCACTGCGCGTGAAGGTCAGGCGGTTTGCGCCGATAGCCCGAGATCCTCAAACAGCGCCATGTCGTCATCGAAGCTGGGGTTGGGCGTGGTCAGCAGTTGATCGCCGCAGAAGATCGATGCGGCCCCCGCCATGAAGCAGAGCGCCTGGGCTTCCTCGCTCAGCTCCGTGCGGCCCGCCGACAACCGAACCACCGATTCCGGCATGAGGATGCGCGCCACCGCGATGCAGCGGGCGAACTCCAGCGGCGAGAGCCTCTGCGTGCCATGCAGCGGCGTGCCCGCCACCTGCACGAGGTTGTTGATGGGCACCGACTCCGGGTGGGTCGGCAGGTTGGCCAACTGGCGCAGCAGCCCGGCGCGGTCCGCGCGGCTCTCGCCCATCCCCACGATGCCGCCGCAACAGACCTTGACGCCTGCCGCCCGCACATGGGCCAAGGTGTCCAGCCGGTCCTGGTAGCAGCGGGTGCTGATGATCTCGCCGTAGTACTCTGGAGAGGTGTCCAGGTTGTGGTTGTAGTAGTCGAGGCCGGCGTCGGCCAGCTCGTCGGCTTGCTCTCCGGTCAGCATGCCGAGCGTGACGCAGGTCTCCATGCCGCCGATGTCCTTCACCGCCCGCACCAATTCGGCTACCTTGCGGCATTGGGAATTGGTGGGGCTGCGCCAGGCCGCACCCATGCAGAAGCGCGTCGCGCCGGCGGCGCGGGCCTTGGACGCCGCCTCCACCACATCCGCCTGCGCCAGCAGTCCGTGGGCGTCCAGGCCCGTATCGTAGTGGATGCTCTGGGGACAGTACTTGCAGTCCTCGGGACAGCCCCCGGTCTTGATGCTGAGCAGGGTGCTGATCTGCACCTCGTTGCCCGCATGATGGCGGCGATGCACCGCTTGCGCCTGAAACAGCAGGTCGTTCAACGGCTTCTCGAACAGCGCCATGACCTCGTCGGTGCGCCAATCATGCCGGATTGGGTCTTCGTTCAATTCGTCCTCGCCTTCGCCGGGATTCGTGGCGCGAGCATAGTGAATGCCTCCGTAGAAGGCCAGCCAGCAGATGCCCGGGGGTCAGCGCACGAGCCGCGCCCGCCACTGCAGCACCGCCAGGACGATGAGAGCGGCGAAGCCGAGCAGCGCCCACAGCGCCAGATCCACGCCCAGGAAGTACGCCGGCGTGCAACTCCCGTCGCCGAAGAACATGGCGGAGAGGGTATCCCGCCAAGGGGCGTTGTCGATCATGTAGCCGGCCGGCGCACCGCAGCCGCCCACCGAGCTGCCCGATTGCAGCCAAAGCTGGCGGGCCGAGACCGCCCCGCCAACCAAGGCGGCGACGATGGTCAACAATGGATAGATGCCCCAGCGGGGGTTGTGGGCCAAGCCCGCATAGACGGCCAGCGCCGCGGCGAAGATCCACAGGCGCTGCATCAGGCACATCGGGCAGGGATCCAT
>CAZRBP010000410.1:0-1888 GCA_964598305.1 uncultured Pseudomonadales bacterium | reverse complement strand
TCCGTTCGCTTGGCGGTCATCGAAATCCCCGGCGGGCCGACCCGCTACGGCGAAGTGGCGCAAATGCCGCTGACCGCGTTTGTCAATCCCGAGGTGCAGGTGCTCGACGACGCCCCCAACGGCGTCTGGGAAGGTTGCTTGTCGGTGCCCGGCCTGCGCGGCTACGTCGAGCGGCCAGGCCACATCCGGGTGACGGCGCTCAATCTGGCCGGTCAGCGCATCAGCCTCGAACTCAAGGGCTTCCTCGCCACCGTGTTCCAACACGAGTTCGATCACCTGGACGGCAAGCTCTACATCGACCGCATGGCCGACACCGCCAAGCTGATGTTCGACGAGGAATACCTACGCTACGAAGCCGAACCCGCAGCCGAGGCGCCCTAGTGATTTGGGGAGAGCTCCGCGCCGAAGGCACTGCTTCTATGGACGCGGCCGCCCGCCATCGAAGCCCGCATTGATCTCAACCACCGCTGCCGCCGCATGCCGCAGGGCTTCATCGACCGACCGCACCAATAGGCCGCAAAAGTCAGGCCGGTCCAACGTCCTCTTGATTTCAAGGGGAGGCAAGAACCGGCGCATCTGACCGAGAAAGGCATCGCTTGCCACATGGGCGGGAAGCAATTCCCGAAGCCGTTCGTTCCTGTCCAAGTAGTCATTGAGCTGAAACTCGGCGACCTTCGCCGCAACCCAGCCACCATTGACCTCCACGCCCTGCCGCGACAGCCAGCCAATGTCCCAGACGTCCCGCACGCGCAGGTTTTTCCGATGCACGGTCGCGGGCAATGACACCAGCTTGTTCGCCATGATCTCGGACGCAGACATCGCAAACACCATCTGGTCGCCATACCCACCGGGCAGCACCAAGTGGTTCGGCTTGATTGGGGATAGGTCGAAGGTGTGCGCAATTTGATTGGATACGTCAATTTTCACCCGCTGCCTCGGCAGATCGCGCCGCCCCGGGTGGGTAATGACGCTCACTTGCCAAGTGTCGACGCTCACTCCCCCGTCTTCCCTGGCCTTTCGCTTGGGCGCCCTAACGGCGACGGACAGCCCGTATCGCCGCTCCAACCCCGCTTTAAGTGCGTCCGCCATTCGGTCCAGCGCGCCGGCGTCAAATGCCTTGCCTGCCGCAAAGTCCAAGTCTTCGCTCAGCCGGTTCGAACCATAGCAGAGCCGCAGGGCGGTCCCGCCGTGCAACGCCATGCCATCCAGCCATCCATTGGCGTCCAAGCAAGCCAGGATGTCGTGATGCAGCAGTTCCTTCGTGACAATCGACTCCATCCCGGCAAGGCCGGGGTTGAACTCAACGGCGCGCTCGACCAGGAGCGCCAAGTCAACTTCACCGGGCATCGTTGATCGCTTCCAACAGCGTTGCCTCGTCAATCATGCCGACATTGCGCCCAACGCGCCGAAGGTCCCGTGCGGCCCACTCCGGCCGGGCCAGCCTGAGAGGGCGCCCCACGTCCGTGGTTTGGGCGAGTATGTCGCCCGGCTGTTTTGCCGTATGCGTGAATTCCACGCGGCCAAACGGAGTGAGGAACTCGCCGCGCCGCCCCGTGGTCATCACCGTGAGGCCCCCCAAGGGCACTTGCGAGATGGCGCCCCACTCGGAAAGCGCGGATTCCAAGCTCAAGTAGCTCCATGCCCCCCGCCGCAACGCAACGGCGATGCGCTCAAGAATGTGCACACCGGCCAGCTTGGCCAATGCGAACACGAACACCCCTCGGCCAACGCGCTGCAGCACCCCGTTGCGGGTCAAGCTGGCCAGCCCTGACCGAAAGGCGGGGTCACTGTCGTGGCGGAACACCTTTCGGAGATCTGCGTAGGTGAAGACCACGCGCCCTTGCCGTTCCCACTCAGTGAGCGACTTGATGGCCTGAAGGCTTCGCAC
>CAZRBP010000409.1:0-1892 GCA_964598305.1 uncultured Pseudomonadales bacterium | reverse complement strand
CAACGCCGGTGCGTTGGCTGTATCCGAGCTGGGCACCGCCACGGCGCCGATGTACCTAAGTCACCAAGCTGGTGTGCCCTTTCACGTCTATGTCGATGAGACCCGGCCCCTGTTCCAGGGCGCGCGCCTCACCGCTTGGGAACTCGGTGCGGCGGGCATCGACCTCACCCTCATCTGCGACAACGCCGCCGCCAGCCTGATGGCGGGCGGCAAGATCGACCTCATCATCGTCGGCACCGACCGCGTCGCCAAGAACGGCGATGTGGTCAACAAGATCGGTACGCTCAATCTGGCCGTGCTGGCCAGCCACTTTGGCGTTCCCTTCTATGTGGCCTGCCCGTCGTCCACCTTCGATCCGGACACCGAAACCGGGGCCGAGGTCAATATCGAGGAACGGGGGGAGGAGGAAGTCCGCCAAGACCACGCTGCGTCCGTGGCCGCCTTCAATCCGGCTTTCGATGTGACCCCGGCGGAATTGGTCACGGGCGTCATTACCGAGCGGGGCATCGCTCGTCCACCCCTAGGGCGTTCACTGCTTGAACTTTTGGAAGAATCGAACGCATGAGCAGGTATTGCCGCACCGCATCGTGGCTTGGATCGATCGTGACAGGCTTGGCATTCGCGGGCGCTTTAGTCTTGGCCGGGTGTTCGCCGCCGATCCCGCCGTTGCAGGCCGACCGGCTTTGGGTCGGCGAGCACATCATCACCTTTGATGACGCCCATGCCGATGCCACCGCGGTGGCCATCGCGGGCGAGCGGATTATCTGGGTGGGGCACCGGGAGGATTGGCGAGGCGAGGCGCGGGAAACAGTCGAGCTCGGCGAGCGGGCGTTGCTGCCCGGCTTCATCGACGCCCACGGGCACCTCTCCTTTTCGGCCCGCACCGCCAACTTGGCCAATGTGGCTTCGCCGCCGGTGGGGGCGGTGGGCGACATCGCGTCGCTGCAGGCGATCCTGCGCAGCTACATTGCCGAGCGCGGCATTGCGCCCGGGGAGTGGGTGGTGGGCATCGGCTACGACGACTCCCTGATTGAGGAGCAGCGCCATCCGGACCGCGACGACCTCGATGCGGTTTCGGACGCGCATCCCATCGCCTTGATCCATGTGTCCGGTCACTTGGCCACCGCCAACAGCCTCGCCTTGGACCGGGCCGGCATCAACAAGGACACGCCCGATCCCCTGGGCGGCGTTATCCGCCGCCGGGCCGGGGGCGAGCCCAACGGCGTGCTTGAGGAAACCGCCACCGCGGCGGTGCGTTTCAGCGTGATGGGCGGCGGCGATCTGTCGGCAGCGGACATCCACGCGGCGCTTGGCATCTACGCCGGCCACGGCATCACCACGGTGCAGGACGGGGCGGCTTCGGTGGCGGAGCTCAAGCGCTTCGCCGAGGTGGCGGACACGGATGGCTTGGCGCTCGACATGGAGGTCTATCTCGCGGCCATGGATCCTCAATTTCGCCTGCCGGAGGGCCGGGCGCTGGGCGTGTACCAAAACCGCGTCAAGCTCAGCGGCGTCAAGCTGTTCCTGGACGGTTCCCCCCAAGGCAAGACCGCCTACCTGAGCGAGCCGTACTTCGTTCCGCCACCGGGCAAGGACGCGCAGTACCGAGGCTATCCCATGGTGCCGCAGGCCTTCGTGGACGCCCAAGTGGCCCGCTTCGCTGCGGCGCAAGTGCCCATGTTGGTACATTGCAACGGCGATGCCGCCGCCGAGATGCTGCTCGATGCCTTGGACAGGGCGGGCGAAAGCGTGCCGCTCGGCGACCACCGCACCGTCATGATTCACGCCCAGACCGTGCGCGAGGACCAGATAGACCGCATGGCGGCCCTCGGCGTGGTGCCTTCCTACTTTTCGGCGCACACCTTCTACTGGGGCGACTGGCATCGGGACTC
>CAZRBP010000408.1:0-1894 GCA_964598305.1 uncultured Pseudomonadales bacterium | reverse complement strand
GCCGTCCTCGCCGCCGGTGCTCAGTCCGCTCCCCGCCATGCCCAACGCGGATGCCGAAGACGCTTTCAAGCGCGCGCAGTCCAACCGGCCTTCAGACATTCCCACCATCTGATTTAGTTACCCATACCTGGCGAACCTGCCGCTCGAGAATGGCGCCACCTGGGCGTCGCGACGCCCTCGAACCGAGCAGACAGGTGGTGAGTATGAGCCAATGGACTGAAGCGCAGGCCGCTCCCGAGGCGGCCGAGGTCATAGGTGAGCGGTTCCTCAGACGGCAGCAGGTCGAAGAGATCACAGGATTGAGCCGGTCGTCGATCTACCGGCTCATAGAGGGCGGGCAGTTCCCGCGCCCCGTGAGGGTTGGCCCCAATGCCGTCAGGTGGCCGTCAAGCGTCATCGCGGACTGGATGCGCTCACGGCCGCTAGCGGGCAACTAGGGCGCCTGGCCGCGCCTGTTCGTGGAGCGGGCGGCCACTGGCGCTCCCGATGCTGGTGCGCTTGAAATCGTCGAGGGTCATGCGAGGGGGTAGCCCCCAACAGGGGCGGTGCTAGCCAACGCCTCCTAGGAACCGGCCCCATGCTTCCATCAGCGAGCGGCGCAGCTCGAAGAGGTCGGAACGGAAGTAGGCCGCCTCGGTCGCATTGCCCACTTCGTGCGCCAGCGACCTCTCCACCACGTCGTGCCGTGCGTTGGCCTGCTCGGCCGCCCAGTCTCTGAAGCTGGAGCGCATGCCGTGCGGAACGAAGTCGAGGCCCAACCGGCGCAGCATCTGGGTGAACACCATGTCTGACAGGGTTGCGCCGCTTTGGGCTGCGGGAAAGACGATGCCCCCGCCATTGGTCAGGCGGCGGGCTTCCTTCAGGACCGCAAGAGCCCTCGGCGATAGCGGAACGCGGTGGGGGCGGCCTGCCTTCATCCTCTCCGCCGGAATCGTCCACACGGCCTCCTGCAAGTCCACCTCATCCCACGCCATCCCACGCACCTCGCCGGAACGGCAGGCGGTGAGCGCCAAGAGCTCAAACGCCAACTTCACCGGCCCGTTCGCCGTCGACGCCCGAACGGCCTGGAGCGCCGCAGGCAGTTGCCGGTAGGGCAACGCGCGGTGGTGGCGCTTGACGCGAGGCTGCTTGGCCAGCGCGGCGTTGATGGCGTCGCCTGCCGGGTTGAAGTCGATGTAGTCCAACGCGGCCGCCCGATCCATGACGGCGCGGATGCGCTGGCGCACGCGGCGCGCCGTCTCCGGCTTGGCGGTCCAGATGGGCGATAGCACGTCTACGACGTGCCTGCGCGTGATCGCGTTCACTGCGAGGGCGCCCAGGGCCGGGAATGCGTAGGTCTCCAGCGTCGAGCGCCACTGCGCTCCATGCTTGGCGTTCCGCCACGAGCCGAGATGCTCGGCGATGTGCCGGCGCGCCAGCGCCTCGAAGGTTGGGACCGATGAGGGCGTTGCGTCGGCTTGCTTTGGCTTGAGCGGGTTGCCGCCGGATCTCGCCGCAGCGAGGTTGGCTTGCGCGATGCTGCGGGCCTGGGCGAGCGACACTGCCGGATAGGGCCCCAGCCCGAGATCCTTGCGGCTTCCCTCGATGGTGAGCCGCTGCACCCAGGTCTTCCTTCCCGACGGCCACACCATCAGGTAGAGGGTCTGCGCAACGGGGTGCCGCCCCGGCGTCTTGACGTTACGAACTGCTACCGCCGTGTCCAACCGGGCGCCCATCGCGCTGCCTCCCTTGCCCGTTCTATCCCACATTCTATACCACGCCATATGTGGGATGGCAAGGGAATCGATGATGTGCGCTAGGACGCTCTACGGCATACTGCTGGAGCTGGTGAGCCAGTCTAACAAGCGGCTGGAAGGATTGCTAGAGACCGTGTGGGAAGGCATGACACCGTATG
>CAZRBP010000407.1:0-1899 GCA_964598305.1 uncultured Pseudomonadales bacterium | reverse complement strand
CGCTCCGGGGGACGGCGTCGAACGAAGGTCGGAGCGAAGGCAACTTGCCTTCGCATTGAATCGAGGGAGTCCATCGAGGGTGCGAAGCGCCGTCACTTCCCGCGATGCAACTTCGCCAGGAAAGCCGCGTGTTCCTTGCACGCCCGCGCCCCGCCGCCGCGGGGTTGTTGGCTCGCATGAAGCAAATCCCGCGGTTCTGTGGAGATTCCCCGGTTCGGGGCGAGGGCAAGATGCCGTCGAGCCGACCTTCGTTCGAAGTGATTCCTCCGGGGCATCTTGCCCTCGGCGGCGCGAAGCGCCGTGTGTCCACGCAATGGGCGACAGACCCTCTCCGTAGTTGGGTGGAATCAGCTAGCGATAAACGGACTGGCGGTGCCCGATCTTGAGAATCAGCACGGTCAATTCCTGCTCAGAAATGCTGTACAGGATGCGGTAGCGGCCGACACGCACCCTGAAGACATCGTCGTACCCCGATAGTTTCCGCACCCCGGCAGGAAGGGGGTCGGTGGCCAGAGATCTTAGGGTTGAGGCGATTCGCTCTTGGTCCGACCGTGACAATCGGCGCAGCTGCTCTTCCGCGGAGCGGGCGATCTCGACTTCATAGTTTGCCATCGAGCTTGAGGTCCGCTAGCACTTCGGCGAGTGGGCGCGTGGGTTCACGCCGGATGCGCTGCACATCCTCGATATCCTCAAGCTCTTCAAAGCGGTCCAGCAAGGCTTCCTGAATGAAGTGGTTCATGATGATCCCTCTTGAGCGGCAGTAGTTCTCAATGGCCGTTTTGAGTCCACTGTCAATCCGCGCACTGATCTGCACCGTCGCCATCGCCACCCTCTTGATCGAGCCGATTGATAGCAGAAGCTAGCATTTGCTATCTCGCCAAGTCAACGCTGAACAGGTCCCTGAACCCTGTGCCGCCGAGGTGTGACGGATGCTTCGCTTCACGCCGGCGGCTGTCAGGCCACTCGGCGAGCCAGCCAGTCCAGGAGGAGGCGGTTGGTTTGTTCGGGTTGCTCCTGTTGGATCCAGTGGCCGCACTCCAGCGTGTGGACCTCCACATCGGGCACAAAGGTCGCAAGCCTTGGGCTTTGCTGCACCATGTCGTAGCGGCCGTAAAGCATGAGCGCAGGCTGGTCCACCCTTTCCCGCACCTCGGCAGTGGTCTCCCAATTGCGGGTGAAGTTGCGGTACCAGTTGAGCCCGCCGGTGAATCCCGATTGCTCGAAGGTGTCAACGAACACCGCCAACTCCGCCTCGCTCATCATCAGTCGGCCGGGGATCTCCGCCGCATCGGCTTCGGCCATATTGATGAGCGCCATGCCCGGCCCCAAGTCCCGGGGCTTATCCCGCCACTGCCCGGTGCGGTAGAGGTTGCGCAGGAAATTGGCGGTGTTGGCCTCAAAGGCCCGGTCGGCCACCCCCGGCTGGCGATTGAAGTGGACGATGTAGAAGTCGCTGCCGGCCATGTCCTCGAAGACCTCTATCGGATCCTTGGGCATGCGCTCAAAAAAGGGCACGCTCAAGTTCGCCACCGCCCGCACCCGGCTCGGATGCAGCATGGCCAGGTTCCACACCACCATGGACCCCCAATCGTGGCCAACGAACACGGCGTCGCGATGGCCGAAGTGGTCGAGCAGGCCCACGACATCGCCGCAAAGGTGATGGATGTCGTATTCCTCCACCGGCTCCGGGCGGCTCGAACGGCCATAGCCCCGCTGGTTCGGCACGATGACGTGATGCCCCGCCTCAACCAGCGGCGCAATCTGATGGCGCCAGGAGTAGGCGCACTCCGGCCACCCATGGCACAGCACGATCGGGCTTCCTCCCGGGTCGCCCGCGCTGAACACCTCAAGGGTGACGCCGTTGACGTCGATGAATTCGGCGCTCTGGAATGGATCCAC
>CAZRBP010000406.1:0-1967 GCA_964598305.1 uncultured Pseudomonadales bacterium | reverse complement strand
AGCAGGGCACCGGGAAACACCGCGCCCAGAAACAGGTCGCCGACGCTCATGGCCATGCGGTCGGCCATCAGCACCAGCATGATGCTCGGCGGAATGAGGATGCCCAAGGTGCCCACGGCGCACACCGTGCCCGAGGCCAGCGCCTTGTCGTAGCCTTGGTTGAGCATCACCGGCAGTCCCAACAGCGCCAGCAGCACCACGGAGGCGCCGATGATGCCGGTGGTCGCCGCCAGCAACAGGCCGATGAGGGTGACGGTGATGGCCAGTCCTCCGCGCACAGAGCCGAACAGGCGTGAGAAGCTCACCATCAGTTGGTTGGCGATGCCGGAGCGGTCGAGCAGCAGCCCCATGAAGATGAACATAGGCAGGGCCACCATCACCCAGTTCTCCATCACGTTCCAGGACCGGTCCACCACCAGCGAGGTGTAGCCCCAATCGATGGCGAAGGGGAAGTTGAAGTCGAGGTTCAGAACGATGGCGAGCGCCGTGAACAGCACCGCCAGCCCGCCGAGAATCCAAGCCACCGGAAAGCCCGTGAAGACCAGGCCGATGAAGCTGGCGAACATGAGCAGCGCCAGCGCTTCATTCGGCGCCACGGTTCGCTCCCTCCCCTTCGGCATCCGCAGCGCCAAGGAACAGCCAAGCCCACACTCTCGACAAACGCGACAGTGCCGCCACCAGCAGCAGCAGGAAGCCCAAGGGCAGCATCGCCTTGATGGCCCAGCGGTAGGGCAGCCCGCCGGGAGATGAGGAAATCTCCCCAAAGGCGAAGCTCGTGCGCACGAAGGGCACGGAGAAGATCAGCACCACGGCGATGAACGGCAGCAGCAGCAGGAGGATGCCGTACAGCTCCACCCAAGCCGCCAAGGTGGGCGAAAAACGTTCGTGCAGCACGTCCACCCGGATGTGGGCATCGGCCTGCAATGCGTAGCCGAGCCCCAGCAAGAAACCGGTGGCGTAGAGGTGCCATTGCACCTCCTCAAACTCGATGCGGCCCTCGCCGAAGACGTAGCGCAGCACCACGTTGGCGACGATGACGGCCAGCAGCAGCACCCACAGCCAAGAGGTCCACTGGCCGATGCGTTCGAGCCAAGGGTCGACGAGCCGGGAAAAGCGGGTGGCAGGTAACTCCATTCGCCGCCCTAGAAGTCCCTCGGCAGATAAGCGCGGGCTTTCCAATGAGCGTAGCTTGCGCGGAAGCGTTGCTGGGACTCCAGAATGGCGGCAAAGTCCGCATCGTTGGCCGCCTCTTCTTCGAGCACCGCTTGGGTCACGCGCTCAAGTTCACGCAGCACGTCGTCCGGCAGGGTGTGGGCTTCGACGCCCACGTCGGGAAACCCGGCGATGATCTCCCCCTGCAAGGCCTCACTGCGGGCGAGATTGCGCAGCACCCCCGCCGTGCAGGCGGTTTCGATCAACTTTTGGTCCGCAGGGGCGGTTTGGTTCCAGATGTCCAGGTTGACCACCATGTGCGATGCGGTGGACGGCTGGTGCCAGCCCGGGTAGTAGTTGTACGAGGCCACTCGGTTGAAGCCCAAGGACTGATCGACGATGGGCAGGGCGTACTCGGTGGCATCGATGGCGCCCTTCTCCAGCGCCTGGAAGATCTCGCCGCCGGGCAGCATGGTGACCGACGCGCCAGCCCGCTCCATCACCTTGCCACCGATGCCAGCAAAGCGGATCTTGAGCCCCTGCACGTCGTCGAGGCTCTCAATCGGCTCACGAAACCAGCCCGCGGTTTCCGGACCGGTCAGGCCACAAAAGACAACGTGGATGTTCTGCTTGGCGTACAGGGCCTCGCCGAGCGCGCGGCCGCCGCCTTCAAACCACCAGGCGGCGAACTCCCAAGGTTCCATGCCGAACGGCACGGCGGCGATCAGCGCCGCCGAGGGAATGCGCCCTTGGTCGTAGCCGAGCCAGGTGTAGCCGGCCTCCACCTTGGCCTCCCGCACCGCCTCGGTGATGGC
>CAZRBP010000405.1:0-1993 GCA_964598305.1 uncultured Pseudomonadales bacterium | reverse complement strand
TCGCGCATCACTTCCCAAGTATGGGCGCCGATTTCCGGTGCCCGGGTCGGAGGGCGCTTGGCTTCCCCATCCACGAACACCGGCGAATTGACGGTGAGCCGGTAGTCCTCGCCCTCATCATGGGTGGACAGGATGATGCCGCTCGCCTTGAGCTGCTCGTCATGCACCACGTCGCCCATGGGTGCGACCACCCCACAGGTAACTTGATGGGCATCCAGCCGCGCCATCAGCTCCTGCTGGGTGAGCTGCGACGTTACACCGGTGATCAGGTCGCTGAGCGCGTGACGGTTGCGCATCTGCGCATCGAAGTCCGCGAAGCGCTCGTCGTCCACCCATTCCGGATGGCCGAGGGCGGCGGCCAACTGCGGCCACTCCCGTTGGGTGTTGATCATTGCCAACACCACGAAGCGGTCGTCCTTGGTCGGGTAGGCGATGGTGAAAGGATTGCGCAACCCCTTGGCCTGTTTGTAGGCGCTCAAGTCCAGCCCGGCGATCACCCCCTGCAGCGCCATGCCGTTGGCCCAAGCGCCGCTGGCGGCGAGCGACGTGCTGACCTGGCAGCCCTCGCCAGTGCGTTCGCGCCGAAAGAGGCCCGTCATGATGGCGCCGAACAGGCACATCGCCGTGCTGTGGTCGCCCATGCCGGGCGCTGAGCCTTGGGGCGTCTGGCCGGGTTCGCGAATGAACTCCATCAGGCCGGAACGGGCCCACCAAGCGGTGATGTCGAAGCCCTTGCGAGCCACCTCCGGGCCCTCGGTGCCGTAACCGGTCAGTTGGGCGAAGACGATGCGCGGGTTGATGGCCTGCAACTCGTCGTAGGTCATGCGAAAGCGCTTGAGCTGGCCTTGCAGAAAATTGGTCAGAATGACGTCGGCGTCCGCCACCAGCCGATGCAGGACCGCTTGGCCCGCTTCCTGGGTTAGGTCGAGGCCAATGCTGCGCTTGTTGCGCGAGGTGAGTTGCCAGTGATAGGGCACCGGATGCTTGCCCACCAGTTTGCGGTAGCCGTCGCCGTCGGGGGGCTCCACCTTGATGACATCGGCACCGAAGTCGGCCATGACGGTGGCGGCGCCCGGACCGGCCAGAAACGACGCAGCGTCGATGACGCGAATTCCCTCCATCAAGTAGGTCATGGCCGCTCCAAGCGAAAGATCATGCCACCCGACACCCAGCCCTCGTCGGGGTCGACTTCGTACTTATCGGCGTAGGCCAGTGTCACCCGGCTGCGCTCTCCGGCCTCCTCGACCAAGGTGGCCTGCAGGCGATACAGGCCGTCGTCAATGCGCACCCGAACATTATGGTCATTCTCAATGAACTCCGTCCAAGCGGTGCCGCCACCGCTGGTGGCCACATAGAGGTCGCCGTCGATGCCGACCCCCCACATGTTGATGGAGTAGGGATCGACCGGGCGGGTCTCCAGCTGGATGGTGTCGGGCACGTCGCCCCAGATTTCCGGCGGCTGACGGTCAGCGCCGGACAACTCGCCCCCCGGAATGGTGACGAAGGGCTCGCTGCACCCGGCAGCAGCCAACGCGCCCAAGAAAACCGCCCAGCTTCGACTCATGCTGCCTGCCCTGCGTTGCGACCCGTCAATCCTACGATAGGCTGCAATGAAATTCATGATTTGCGCGAGGAAAATTCATGCGGGGGTCGAACCTTCGGTTCGTTATGCCCTCGCTCCGAAGGCACCCGCCGCCTATATCGGCGGGTCGCCCACTTGGCCGCCAAGCCACCAGCGGATCACCGGCAAGTGGGCTCGGCCAATGTAGAGCTCGCCGCCAACGATGTAGGCTGGCACATCCCCGGCGCCCAAGGCCCGCACTTCGTCGGCCGCCGACGTCAGTTCCGCTTCCGCCTGCTCCTCCAGAAAGCGGCCGAAGCCCTTGCCATCACCACCGGCGCAGACAATGGCGGCCTCCACGGCGCTCCGATTGCTGGGGTCCATGCGGCCGGCCCACACCTCGGTGAACACTCGGTTGACATAGTCATCGCA
>CAZRBP010000404.1:0-1997 GCA_964598305.1 uncultured Pseudomonadales bacterium | reverse complement strand
CATCGAGTTCCTCCTTGGCGGTCACCTCGCCGGTCATCCAGGTGGTGTCGCCGTGAAAGTTGAACTTGTGGTGCTTGGCGGTGAGCTTCCACAGCCAGGCGTCGTCGCCCATCCAATTGCTGATGAGATGGGAGAACCACACCTCCCGTTGCGCACCGTAGTCGTAGGCCGTGAGGAAGCCCAGCCGTTGCGCCCAGTCCGGCTGCCAGTGGCAGCGCTGAACGGTGTCGGGAATGCCCATCGGATCCTTCGGAAACATGCCCGGAACCTTCTTGCGCACCTCGTGGGTCATGCGGAAGGCGCCGGGCGGCGACATGTGCATTCCCCAGCCCATGTGCCACAGGAGCATGTCGGTGACCTTGAGCGGCCCCTTGACCATGGGCCCCAGGGTTTCCCCGACCGCCACATCCTCCCAATAGCGTGGCCTAGCACCCCGGCGGCAGGCGGCCTCGGCTTCGTAGCAGGCATCGATGGCGTCCAACTCGGCTTGGGAATAGGGCTCGGGGGCCGGCGCGGGGTCGGACTTTTCGCGGCCCTTGCCGCGGTCCGGGTCGCGCTCGGTCGCGAAGAAGGTGCCGCGCCGCATGGCCACCGGATCGCCGTGCTGGTTGCGCTGGAAAATGCCGCGCACCTCGTGAATCGACTTGCCGCCGGTGCGCCCTTCGGTGAGCCGCGTGCCCACCAGCGATTTGCGCAGATAGCAGCGGTCGCCCTCGCGCAGCGGCTGCCACCATTCAAGCTGCATCTCCGCCTGGTAGAGGCCGAGGCCGGCGATGGGGTCACCCTTCATTTTGCGCTTCATCTCGCCCGACAGGGGCGCCACGTCGTCCTCGCCCATGGTGTAGGAGAACGCAGGCGCGGCGATCAGTCCGTTCCAGCGGGTGCCGCGCCCGTACTCGGCATCGCAGTAAAGCGGATTGTCATCGCCGTAACCCCAGGCGAAGTGGCGGGCGCCGTCCTGGGTTACGACATCGTTGTGGTACCGGCGTGGTTCGGGCACCTCGATCCCGACCCGGGCGCGCATGCGCTCTAAGGTCTCGTCGGTGATTCGCACGACTTCCCTTGGGCGTGGCTCGGACATCTTGCGGGCTCCTCCCACCATTCGCGTCGATTGGGCGTCAATTAGGCGATATGGCGTCTAATTAGTCAACGTATTAAGATAATTCACGACAGGGAGGGGCGATCGCTAATGCTGGACACGGGTGATTGGCATTTCGACCGCGACGGAGTTTGCGGCGCATGACCAGCGATATCCGCCGGTCCGGGAAACTCGACCGGCAAGCGCTGATGGCGGAGGCCGAGCGGCTTGCCGGGCTTTCCGATTGGGGTGCCGATCGCGCCTTCGAGGAGGGCTTGGGCCGGCTCGTTGAAGCGGTGGAAGCCCAGCCCTTCGCCGCCTCGCTGCGGGAAGCGGTGAGGGTCGAGGTGACGCGGTTGTTGACCACCCGGCTGCAGCTTCAACGGGAAGCCATCGATCACCCCGAGATCCTGCGTGGCGAGATTCGCCGCCCGCTGGTGGTCCTGGGATTGCCGCGCACCGGCACCACTTGGCTGTTCGAGCTGTTGGCCCTCGACCCCGGGGCGCGGGCGGCGCTCACTTGGGAAGTCGCCGCGCCCTGTCCGGCACCGCGACTCGACAGCTTTGCGACCGACCCCCGCATTGCCCAGACCCAGGCCGGCATCGACGCCATGCTTGCCGCGGCCCCGGAACTGGCCACCATGCACCCCTTTGGCGCCACCCTGCCGGCCGAGTGCAACGCCATCCTGCAGTTGCACTTTGCGAGTTCCAATTTCTGGGCAACCTATGCCGTTCCGGACTACATCCGCTGGCTCACCGAGGCGCCGGCCGCAGGAGCGATGAACACGCATCAGCGGGTACTGCAGCAGCTACAGTGGCGGGGCCCGAAGGGGCGCTGGGTGCTGAAGTCGCCGCCCTACCTGCTGATGCTGGAAGACCTGCTGGCCGCCTATCCCGATGCCTGCCTGATCCAGACCCA
>CAZRBP010000403.1:0-2024 GCA_964598305.1 uncultured Pseudomonadales bacterium | reverse complement strand
CCCACCGTCACCAAGGACGGCGTCTCGGTAGCCAAGGAAATCGAACTCAAGGACAAGTTCGAGAACATGGGCGCCCAGATGGTCAAGGAAGTCGCCAGTCAGACCTCCGACGAGGCCGGCGACGGCACCACCACCGCCACCGTGCTGGCGCAGTCCATTCTTACCGAGGGCCTCAAGTCCGTTGCCGCGGGCATGAACCCAATGGATCTGAAGCGTGGCATCGACAAGGCGGTGACGGCCGCCGTCTCCGCCATCGGCGGCATGTCCCAGCCCTGCGAGGACTCCACCTCCGTCGCCCAGGTCGGCAGCATTTCCGCCAACAGCGACTCGGCTGTGGGCCAGATCATCGCCGACGCGATGGACAAGGTGGGCCGCGAAGGGGTCATCACCGTGGAGGAGGGCTCCGGCCTTGAGAACGAGCTCGATGTCGTGGAAGGCATGCAATTCGACCGCGGCTACCTCTCGCCCTACTTCATCAACAACCAAGACTCGATGTCCGCAGACCTCGAGGAGCCCTACATCCTGCTGTGCGACAAGAAGATCTCCAACATCCGCGACATGCTGCCGGTGCTGGAGAACGTCGCCAAGTCCGGCAAGCCGCTGATGGTCATCGCCGAGGACATCGAAGGCGAGGCGCTGGCCACCCTGGTGGTCAACAACATGCGCGGCATCGTCAAGGTGGCCGCCGCCAAGGCGCCCGGCTTTGGGGACCGGCGCAAGGCCATGCTGCAGGACATCGCCATCCTCACCGGCGGCACCGTCATCTCCGAGGAAGTGGGGCTGACCCTTGAAGGCGCCACCCTCGACGATCTCGGCACCGCCAAGCGGGTCTCCTCCACCAAGGAGAACTCCACCATCGTCGATGGCGCGGGCGCCAAGAACGAGATCGAAGGCCGCATCAAGCAGATTCGCCAGGAGATCGAGGACACCAGCTCCGATTACGACCGCGAGAAGCTGCAGGAACGCTTGGCGAAGCTGGCCGGCGGCGTGGCCGTCATCAAGGTGGGCGCGCCCACCGAGGTGGAGATGAAGGAGAAGAAGGCCCGCGTCGAGGACGCGCTGCACTCCACCCGCGCTGCGGTTGAGGAAGGTGTGGTCGCCGGCGGCGGCGTCGCCCTGGTGCGCTCGCTTGAGGCCGTCAACGCGGTCTCCGGCGACAACGAGGACCAGAACGTCGGCATCGCCATCGCCGCCCGCGCCATGAGCGCCCCCCTGCGCCAGATCGCTGTCAACGCCGGCGTCGAGGGCGCGGTGGTGCTCGACAAGGTGTCGGCCCTGGACGGCAACCACGGCTACAACGCGGCCACCGGCGAGTATGGCGACATGCTCGACATGGGCATCCTCGATCCGGCCAAGGTGGCCCGCGCCGCCTTGCAGGCCGCCGCTTCCGTGGCGGGCCTGATGATCACCACCGAAGCGATGGTGAGCGAGCAGCCGGAGGACAACCCGCCCCCGATGCCCGGTGGCGGCGGCGGCATGCCCGACATGGGCGGCATGATGTAAACCGCCCCGCCGATTCGGCACCTCCGCGCCTTGTGCGCGGAGACCTTCGCGCCTAGAGCGCGGAGACTTTTGCGCCCTGTGCGCGACGAAAGACCCCGCCTTTTGGCGGGGTCTTTCGTTAAGCGGGGTCCTGTGGATTTTGCTACCCAACTCCCCTATATTTCCCAGTGACTTAAACACACCTTTATGGGTTGGGAGGAGCGCACCGTGTACACGGAAATTCAGATCATCGATTATCTGGCGAAGTGGCTGCACTTCATCGTCGGCATCACCTGGATCGGCCTGCTGTACTACTTCAACTTCGTGCAGACCGAGTACTTCAAGGAAGCCGACCCGGACGCCCGGGTGGATGCCTTCACCAAGCTGGCCCCAAGGGCGTTGTGGTGGTTCCGCTGGGGGGCCATGTTCACCCTGCTCACCGGCTTGGTCATGCTAGGCATTGACGGGGCGGGGCTCACGATGGACATCTTCATCGGCTCGGTCATGGCCATCCTCATGTTCCTCAACGTCTGGCTCATCAT
>CAZRBP010000402.1:0-2048 GCA_964598305.1 uncultured Pseudomonadales bacterium | reverse complement strand
GGCTTGACGCGGACCTTGAGAAGCTGCTTCCGGGAGTGGTTTCCGCCGCCAACGCCGAGTTCGAGCGGCTGTCCGAACCGCCCCCTGCCTTAGCGAAACCCCGGTGCCGGGCGGAGCGCGCGGCGCCATCTCCCTAACCCAATCCATTCGAAAAAACAGGGCGGCCCTCCATCTGGACCTGGGCACTCTGGAGCGCCTCAGCGCCGAGCGCTGAAAGAGCGCTCGATCAGGCCTTTTCCACCTCAAAAGCCACCAGATTGCGCGTTTCGCGGCTGAACTCCACGGCGATCAGGTGGATGGGTTCGCCGCTGGCGCGGTACTTGTCCGCGTAGCGCCTAGCCTTGAGTTGGGCCATGGCGGCTCCTTCCGGCGCCTGCTCCACCACCTTGAATTCCAGAATGTAAATCCGGCCGTTGCTGCGCACCGTCAAGTCCGCTCGTCCTTGGCTGCCGCTGTCCTCCACCGTCACGTCCAAGCCGGTGGCCGCCAAGTGAGAATAGAACACGCTGGCGTAGTAGCCTTCGAAGCGGGCGATGTCGTTCTTGCGGTGCCAATCGTGGGGAATGGCTGAGAAGAGCGCTTGGAACAGGGCTTCAAGGCCTTTGAAGTCGTTGGCCGCAAGCAGTTCGCGCAGCCTGATGCCTTGGGTCAACTGCCGGGTGGGTTCCGGCGCCAAGGCGCGCAGCAGGCTGCGGTTCAGGCTTTGGCGAACCTCCCTATTGGGAAAGCCCAAGTGGAAGAGGGGGGAACCGCTGGAGTGGTCCTCCTCCTTGATGGTGAGGTAGCCAGTCTGGAACAGCAGGGCCTCGGTGCCGATGTGGTCGATGTCGAATGCGGACAGCAGTTCCCGTGTGCTGACCATGCCGTCCAGGGAAGGCGAGGGCACACCCCGCTCGGCAAGCTTGTCGATGAGAAACGCTGGGGTGCCGGTCTCGAACGACCAGGCGTCGAACTCGCGGTTGCGGAACAGCAACAGGATGTCGAAAGGGTTGTACAGCCGCTCTTCCCCCCGCCAGCCATAGCCGTTGTACCACTCGCGAATGGCCTGCCGGTCAAGGCCGTCAAGCTCCGCGGCGAACACGGTGTCAATGTCGGCGTCGGTGTAGCCGCAGAGCGTGGCGTGACGTGGGTCGAGCGTAATGTCGATGAGGTTGTTCAAGTCGGAGAACAGGCTGACTTTGGAGAACTTGGAGACGCCCGTGAGCAGGCTGAACCGGATGTGCGCGTCGCTGTCTTTGATAACCCCATAGAATCCCCGAAGCAGGCTGCGGTTGGCCTGGGCCACATCCGGCACTTCCAGGGCGTCAAGGATCGGCTTGTCATACTCATCCACCAGCACCACCACGGGCCGCCCCGTGTTTTCGTGGACGAGCTGAAACAGTTCCGCGAATCGTTGAGAGGCCGAAGCGTATCCTGAACGCACCCCCATCCGCCTCTCAATGCCGTCGAGCTTTGCGCCAAGGTTCGCCGGCAAAGCGTCCATGTTGCTGAAGTCGCTGCCGGCAAAGCTCAGCCGCAGCACCGGGTGGCTCCTCGACCAGTCCCAGGAGTGGCCAATTGCCAATTCCCGAAACAGCGGTTCATTGCCTTCAAAGAGTTCCTTTAGGGTATCGAGCAGCAGGCTTTTGCCAAATCGCCGCGGCCGGGACAGGAAGTAGTGCTTGCCTTCCTCGACTAGCCGTTGAATGTGCGGCGTTTTGTCCACGTAGTAGTAGCCCCGCGAGCGTATCTCGCTGAATGTCTGAATGCCGATGGGCAGTTTGCGTCTGGCCATCCCCTTACCCTAGGCGCTTTCCGGGTCATGTCAATGCAATGAGCAACGCGCTGTTGGCAACAAGTGGATTTGTCCGGCGTCAGGGGGAAGTGTTTGGCGTTGGCAATCAGTATAGTAGCGGCCTTCGGGGCGCGCTGGCCGAAGGGTTTCCCCAGTGGTGCCCGATTCGGGCATCGAACAAACATCGTGACTGCTCCCCGCCCTGAAGGACAGGGCTGGGCGGCGCAGGTTGGTAAAATACCCCTTGCGGTTGTGTGATTGCGGGGTTTGTTAT
>CAZRBP010000401.1:0-2051 GCA_964598305.1 uncultured Pseudomonadales bacterium | reverse complement strand
CCGTAGCCGTCCTCCTCGGCCAGGTTGCGCCCGAACAGGCTGAACCGCATGGCCCCAACTTCCAGGTTGGCGGATGCGTTGATCAGGTGCTGGGCGGAGTTGGTGAGCTCCGGCTTGTTGGCGAAATCGACTTCGTGCTTGCCGAGATAGCGCCAGCCGAAGGTCAGCCAAGCTTGGCCGCTGCCCACGGACCACTCATAGGTGGCGCTGAGCGCGGCGGTGAGGTCCGGCGCCCGGCGGATGTCCAGATGGGAGAGATCCTGGACGCCGGCGGCGCCGATGAACTCGAAGTCGTCGTACTGGGCGTCGAGTACGCCGAGGTTGCCGCGCAGGCTCAAGCCCGGTGCGGGGAGCCACTGGGCATCCAACTCCACTCCGTAGATTTCCGCCGTGGAGGCGTTGGTCACTAGGGTGACTTGGCCCGTGCCGCTGGTGGCGGAGGGAAGCTGCAGCTCCTCCTGCTTGTCCTCGTAGTCCATGAAGAAGGCGGCCACGTTGACCCTTAGGCTGCCATCGAGCCAGTCGGACTTCAGGCCCACCTCGTAGTTGGTGACCGTTTCCTCGTCGTAGGGCGTCGTTGCGTTCTCCAAGCTGTCCACCCGGCCGTTGAAGCCGCCGCTGCGGTAGCCGACCGAGTAGGTGCCGTAAATCGTGGCGTCGTCGTTCAGACGATACAGCAGGCCGGCCTTGGGCGTGAACTTGCTCCAATCATCACTGGCTGCGGCGGTCACGACGCCTGCTTGGTCGGTATCCTTCTCGTCCTCCGTGTAGCGGCCGCCGAAGTTGAGCGTCAGCCGGTCGGTGAGGTCGTAGTCGGCCTCGAAGAACAGCGCCCAGGATTGGGAGTCCTGGCGGGAGGTCTGCGGCAGGTCGAGCACCAGGTTGGGCACGGCGAAGCCGATGTAGCTGCGCAGGCGGATTTCGTATTCGGAATCCCAGATGTAGGCCCCGGCGGTGCCCCGCAGCCGGGAGCCCGGATCATCCAGGGTGAGGCGCAGTTCGTGGGAGGTCTGCTCGTACTCTGCCGGACGGGTGGTGTGGAACAGTTCCGGCGCCACCGCGTCCCAGTCGGTGAGCACGGTCTCCTCGGTCTCCCAAGAGCCGAAGATGTAGTCAAGGCTCAAGGACTCGGTCAGGCTCCACCGCAGTTCAAGGATGTGGGTGTCCGCATCGAAGGTGGCGTCGTTGGGGCCGACCAGATCCTGGGTGGTCTTCCAGCGGTCGCCCGACACCGGGGTTTTCGTGTCCGGCGAGCAGAAGCCGAATGCGCTGCAGAAGAGCTGGCCCGGCTGGCCGACGTTGAGCAGCGGCGGGGTGTCCTGGTCGGTGCGCTCGATCTGGGCGGTGTACTCCAGCTCCAATTGATCGCTCGGCGTGAGCAGGACATTGGCGCCGAAGGACTGGTACTCGACGCGTCCTTCATCCCGGCCGGTGTTCACGTTCTCGTAGTAGCCTTCGCCTTGGTCGTCGAGGGCGCCGGTCAGCTTGACCGCCACTTGGTCGCCGAGGCCGAAGTTGACCAGCCCCTCCAGGCGCAGGTTGTCGTAGTTGCCGTAGCTCGCCCGCACCTTGCCGCCGGCCTCGCCGGTGGGCTGGGTTCGGCGCAGGTGGACGACGCCGCCGATGGTGTTGCGGCCGAATAGGGTGCCCTGGGGGCCGCGCAGCACCTCCACGCTCTCCAGGTCGATCGCCTGGGTGATGCCGCCGGTCATGGTGCCAAGGAAGATGCCATCCACCACCACGCCGACGGCGGGGTCGAAGTTCTTCTCCACTTCCGAGACGCCAATGCCCCGGATGTAGGCGGCGGCAACGCCGCCAGGCCCCTGGGCGGTGTCGTCAAGCACCAGGTTGGGCGAGACGAACACCAGGTCCCGCAGGTCGCGGGCGAAGGCCTGTTCGATCTCCGTCTGGCTGAGCGCGCTAACGGCGATGCCCACGTCTTGGATGTTCTCTTCTCGCTTGCGGGCGGAGACGACGATTTCCTCGATGACTTGGGCGCCCTCTTCGGCCCCAGCCGGCAACGGCTGCGCCGAAAGCAGCGCACCTAGCGC
>CAZRBP010000400.1:0-2052 GCA_964598305.1 uncultured Pseudomonadales bacterium | reverse complement strand
GCCCGGTTATTCGTGAAGGGTACGGCGGGTTCCTTGGCGAACAGCAACACCGCTTGTTCGTGCTTCTGCAACCGTTCCCAGAGGTTGTGGGCATCGGACTTGGCGATTCGACCGCGTTTGCCCTTGGTCCGGGCGGGGATGGGCGGCAGTTCCTTGCCGCCACGCGTCAGCAGGTTTCGATAACGTTTGCGCAGGTTCCGGTATTCCTGCCCGGTCAACTGCTTGGCGTCGCTCGCCGACACCTTGGCGCAGGTTTCCTTGAGCAGCCGCTTCATGTTCCTGGCCCAGGCGTATTGATTGGAGTCGATGACGAACTGCAATTCGCGCAGGAGATGCGAGCCACAAAGCGCGTGGCCGCAATGATCGTAGGACAGGTACGACGCCCAGCAGTCGTGCACCACGACACCGCCGTAGCGGGGGATGATGCCGATGTCGTCGATGGCCTCGCAACCGCGTTTGCGGTGCAAGCGTTTGACGGTGATGGCGCCGCCCGAATAGACATGGATCCAGTGGTTCTTCCGATCCACCCGTAGCGAGGTCTCGTCGACGTTCAAGGCCGGCATGCGCAGCAGTTCGTCAATCGCCGATGCCTCCCAACGTTCCAGCGCCGTATGCAAGCGGAGCACGAACTTCAATATCGTTGCCGGGGAGATGACCACATCGATCAGCGTCTTGAGCGACTTGCACACCCGGTCGAGCGACACCATCTGGGCGATCAGCAGATTCATCGTGTAGGCCTTGATGCCATTGCCGTATTGCAGGGGGCCGGGCATGTCCGCCGGGAAGCGTCCGGTCGTGCGCTGCCGACACCGGGGGCAATCCTTGACTTGCGCGTCGACGTGATGGACGACCTTCTCGAACAGGATGTCGATGCGCGTGCGCCGTTGCCTGGACCGCGATGGGGTATCGCCGAGATCAGCGCCGCAACCGGCGCAGGCATCGACCGCCACCACCTCGGTGGTTGTCACGGTTCGGCTGTGGCGCGAGCGCGCATCGTTTTGCTGCACGCCCTTGCCCCGGGCGCCGGGTCGGGTCGCCGCGGTCTCGTCCTTGCTGGTTTGCGAGGGCGGGATACTCGAATTGCGGCGGCCCTTGGCGGTGCTCTTCTCCATGAAGATCGCCATCAGCACCTCGAACAGCATCAGCAGGGCGTTGAACAACGCGCGCGTTTCCGCCGGCATCTTGCCCGCTGCGGACAGTTGCCCGAACTCTGCCTTCAGCCGCTCGAACTCCTCACGCAAGGAGTGCTTGTTCACCGTGGCCATGTGCAACGATCACTCAAGCTCCGCCTCCGCCGCCATCATCGCCGCCAGCACCGCCAGGCGTTCCGCCGGCGGCATGGCCTGATAGCGCCGGCCCCAACTCGCCGCCTTGCGCTTGACGCTCTGGCGGTGCGTGAAGTTGCGGCCCGCGCACGACGCCCAATGTACCCGGTCCGGCGCAAAGTTGAACCACACCTTCTCGGTCACCACCCCGGCCTGGTTCATCACCTGCAGCGAAACGCTACGCCAGCCAGCCAGCAGCTCGTCGTAGAGCGCCGACGGATACCCCGACACCATCACCGCGCACGGCAACCCCGTAAGCAGACCCAGCAACGCCTCGTGGTCCGTGTCTTCGTAGTCGAATCGGTAGCGACGCTTCGACTTGCGCGTGCCGTGCAGGTACGGCGGATCGCTATAGACCAGTTCCGTACCGTCGAACGGATACTGCGAAAGAAACCGGTGGCAGCAGCCGTGCACCAACTCCACCGGATAGTCGCAGTGGAAACTCGCCACCGCACGTTCGTTGAGATCGATGCCGATGTTGCGCAGCGCCGCCGGCTTGCGCTTCATGATCGCACCACCGCCCAGGTGGGTCTCGATGTAGACGGCGTGCGGCGGCATCAGCGCGATCAGCGGCTGGCACAGCCCGGCGGTCGCCTTGGAACCAAAATACGCGTTGCCCATGCCCGTTCGCGCCCTCGCACAATGGGGCTACCATAGGGATGGGCGCATATGATGTCAAGCGCAGCCGGACAGCGGGAAACCCCGGTGTGCAATCCCGCACCGACCT
>CAZRBP010000399.1:0-2058 GCA_964598305.1 uncultured Pseudomonadales bacterium | reverse complement strand
CGAAGAACAAGCTAAAGGCGGAACGGACTTGGTCCACCGACAGAAAGCCCAGTTCGATCTTGAAATCAAAACGGCGCAACGTGGCCACGTCGAGGCGTTCGGCAAAGTTCGTGGTGCAAGCGAACGGCAACGGATGGCTCTCCATCCAGGTCAGCATCTCATTGACTTGGCTCACCTCCCAGGAACGATGCGCCAAGCGCCGGTCGGCCAGCAGCGAGTCGGCTTCATCGAAAACCAGGAAGTGCTGGTCCTCACGCGCCCGGGCAAATGCCGCGGCGATCAGCTCTTCCGTCCCTCCGACCCACATCGAAATCAGGTCCGAAGCCCGCTTCTGCTCAACTTCCAGCCCCATGCGTTCAGCCAGGTAGCGCACGAAGGCGCTCTTTCCGGTGCCGGGCGGCCCGCTGAGGCAGAGCGAGAGCCGCCGTGCGCCCAGACCAGCGAATCGATCCGCGAGTTCAGCGGGATCGGTCGCCGAGCGAATGAGAGCCGGATCGAACTCGGCGGGGGTCCGTTGCGGCGGCTTCTCGCCCGTCAACAGGCGGGAGAGGCTGCTGACCCCGCGCCGCACGTCCGCGATTCCGCCGCCATCCACGAGCTTCGCAGCCGCAGTGGCCCCGGCCGCCACGCCGGGAGAGACTTCGAAGTCGCGAGCCAGCTTGTCGGCCTCTGCCTCATCCGACTCAATGCCATGGCGTGCGAGCTGCCGTGTCCAGATACGCGCCCGGACATTACGCGGCGGTTGGCGCAGTTCCAATGCGAACATCATGCGCCTCAGCACCGTCGAACAGGTCCGATGAGCGGAGTTCGAGGTCCACAATGTCGGCACGGCATTGCGTTCCAGCATCCGGTTCATGTATACCTTCGAGCCTTCGCTGCTGGCTCTGTTTCGGATCCCGCGCAGGGGATGTGGTCTGCCCATGTGGGTGGGGCTGGCCAACAGGTCCTCCATCTCGTCGAACAGGAGAATCCTGTTGGGGCTGGCTGCAAAGACATGCTGGAGGAGAGTCAGCTCCTGCAGCCGCTCTTGGCGATTGGGCTCCCGGCCTTCGCCGTCGGATTCACCGATACTGTGAAGCGCCACCCCCAACCGAGTCGCGAGTGTTCGGCAGAACTGGGTTTTGCCGGTGCCCGGCGGGCCGTAAACCAAAATGTTG
Organism: uncultured Pseudomonadales bacterium; assembly: GCA_964598305.1. Classification (GTDB taxonomy): domain Bacteria; phylum Pseudomonadota; class Gammaproteobacteria; order Pseudomonadales; family Azotimanducaceae; genus Azophilus. Next base: position 901 of record CAZRBP010000399.1, on the reverse strand, counting down.
ACGCCGTGCGCATTGGCCTTCAACGCACCCTTTATCAAACGCTCGACGTGATCCCGGCCATCCGCCACATGGTCGAAATCGGACCATAAAAGCTCGCTTGGAGACGCGGTGCCGAACAGCAGTTGCCCCACATCGCGGGTTGAATCACTCGCCTCGAATGCCAGTCGCTTCAGTCGGTCAACGACTTCGATTTCGCCGTCCTCGTCCGTGGATAGGAGTCCGGTGCGCACCAAGGGGCCATCGAGGCTCAGGCGCGTGGAAAAGGTCTTGTATGACAGGCCGATTACATCCGACAGCACTCGGTTGCCCAACGTCAGCCTGATGATTCTCCGGCCGAGCACCGGGTGGAGTATCGCATCCACCATGGACTCCACCAACGGACGTGTTTGGTAGCGCAATAGAAACTCAAGAATTGCAATGTCCGCTTTTGACATCCGCACGATCCGAGCGAGTTCGCGAATACGCTTTGCCATCGAATCGGCCCGTGCGTTTCTCGCGCGAGCTACCTCCCGGCCCAAAACGTCCTTGAGCCGCTCCCAAGCCTCGCAGGACAGGCTGCTGTCGTCTGGGCTTCTCGACCCAAGACCCGTGCAACTCCGGCCAATCTCAAGAAGGTCCGCATGATCGTCGATCCACTCGGTGAGCGCGCTCGCCACGGGATGCCGATGGTCAAAGCGGGAGGCAACATTGCGTGAGTACGACAGCAGGAGGCGTCGTTCATAAGGCGTGATCATCGCTTCAGCCCGAAATCGTTTGGAATCGGGGGCAGGCTAACAAGCACCTACGACAAAATCGGTCGCACTTGCCAAAAAAAATGTTTCCGGGAGCTCGAGGGCGAAGCCCTAGCGCAAAAACAGCTCGTAGGCCGGGTTTCCGGTCTCCTCCCAGTAGCGGTAGCCGA
>CAZRBP010000398.1:0-2061 GCA_964598305.1 uncultured Pseudomonadales bacterium | reverse complement strand
TGGTGGAAGAGGCATCCCGAGGCTGGGATGGCAGCGAACCCCTGCGCCGCCTTGCCTAGTGCTCCAATCAAGGCCGAAGGTTGGCGTTGATCGCCGAGTTGCGTTAACGTCAAACCATGTCTGAGTTGCCCGCATTCCTGCTGGAGGACGACGGGGGCGGGGACCACAGCTTTCCCGGCACCCGGCCCGCGTTGATTTGCTTCGTCAAGGAGGACTGCCCCACCTGCAACGACGTCATGCCACTCATCGAGGCGCTGCACCGCGACCTGGGGGCCGCGGCGGATTTCTTCATTGTCGGCCAGACCGCCGAGGGCAATCGCGTCCTCACCGAGCGCCACGGCCTGACCGTGCCGCTGCTGAACGATGAGTCGCTTAAGGTCTCCTTCGCCTATGACGTGGAGATCGTGCCCACCCTGCACTTGGTGGACGCGAAGGGGCAGTCAAACGCCAAGCTGGTGGGCTTCGCCCGCGATGAGTGGCGCCAGGCCGGCGAAGGCTTCGCGGAGGCGCTGAACCTAGCGCCACCGGCCCTCGACTGGGCGGACTACCCCGAGTGGCGGCCCGGCTGCGGCTCCCGCTCCGCCGACCCGCTCATAGCCGACCGCCTGCGGGCGGAATCCGAGAACAGCCCCCTGCGCGCCCGCCGCATCGAGGTGGGGGAGGGCGACGACGAGGTTGAGCTGATGTTCGATCTCGGCTTCAGCGACGGCCTGCCGTTGGTGCCGCCCACCCCCGAGCGGGTACTGCGCATGTTGGGAGGCACCGGGCGCGATGCCCAGGAGGTGGTGGCTACGGTGCCGCCCAACATGGGCGAGGCCACGGTGGAGAAAGTTGCCATCAACGCGGTCATGGCCGGCTGCCGGCCGGAGTACCTGCCGGTGGTCATCGCCTGCTTGGAGGCGGTGTGCACTGACGCCTTCAACATTCACGGCGTCATGGCCACCACCATGGGGGCCAGCCCAGTGATCGTCGTCAACGGGCCGGTGCGCGAGCGCTTGGGCATGAACATGAAGCTCGGGGCGCTCGGCCAGGGCAGCCGCGCCAACGCCACCATCGGCCGGGCGCTGCGCTTGGCCATCCGCAACATCGGCGGTGCGCAGCCCGGCGGCACGGAACGCTCCACCCTGGGCAACCCGATGAAGTTCACGATGTGCTTCCCGGAGTGGGAGGAGCGCAACCCGTGGACACCGCTGCACGTGGAGCGGGGCTTCGCCGCCGGGGACTCGGTGGTCACCGCCTTCGCCATGAGCAGCGGGCCCACCCTGATCGTTGACCAGGATGCTCGGGACGGTGCCCACTTGGCGGGCAGCTTCGGGCTGTGCTTGGACAGCATTTTTCACCCGCGCGCCCACTTCGCCACCGAAACCCTGCTGGTCATCGCCCCGGAGCATGTGGACACCTTTGCCCGCGATGGTTACGGTAAGGCGGAGATTCGCGCCCGCATCCAGGCGGTGACGGCGCGCTCCATTGAGGAGCTGGCCGCGGATGAGGTCTCCGCGGTCGGCTTCAAGCCCGCCGTGGTCGAAGCCATGGATGAGCAGGCGCGGGCCAAGAAGCTGCCCAAGTTCCGTCGCGATGAGGACATCCACATCGTGGTGGCGGGCGCAGAGGCCGGCAAGTTCTCCGGCGCCTTCCACGGCTGGGTGACCGGCGAGATCGGCTCGATGCCGGTCTCGAAGAAAATTGAGGAGGCCTGAACAGGCGCAAGGAAAGCCAACAACAGGAGGCAAGAGCCATGACAACCATTCTTGATCCAACCGACGAACGGGTGCCGGTGGAGCGGCGGGTGACGCCGCGAAGCGGCCGGATTGCCGGCAACGTCGCCTTTCTCGACATATCCAAGCCCAAGGGCAATGTGCTGCTCGACCGGCTGGAGGCGCTGCTCAAGGCCGAAGCGCCCGGCATCCGCGTCAACCGCTACGCGAAGCCGACCTTTGCCAAGCCGGCGCCAGCGGACTTGCGCGCCGAAATCGCCCGGGACAACGACTTCGTAGTCGAGGCGCTGGCCGACTGAGGCTCCTGTACCACGTGCAGTTTGCATGACACGGTATGGTTCGAGAT
>CAZRBP010000397.1:0-2077 GCA_964598305.1 uncultured Pseudomonadales bacterium | reverse complement strand
GTCTACGGCGTCGGTGCCTGAGGCCGACGGGGAGGCATTGGTCACGATCACGCTGAGCCGGGCGCTGGAAAACGGTGAGTGGGTGCAGGTGCCGCTGGCTGTGACCGGCGGTGTCGAGGGCGACCATTGGACGCTGGTCATGCGCGAGCAAGACAACCCCACCGGGGGAGCGTTTCAAGTCGGCTACGGCGAGAACCCCGCGGTGCTGTTCTTCGGCGGTGGCCGCTCCGCGACGCTGCTGTTGACCGCGCTGCCCGACGACGACACGACAGACCGCGAACTCACGATCGCGGTCGGCTCAGACAGTCGGGCACCCACATCAGGCGGCATCGACGGCAGCATCAACATCGGCGCTGGACCGCTCACGATCACCGTCATCGACGATGACTGAACCCCGCGAGGGGGCTGGGCTGACCAGGAGGCGGTACAGCAGTTTCAGGCGCGTTCTCGGAGGTGCCGGTAGCGGCTGATGGGGGCGTTGGTTGAGGCGTCGTGATCGAGTGGAGGGGAGTCGGAAGCAACCAGTTCGGAGGCGATCTTGGTTGCGAGAGACTTGCCCAGTTCGACTAGTTTTGGGGTACAGCTCGGAGAGCGGCATATGAGCATCAACACGCATTTCCTCGTGCGATGCATCAGCATCCTGGAAGCCGCCCAAGCGGAGTTGCCCGGCCATGCTCCCGAAAGCATCATGTACGACATCTACCGAGCGGCGTGTGTCAAGGAGTTCGAGATCTCATTGGAGCTAAGCGGCAAGTTGTTGCGAAAGCGCCTTCGGCCATACTTCGCATCCAATCGCCAAGCCGACGGTCTTAACTTCAAAGACTGCTTCCGCCATGCCGCAAAACACGGTCTGATATCAATGGAAGCCTGCGAGCGCTGGCTTGAATACCGGGACAACCGCAACAGCACAGCCCACGACTACGGCGAGGATTTTGCCGAGGCCACACTCAAGCTGCTGCCTGATTTCATCGCCGACGCCACAGAGCTGGCCTCAGTCATCGCGCAACAAGCCGATGGCTGACAAACTCGACCTGCTGCCTCGCCACCTAGAACAGATCAAGGCCATTCTCCAAGAGCATGTTCCCGACGCCGAAGTATGGGCATACGGCAGTCGAGTCAACGGCCAAGGCCATGAAGCCAGCGACCTCGACCTCGTGCTTCGCGGGCCGAACTTGGAGCGGATTCCCAGAGGCCAAATCAACGGTTTGGCCGAAGCCCTTCAAGAGTCGAACGTCCCTTTCCTGGTGGAAGCCAGGGATTGGGCAGTCCTCCCATCTAGCTTCCATCAGGAAATAACAAACGAGTATGTGGAAGTTGGCAGGAGAGGCAAGGCATAGGCGAGACAGACGCCGACCAGGATATGCCGCCTGAGTCGACCGCCCACCACCGCGACCCTCGCCTCATACCTCGACGCGCTGCACCGCATCTTCGTGTTGGAAGACCTCCCCGCCTGGTCGCCAGAACTGCGGTCGGAAGCCTCCTTGCGCAAAGCCCCGAAGCGGCATCTGGTGGATCCGTCGCTCGCCGCCGCCTTGGTCGGAGCGTCCTCAGACGGCCTGATGGCCGACTTCTCCATGTTCGGCAGCCTGTTCGAGTCGCTCGCCGTGCGGGGCCGGCTTGCGCTCAGTTGCCGGTGATGGCGATGGTGATGGTCCCGGCGCCGGTGCCGATGCCGCCGTCGATGCCGCCCGAGGTGGGCGCCCGCGGCCCGGCGCCCAATGAGATGGTGATGGCGCGGCCGGCGGCGCCGGGCTTGGCGGCGAGCACCAAGGTGGCGGTGCGGCCGCCGCCGTAGAACAACACCGAGGTGCCCGCGCCGTAGCCGGTGCGCCACGCACCGCCCGCGGGGTTGTCCTCGTCGCGCATCTCCAGCGCCCAGTGATCGCCCTCGTCGCCGCCGGCGATCGACAAGGGCACCTGCACCCACTCGCCCGATTCCAGCGCGCGGCTGAGCGAGATGGTGACCTTCGCCTCCCCACCGGCCTCCGACACCGAAGACGGCGACACCGACAGCGACACCGACACCACCGGAACCACCGGCGGCGGATCATCGTCGTCTGACACGTCCACGCTCGCC
>CAZRBP010000396.1:0-2099 GCA_964598305.1 uncultured Pseudomonadales bacterium | reverse complement strand
GTGTGGAAGTTCTCCGAAAGCCATCGGCATCTGCGCAGCATCATCCCAGCCGAAGGCCTGAGCCTGCCACCCGGCGCCCGCACCCGGTTCTTCGAAGCCGTCTCCGCCCTAGCCGGCGACGTGCGGGTGCAAAGCGCCACCGGCGAGGATTCCGGCGCCCCTCGGGTGGACGCCGACGCCAACCCTTGGCTGCGCCTGGAACCCAGCGGCGACGGCTTGACGGTGGAGTTGCTGGTCGAGCCCGTCCCGGAGTCAGCCATCTACCTCAGCCCAGGGGCTGGCGGCGCCACCGTGTTCGCGGTGCAGAACGACGCCACCGTGCAGGCCCGGCGCGACATGGCAGCGGAGCGCGCCGCTGCCGAAGCGCTCATCGACGCCTGCCCGATGCTGCGCGGCATCAATGCCGGACGCGCCGGCGACTGGGGCTTGGGCTTAAGCGAACCAGAGGACTGCCTAGCGCTGCTCGAACAGCTCAACGCCGCCGAGGCGCGCTGCCTGTGGCCGAAGGGCGAGCCGTTCAAGATCGTCGCCCGCGCCAGCAGCGCTTCCCTGAACCTCTCCATCAAACAGGCGGCCGACTGGTTCTCCGCTTCCGGTGAAGTGCGTTTTGACGAGCGCGAAGCCCTGACGTTGCGGCAAATCTTCACTTTGCTCGACGAAAACCCCGGCTCCCGGTTCCTGAAGATGGGTGAGAGCGGCTTCCTGGCGCTCAGCAGCGCCTTTCGCCGCCAACTGGAGGATCTGCGCAGCCTGTCGTCACCCGCCGCAGGCGATGCGGTGCGCATGCATCCCCTGGCGACACTGGCGCTGGATGAACTCATTGCCGAAGCCCGGGTGGACACCGACGCGGCTTGGCGTGCGCAGCGCCGCCAGCTCGAACAAGCCCAAGCCTTCGACCCAGAGTTGCCGGGCACCCTGCAGGCCGACCTTCGCCCTTACCAACGGGAGGGCTACGCATGGCTGGCACGGCTCAGCCAGTGGGGCGCAGGCGCTTGCCTGGCCGACGACATGGGTCTCGGCAAGACAGTGCAGACCCTGGCCCTGCTGCTGCACCGGGCTCCGGACGGCCCGGCGCTGGTGGTGGCGCCGACGTCGGTGGTGGCCAACTGGGTCGATGAGGCGCACCGTTTCGCGCCCACCTTGAACGTGGCCGTTTACGGCGGCACGGCCCCATCGCGTGGCGGACAGTTGGAGAGCCTCGGGCCCTTTGACCTGGTGGTAGCCAGCTACGGCCTGCTACAGAACGACATCAAGAGGCTGGCCGAGGTGCCTTGGCGCAGCGCCGTTCTCGACGAGGCCCAAGCCATCAAGAACCCGGCCACCAAACGGGCCAAGGCGGCGCGGCTGCTGAAGGCGGACTTCCGACTGATCACCACCGGCACCCCCATTCAGAACAACCTGATCGACCTGCACTCGCTGTTCAGCTTCATCAACCCGGGCCTGCTCGGCTCCCTGGAGCACTACCGCCGCCACTTCGCATCGCCCATCGAACGCGGTGGGAACGCCGACGCCCGCAGCCGCCTGCGGCGCCTGATCGCGCCCTTCATGCTGCGCCGCCTGAAGGCCGACGTGCTCGACGACCTGCCGGAACGCACCGAGATCACCCTGCACGTGGAGATGTCGCCCAAGGAGGCAGCCCTGTACGAGGCGCTGCGGCAACGGGCCGTGGAAGATCTGGAAACCGCGCCGAGCGATGATCAGGGCGAAGGAGCGCGGCGCTTGGAGGTGCTGGCCCACCTCACCCGCCTGCGCCTGGCCTGCTGCAACCCGAAGCTGGTGCGCGACGCGGGCGCGCCTGAGAGCGCCAAGCTCAACATGTTCCGGGAAATGATCGGCGAGCTGCGCGAGAACCGCCACAAGGTGCTGGTATTTTCCCAGTTCGTCACCCACTTGAAGCTCTTGGAGGAAGCCGTGCGCGAAGCCGGCATCCCCTATCAGTACCTCGACGGCAGTACCCCGGCCAAGACCCGCGCCGAGCGCGTTGCCGCCTTTCAAGCCGGCGAGGGCGATCTGTTCCTCATCTCCCTAAAGGCTGGCGGCACCGGTTTGAACCTCACCGCCGCCGACTACGTCATCCACATGGACCCTTGGTGGAACCC
>CAZRBP010000395.1:0-2124 GCA_964598305.1 uncultured Pseudomonadales bacterium | reverse complement strand
AATCCAGAACATCCGAAACTACCAGCCCGAATCGACCCCTCAATGATGAGGACAAATGGGAATGGCAACGCGCTCTCAACAGTGGCGGAGTGCGCAGTGACACCAGGCAAGAAAACCGGGGGGTCTGGTGGGAACTTTCCGATGCGGTGGATGTCCCAAAGCCCTCACTGACGGCCCTTAGCGCTTCGCCGACCTACGATATGGGAGAAGCGGCACCCGCCCGCGTGAACATCGACCTCATCGAGGATGGATCGGGGAACGTCTCAGTTAGCATCGGTCAGGAACCACCCCTTGAGGGCCAGAGTCTGGCAGCGCTTAGTGAGCAAGACGTGGTGCCGTTGGCCGCGTTTACATCCCCGGGCGCATCCGAGGGCTCTTTCCTGTCCGCCGCGCACACTGCGGACCAGCCGGGCGTCGCCAAGTCAACAGTCACTAGGAAGATCGAAAAGAACGAGGTGATCGGTTTCCGCACATTCACCAACGCCCTTCGAATCCCGGAGGAGCAGTTCGAGCACGGAGACGTGGTCGCAGGCATTCCTCAAGTTCTCGCGCTGTTTACGGAGGAATCATCCGAGGGGCAGATGCATGCGGACCACAAAGGCGCTTGGGACTTCCTTACCACCGTGGTCTACCCCGGCGACGCCGCGCCCCGCCCCATAGACCGCCTGAAGGCAGGGATGCGCAACCGAAGAAGCCATGAGGTCGTCGCTGAACTGGGCCGGGTCAAGCAGAGCCTCGACTACGGCGATCACATTTGACCGCCGCCGATCTCGCATCGCTGGCCGAATTGCCGCGCCTAGCGGTTTTGCTCACCTGAATGAAATAACGTGAAATAAACAACTTATTGTTTTTACTGACTTTAATTTTGAGAAATGCCGGATTTGTGGTTTAAGCGATAATAAGATTCGGCACGGCACGACAAGAAACCGCCAACTCGTCGGCACTGCCACAGCACCGCCAGTACCCAGCCAAATGCGGTCCTGCATTCGCAGCCCCTTCAAGCCGCCGGCAGCCGCTCCCCGTCGAGTTGCAGGCGGGCGAAGCGGGCGTAGAGGTCGTTGCCCTGCACCAGCGCGTCGTGGCCGCCTGCGGCGATGAGAGCGCCGTCCTGCAGCACGAGGATTCGGTCGGCTTGGCGCACGGTTGAGAGGCGGTGGGCGATCACCAGGATGCTGCAACGGCCCTTCAGTTCCTCGATGCTGAGGCGGATGGCGTGCTCGCTCTCCGCGTCGAGGGCGCTGGTGGCCTCGTCGAGCAGCAGGATGGCGGGCTTCGTAAGCAGCGCCCGGGCGATGGCGAGGCGTTGCTTCTGCCCGCCGGAAAGGCCCACCCCGCCCTCGCCCACCACGGCATCCAAGCCCTTGGGCAGCTGCGCCACGAAGGCCGCGGCGTGGGCTAGCCGCAGGGCTTCTTCGATTTCGGCGGCGCTGGCGTCGGGCTTGCCGTAGAGGACGTTGGCGCGCAGCGAGCCGGCGAACAGCACCGGGTCCTGGGGCACGAAGCCGATGCGCTCGCGCACGTCAGTGCGGCGCAGTTGGCGCAAGTCCTGGCCGTTGAGGAGGATGCGCCCCTGGATCGGGTCGTAGAAACGTTGCAAGAGGTCAAACAGGGTGCTCTTGCCCGCGCCCGACGGGCCGACCACGGCGACCATTTCCCCGGGTTGCACGGCAAAATCGATGTCGCTCAACACTTGGACATCCGGACGGGCAGGATAGGCGAAGCTGAGGCCCTGGACGTTCAGCGTCATTCCCTCGCCGATGGGCAGCGCTACGGGATCTGAGGGCTCCGGCAAGTCATCGGCGGCGTTGAGCAGCTCCACGAGGCGCTCGGTGGCGCCCGCCGCCCGCTGCAGGTCGCTGAACACCTCGCTGATGGCCCCCACCGCACCGGCAACGATGAAGGCGTAGAAGATGAAAGCCGCCAAGTCGCCGGGCGTTGAGCGGCCCGACACCACGTCCTGGCCGCCCACCCAGAGCATGATGGCGATGGCGGCCATCACCAACAGCATCACCAAGGCGATCAGCACGGCGCGTTGGCGAATGCGGCTGACGGCGACGCCGAACGCCTCCCCCACCCGGTCGGAAAACTCCGCCTCGTCCCGGGCTTCGTGATTGAACGACTGCA
>CAZRBP010000394.1:0-2131 GCA_964598305.1 uncultured Pseudomonadales bacterium | reverse complement strand
CGCCCTCGCTCCGGGGGACGGCGGCGAACGAAGGTCGGAGCGAAGGCAACTTGCCTTCGCAATGAATCGAGGGAGTCCATCGAGGGTGCGAAGCGCCGTCACTTCCCGCGATGCAACTTCGCCAGGAAAGGCAGCATCGGACACACACCGTTTTCCGTTCTGCGCGAGCATGGATTCCGGGGCGCATTGACGAATTGTTCTGCTAAACTGGTTAGTCAATGGTCATTTTTCATGGAGGATCTGTCATGACAGCCAGCGTCACCGCACTCGAAGCGAAGACCCGTTTCGGCCAGCTTCTCGACCGCGTGGCGCAGGGCGAGGAGGTGATCGTCACTCGACACGACAAACCCGTCGCCCGGATCGTGCCCGCGGGCAGGCCAGCGCGCGAGGAGGTGCGCACTGCCGTGGAGGGCCTGCGCGAACTGCGCCGGGCCATTGCGATGCGCCGCGGGGCCCAATCGGCGCTCACCGACGATGACATCAAGTCCCTAATAGAAGAAGGACGCCGGTGACCACTGCCTTCGTATTGGATGCCTCCATGGCATTCGCCTGGGTTCTGCCAAGCCAAGCGTCCACCGCCGCCGAAGCGTTGCTGAAGCGCGTCGAGGAGGGCGATGAGGTCGTGGTGCCACCGCTCTGGTTCCTAGAAGTTGCCAATGGCTTGCTGGCCGCCGAACGGCGAAAGACGATAGCGGCTCCGGAACGAAGACTTGCACTGGAACGTCTTTCCGGACTGGCGCTCACCATCGACGAGACCCACGCTCGGGGTGCTTTCGGCCGAACGTCGGCGCTGGCCGAGCAGTACGGCCTGTCGGTTTACGATGCGGCTTACTTGGAGGTTGCGATCCGCCGCAACCTGCCGCTCGGAACGCGAGACCGCGCCCTGCGCTTGGCAGCGGAGCGCAGCGGCATTCCCCCGTTCGACCATTGACCCCGCCACTGGCGCAGGCGCTCAATGCGCTGCAACTGCAGGGCGTTCAACGGGTGATCCGGCTCATCGGCGCAGGCCAGATACGTCATGAGAAACTGGACCTGACAACCGGCGAAGGCCTCCGGTGATACGTCGAACGGGAAGCCTAGGCGATTCATCCCGGTATCGACGTGGACCGTGATGGCGCTGGGGTGGGTTGCGCCCCAGATCGCCAACTGTTCCGGGCTGTTCAGCACCGGATTGAGCCCGTGCTTGAGCAGCGCATCAACTGTTTCGGGAAAGACGCCTTCCAGGACGTGGATTTCGGGTTTGGCCAGCACCCGACGCAATGCAACACCTTCCGACGCCCGCGCCACAAAGAAGTGCCCGCAGCCTGTTGCGGCCAGCGCCTGGCTCACCGCTTCGGCGCCAAGACCGTAGGCGTCTTCAGGCGTTCTATTGAAGAAAGCTCTTTTCCCGCAGGGCCGGCACCACAGTGGCGATGCGCCGGAAATCTTGGTCATGGTGCAAGAGCGTCAGGTCGGACTCGATCGCACTTTGCGCGATGAGACAATCGATGCTTGAGCGAACGGTCACGCCGCGAAGTCGGCAGTCGAGATAGATGCGCGCCGCTGCCGCGTGGCTGTTTGCGGGCTGCTCAAAGTCCATGAACTGTTGGCCATTGAAATAGTCCTGCAGGCGCTCGAATCCGGCATTGTCGCGGGCACCTTGCAGGATTTCCATGTAGATGAGCGGCGTAATGGTGAAGGCCAGCGGATTCGACAACAGTTCGCGCAGAAAGTGGACATGCGCGTCATCCCGGCCGCGAATGTAGTCAATCCACACCGAAGTATCCACCAGATACATCGCGTTCAACTGCCTGCTTGGCGAAGCGCTTTGTAATCGTATTCCAGATCGAGCAGGTTAGACCCTTCGAGGTCCCTAAGATCAAGCCGCCTGCGGTTTGCCACGAATTCCAACAGCGCTTGATGCACCAAAGCTCTTTTGGTCTTGATTTGACTCAACTCTTGAGCTTCCTGTACTAGGTGTTGGTCGAGTTCAATGTTGGTTCGCAATTTACTACACCTCTGTTTGTGTAGCTTTATGTGTATAGCAGGTCGGCAATGAAGCGTCAACGGTCAGACCGTGGTGACGCCCGTGAACCTTGCTTTCGCAGGTCGCGGAAAGGCTTCGTAGCGGCGTTCGACCCGCTGGGAGATG
>CAZRBP010000393.1:0-2135 GCA_964598305.1 uncultured Pseudomonadales bacterium | reverse complement strand
GCCACATTGCCCCTATCCCTTCGATATCAGGCATGGCATATTTGTTGCTTCGCCCTAAAGGTGCGATGAAAGAATCGCGGCCAGCGGCACCGGCCCGCCTAGCGGGCTTGACGGTGCAAGCTGAGTCTTTTTTTGGAAAACACTGTCAATCGAAGAGCAACCGAGGAAAACGATGTCTGACAACACACTGAAAATGATGAGCGACAACGACGTGAAGTGGGTGGATATGCGCTTCACGGACCCGCGCGGAAAGGAACAGCACACCACCCTCCCGGCGGATCGCATTGATGCCGACAGCTTGGCCGACGGCGTCATGTTCGACGGTTCGTCAATCTCCGGCTGGAAGTCGATCAACGAGTCCGACATGATCCTCATGCCGGACGACGAGACGCCGGTGATGGACCCGTTCCGCGACGAGCCGACGCTCAATTTGCGTTGCGACATCGTCGAACCCTCCACCATGCAACCGTACGAGCGCGATCCCCGGTCGGTGGCCAAGAAGGCGGAGGCCTACCTCGCTTCCACGGGCGTCGGCGATGCGGCCTTTTTTGGGCCGGAGTGCGAGTTCTTCATCTTCGACGACGTGAAGTACAAAGTCGAAATGGGCGGTGCCTCCTACGCCATCAGCGCCGAGGAGGCGGCTTGGGAGTCCGGCAGCGACTTCGAGGGCGGCAACCTCGGCCACCGGCCCGGCGTCAAGGGCGGCTACTTCCCCGTCCCCCCGGTGGACTCCGCCGCCGACCTCCGCTCGGCGATCTGCGCGGCCATGCAGTCCATGGGGCTCAAGGTTGAGGTCCACCACCACGAAGTGGGCACGGCCTGCCAAGCCGAAATCGGCGTGCGCTTCAACACCTTGGTGAAGAAGGCCGACGAGACGCAGATCTACAAGTATTGCGTCCACAACGTCGCCGACGCCTACGGCAAGACCGCCACGTTCATGCCCAAGCCCATAGTTGGCGATAACGGCAACGGCATGCATGTACACCAGTCGATCTTCGCCGGGGACAGCAACGTGTTCCACGGCGACGGCTACGCCGGGCTCTCCGAGACCGCACTGTTTTACATCGGCGGCGTCATCAAGCACGCCCGCGCCATTAACGCCTTCTCCAACGCCAGCACCAACTCCTACAAGCGGCTCGTGCCCGGCTTCGAGGCGCCGGTGCTGCTGGCCTACTCGGCGCGCAACCGCTCGGCCTCGGTGCGCATCCCCTACATTCAGGGCGGCAATCCCAACGCCTACCGGGTGGAGGTGCGGTTCCCGGACAGCACCGGCAACCCCTACCTCACCTTTGCGGCAATGCTGATGGCGGGCCTGGACGGCATCACCAACGAAATCCACCCCGGCGAGTCGTTCGACAAGGACCTCTACGACCTGCCCCCGGAGGAGCTTGAAGGTGTGCCCACCGTGGCCAGTTCCTTGGAGCAGGCGCTGGCTGCCCTCGACGCCGATCGGGACTTCCTGCGCGCCGGCGATGTCTTCACCGACTCGATGATCGATGGCTACTTGGAGCTCAAGCAGGAGGAAGTGGACTACCTGAACGCCACCACCCATCCGGTGGAGTTCGAGATGTACTACTCCGTCTAAGGGTCTAAGCCACCACCCCAATAACCCGGCGGCAGGACGCAACGCCCTGCCGCCGGGCCATCCCATCGACCTATGATGTCGCTGGATTTGCCCAGTGCGCCGTCCAGCGCACCAAATTTTTTTAAACCTAGGGACAATTTCCTACAGACGCAGATCACCGAAGGCCTCAAGATGGCCCCAACCAACTTGAGGCTTTCAGCATGAACGCAAAACCATCCATCGCCTGCGCCGTGGCTCTCGCCGCAGCGCTGCTCATGGCACTCCCCCTCGCTGGCAACGACCAGTCCGCCAGCGGGTACTCAAGCGCCCGCATCATCTCACCCCCCGATGGCGAGGGACTGCGGGCCAATTCGGGGAACTTCGAGGTCCGGGCGGAGATCGAGCCGGAGCTCCGCCAAGGCCATCACCTGCGCCTGCTGCTCGACGGCAACCCACAGGGCGCCGCCCAAGCGTCATCGACATTTCGGCTCACCGGTGTCGAACGCGGCGAGCACCAACTGCGGCTGCAAATCGTCGATGACGGCGGCGGCCTCGTCTTTGCAGGCGAACC
>CAZRBP010000392.1:0-2144 GCA_964598305.1 uncultured Pseudomonadales bacterium | reverse complement strand
GGGCTGCTTGAGCCGCTGGCCGTGAACGGCGGTGAGCTGCTCTGGGTCGAGGCGTTGCGCGCGGTAGCGGTTGAGGGGGCCGCGGAAGCCGCCCGCTTCGAAGGCGTCGGCGTACGTCATCAGGTCTTGTGGGGTCATCCAGCCGGGGAAGGGGTGGGAGGCTTCCAGGCGCTGCAGCAGGGTTTCGGTGGCCGGGCGATCCTGCAGCCACATGTCCGGCGGCGCTTCGCCGGAGAGCGAGAAGTAAATCTTGCGCAGCGCCGCCGGAATGTCGGCTTCCAGCTCCGCCTCCGCCACGCCCTCCTCTTGGAAGTAGAGTTGGTAGAAGAAGCGGTTGGCGAACAGGCGCTTCGCCAAGTCGAGAAAGGACTGCGGACCCGGTGGCGTGAACGGCACGCTCAGTCCCGCCACGGCGCGCACTACGCGGGGATGCAGCAGGGCGGTGGCGTACACGATGGGGGCGCCCCAGTCGTGGCCTAGGAGAATAACGGGATCGGGGGACAGATGCAGGGCCACGGCAGCCACGTCCGAGGCCAGTTCACGCAGGGTGTAGGCGGCTATGGCGTGGGGCTTGGAGCTGCCGCCGTAGCCGCGAACGTCCATCGCCGCCACGCGGTGGCCGCGTTCGGCGAAGTAGGCCATCTGGTGCCGCCACGAGTACCAGAGTTCCGGCCAGCCGTGCACGCAAAGAATGACCGGGCCTTCGCCTTGGCTCGCCACCCGCAGGCTGATCTCGCCGTTTTCCACCGTCTCGAACCGCATATCCGTTCCTTCCTGTTTGTTAGACCCTTCAGCCGTAGGCCAAGCGCAGCAGGTCGATCACGTCACCGACTTGACGGCTCCAGAACCAGAGGGCGGCGGCGATGACCACCGCGGCAAAGCCGAACACCGCTCTTTCCAAGGTCTTTTTCTTCATGCCGCTGCCGCCATCGCCTTCAGGAGAAGCCAATCCAACGTCCGCAGGCGGCCACGGAAAACCAGATGATCAGGCTGGTGACCGCCAGCAGGCGCAGCGCCCATGGATTGATCGTGGCGTGCTCAAAACGCAGCAGCAGGGGTCGGCGAACCCCATAGACGAAGGCGATGCCGAGGCCGAGCCCCGTCATCTTGGCCCAGTACATCTCGTTGTAGTAGAGCTTGATCGCCACCGCGCCGCTCATGAAGATGCCGCTGGCGGCGATCAGGGCCAGCGCCGCGTTGAACCACTTCTGGGTGTTGCGGATCACGGTCTCGGAGGGCACGTCGGTCATCACTAGGCCGAGCAGCCGCAGGTCGCCGAGGATCACCGTGCCGCCGAGCAGGGCGAGCGCCAGCAAGTGGAACATCTGCACCACCGCGAACACGCCGCCGTAGGCTTTGGCGGCTTCGCCAAGTGCGGAGGCTTCGAGCCATTCAAAAAAAGGCAGCAACTCCATGTTTGGCCTACTCGAATTGGGCCATTTCGTCCACACAGCCCGCCGCCCAGTACAGCAAGTAGGGCAACTGCTTGTGGCAGTCGAACCAATCGTAGGCGATGGTGCGCCCGGTCATCACCACCCCCGCCCACAAGGCCAGTGAGAGGCCGGCGGCGACGCGCAGGCGCTTGGGCGGCTTGGGGTCGCGGTCCCAACTGCCGTCTGCCGCCTTCATGCGGGCGCGGAACAGCAGTGCGTTGATGCCCGCGGCGATGAGCAGCACCACCTTGATGCGAAACCACAGGCTTTGGGTGGTGCGCACCGGAATGGCGAAATAGAGAATGAAGCCGGTGGCGACCATGACCGCAAAGCCGATGAGCATGGGCACATCGAGCCGATCGGCGACGGTGGAGGCGGGGACGTCGGTGAAGATGAGGCCCAGCATGCGCAGGTCGATGATGAACAGCATGCCCAAAAAGACCATCAGCGTGAGCACGTGGGTGGATTCCACCCAAGCGTAGAGGTAGAGGGACTCGTGCAGCGCCGTGCTCCAAGGCATCGCGTCGAGCCAGTGCGCCAAGCTCAGTAGCAGTTCATTCAGCATCGACGCCATTCTAGCCCGCGTGGAAACGCGAGCGGGCAATGTGAGTTGGCAGGGGTTCGATGGATCACCGCGGCAACGGCCTAGTTGCCATCCTCAGCGTCTTCTCCCGCGGAGCGGTCGATCAGCCACGGCAGGTACGGCTTGCC
>CAZRBP010000391.1:0-2152 GCA_964598305.1 uncultured Pseudomonadales bacterium | reverse complement strand
GTGGGCCGCTACATCGCCGAAGCACTGCTGGGCGAGGGCATGCGCGTGGCGCTTCTGGCCCGGCGTGAAGAGGTGCTGTGGCAGACAGCCCGCGAGCTCGGCGGCGAGGTCCTGCCAGTGGTTTGCGACATTCGCGACCCAGACAGCGTCCGCGCGGCGTTCAAGAGCGTCGATGCAGGGCTCGGCAGCGTCAGCGCACTGGTCAACAACGCCGCCATCATCGCCATCTACCGGATCGCCGAGGCCTCGGATGACGAGTTGCGCGCCACGGTGGAGACCAATCTGCTGGGGGTGATGTACTGCATCCGGGAAGCGGCCGCGCGGATGCGTGCGGCCGGCTCCGGGGACATCGTCAACATCTCCTCCGAGGCGGTGTTGCGGCCGTTTCCTTACCTGCTCGGCTATTCGTCCAGCAAGGCGGCGGTGGAGACCATGAGCCGGGGCCTCAAGCGCGAGCTGGCGCCTTGGGGCATCCGCGTCGGCGTGCTGCGCTCCGGGCGCGTGGCGGTGCCGGATCGGCAACCCGGTTCCCGCTGGGACCCCGAGCGCGCCGAAGCGTTTTTCCAGGAGGCCTACGCCGGGGGTTTCATCGAGCATGAGGGCGACGGCATCGACCCGCAAACCACCGCGCAGTCGGTGGTGCACATGCTGCGATTGCCGCGCAACGCCAGCATCGATGTGCTGGAATTGCGCGATGGCTGAACGATCAAGGAGTAAACCTAATGTATGACGTGATGCAAGGTGTGCGGGTGGTCGAAGTGGCCGAGCACACCTTCGTGCCGGCCGCCGGGGTGGTGCTGGCCGATTGGGGCGCGGACGTGATCAAGATCGAGCGCACCCAAGGTGGTGGCGACCCGGGAAGACACCTGCTGATCCTGCAGCGCCCCGGGCAGAAGCGCAACGAGTTCTTTGAAGTGGCCAACCGCGGCAAGCGCTCCGTGGCGCTCGACCTCACTCAGGATGCGGGGCGCGAGCAGCTCTACAAGCTCGTGGAAGGCGCGGACGTGTTTACCACCAACCTGCGCGCCGATGCGCGCCGCAAGCTGCGCATCGATGTGCACGACCTGATGCAACGCAACCCGCGCTTGGTGTACGCGCGCGGCACTGGCTACGGCATTCGCGGGCCGATGACCAACCACGGTGGCTTCGACTACCCTTCGTCCTGGTGCCGCTCAGGTTCCGGTTTTGCGCAAACGCCGGCGTCCGGGCCACCGCCGCAGCAGCCCGGGTCGGTGGGCGACCTCACTGGCGGGGCCACCTTGGCGGGCGCCATTTCGGCGGCATTGTTTCGCCGTGAGCGCACCGGTCAGGGCGCGGTGGTCGATCACGCGCTCTACCTCATGGGCGCCTACATCATGACCCAGTCGCTGACCGGCGCGAGCCTCTCCGGCGCCCAACCCGGCGACCCGATGGCGCCGCGGCGGGTCGATGGCCACCCGCTGGTTCGACTGTACCGGACCAAGGACGATCGCTGGCTGTCGCTCTGCTTCCTGCAGGATCGCTGGTTTGCCGACTTGGCGCGCCGCATGGGGCGCGAAGACCTGTTGGAGGACGAACGCTTTCGGGACGAGAAATCCAAGGTGGCCAACGCCGAGGCGCTCATTGCGGCGCTTCAAGGCGAATTTGAAACCAAGACCCTGGCCGAGTGGAACGACATCCTGTTCTCGATGGAGGGCGTCTGGGCGCCCTTGCACAATCCGGCGGAAGTGATCCACGACGATCAGGCCCTGGTCAACGGCTTCGTCACGGAAGTATCCGCCGATGACGGGAGCTATCTGGCTGCTTCGTCTCCGGGGCAGTTCGATGAACGGCCCATCGGCACCTTAAGTGCCAGCCCGGGCTATGGCGAGCACGGCGACGAGGTGATGCGCGAACTGGGGTTGGATGCCGATGAGATCATGCAGTTGCGCGCCCAGGGCGTGCTGCTGTGAGCCAGCCGCTGAAGGGCCTGAAGGTCGTGGAAGTGTCGATGTGGGCCTATGTGCCGTCCGCCGGGGCGGTGCTCTCCGACTGGGGCGCATCGGTGATCAAGATCGAGACGCCGGACGGCGACCCCATGCGCTACCTCAACTACTCCGGATTGGATCCCGCCGAGCTCGGCTACTCGTTCATGTACGACATCTTCAACCGCGGCAAGCGCAGCGTGGCGATG
>CAZRBP010000390.1:0-2156 GCA_964598305.1 uncultured Pseudomonadales bacterium | reverse complement strand
GCCGAACTAACCCACCTTAGCCGCCTCCCCAAACGCCTTCCGCAGCCGGTCGATGTTGAAGCCCGGCTGTTGCGCCGCGCCGATGATGACGGCTTCGCGGCGCGCTATTTGGCCTGCTGCTTCCGGCACCTGCTCCGCCACCGCCCAAGGCACGACCACCGCGCCGTGCTGGTCGGCATGAATGAGATCGCCGTCCGCCACCGCCATGCCGGCCACCGTGACCGGGCAGGCGAAGTCCACCACATGGACGTGGGCATGGGATGGTCCCACGCGGTCGGCCAGCATTTGGAAGCCTTCGGCGATGTCCGGAAGGTCGCGCACGCTGCCGTCGGTGATGACGCCCAGGCAGCCCAATCCCTTGTGAACGTTGCTGTTGACCTCGCCCCAGAAGGAGCCGTAGGCGCGTTGCGGGCCGTCGAGGTCCTGGATCACGGTCACGCAGGGCTTCGGGCCCTGGTCGATGTAGGCGTAGTAGTCGATGGCGGTGCTGCCGCCGCGTGTGCCTTGGCCGGGGTGGGCGGCGCGGATGGTCGCTGTGCGGGCGACGGCCACCAGCGAGCCCAACTCGGGTCGAACGCAGACCAAGGGCGCGGTGGTGTAGCCGTGGCCGCGCCGTTCCGGTGCGACCACCTCCAGGGCGTTGCAGACCGTCGGCGTGTCCAGGCGCCGAAGGCCAGCGATCAACTCATCGTTCAGCCCGGCCATGCCCTGCTCCACCGTCTTCGCTGCGGTCAATTCGACTCCCCTGTGATTGAGCGTGCCCCAAAGTAGGGGCGCATCTTACCAAAACGGGCTGGCGGCAATGGGATCAGCCCAGGCAGCGGGTGCCCGCTCAGCTCCCCGACACCCGCCGTTCCTGCCCGGCCCAGAAGGGTTCGCGCAGTTCCTTGCGTTTGATCTTGCCCACGGGGCTCTTCGGCAGGGGCTCGGTGGTGACGGTGACACCGCCGGGCTTTTTGTAGGAGCCGAGTTCCTGCGCCGCCAAGTCGATGACGTCGTCAGCGGTCAGGTCGCCTTCATCCTTCACCACGCAAACGGCATGCGGCGTTTCGCCCCACTTGGGGTGGGGAACGCCAAAGACCGCCACCTCAATCACCGCCGGGTGGTGGGCGATGGCGTTCTCGATTTCCGCTGGCCAGATGTTGAAGCCCCCGGAGATGATCATGTCGTCGGCCCGGTCCACCACATAGAGATAGCCGTTGGCATCGATGCGCCCCAAGTCCCCGGTCTTCACCCAGCCATCGACCAAGCGCTCCCGGGTGGCCTCCTCGTTGTTCCAAAAGCCGGTCATCATGCCGTCCGCCCGGGCCACGATCTCACCCACTTCGTTGGCCGGCAGGGGCTGGTTGCGCTCATCCCAAATCGCCACTTCGGCAAAGGGCAGCGCCAGTCCGCAGGCCCGCAACGGCGTTGATCCTTCGACTTCGGCGAACCACTGGCGCGGCCCCATCATCGACACTGGCAGCACCTCCGTTTGGCCATAGCCTTGATAGAGCACATCGCCAAAGACCTCGCGAGCAGCCAAGGCGGTGGCATCCTGGATCGGCGCCGCGCCAATCAAAATGCATTTCAGGCCGGAGAAGTCGCGCCCCCGGGCGCTGTTGTCCTGCACGATGGCGTTGACCATGGTGGGCACCATGAAGCTGAAGGCGATGCCTTCACGCTCGATGACGTCCAAAGTCTCGCGCACATCGAAGTGATCGAGCATGAAGTTGCAGCCGCCCGCCAGCCACATGGGCAGGTACTGGTATCCGGAGCCGTGGGAGATGGGTCCCAGATGCAGGCACTTGTCGCCGGGCTCCACCGGCGGAAAGGCGTAGAACCAATCCCGCCCCGCCGCCAGCCAGGCCCGATGGGTGTAGGCGACGCCCTTGGATTTCCCAGTGGTGCCGCCGGTGTGGCGGATGATGAACAGGTCGTCCTCACCGATGTCGGGATTGGGGTCGGCATCCGATTGGCCGGCCAGCCAACCTTCGTAGCCGGCGTCGCGCACCCAAACATCGGACAAGTCAGGCAACTCGTCAGTCAAGCCTTCCACTTCGTCCCGATAGGCCTCGCCCACGAGCAGCAACCGGCAACCTGTGTGGCCGAGCATGTGCAGATGCGCATCCCGCCCATTGCGCGGATAGAGCGGCACCCGCACGAGATTGGCGGCC
>CAZRBP010000389.1:0-2157 GCA_964598305.1 uncultured Pseudomonadales bacterium | reverse complement strand
GTCGGCGCCGGTCACAAACGGCGTCAGGTCAACACCGTCCATCACCCGGTCCGTCGGCAGTTGAGCGCCCGCTGCCGCGGCCGCTGTGGCGTACATGTCAAAGTGGTGAACCGGCGCATCATAGGTCGCGCCGGCGGGCAGTGTTGCTGGCCAGCGCGCCAGGAAAGGAACCCGGATACCGCCCTCAAACAAGGTGATCTTCCAACCCCGGTAGGGGTCATTCACATCCGGCAGGCCGATGTAGCCGGCGCCGCCGTTGTCGGACGTGAACATCACCAGCGTGTTCTCATCCAGGCCATTGGCTTTCAGGGCCTCCATCACCCGGCCCACGCCCCGGTCGAGGGAGCGGATCATGGCGGCGTACACGCGCTCCCGGTGCAGTTCGATGTCCGACAAGGCTTCATAGTCCTCGCGGGCCGCCTGCAGCGGTGTGTGGGGCGCCCAATGCGCCAGGTACAGGAAGAACGGGCGGTGCTTGTTGGCCTCAATGACCTTGACCGCCTCGTCGGTGTAGTAATCCGTCAGGTACTTCGGCGGCTCGAACCAGGGTCCACCGTTGAAACTGGCGGCAAAGTTCAGGGCAGCCCAGAGAAATCGATCAATCGGGTCAAAGCCCTGCCTCGCCTGGATCACGTTCTCGTCGTCGCGCCGTCCGTACAGACCACTGGCCATCAGCAGGCTTTCCGCAAATCCCTGATCGTGGGCGGCCATGCCGTTTGCGCGCCCTAAGTGCCACTTGCCGATGTGCGCCGTGTGATAGCCCTGTTCGGCCAGCAGTTCGGCCAGCGTGATCTCCGAGGGCGGCATGCCCATATCGTCGAAGCTGAGGCTGGAGGCCTCAGTGTTCAACACATTGGCAGGCCGTAGCGGCCGATCCGTCATGCCACTAACCAGGGCGACAACGGGCATCATGCCGGTGGGCGTCGGCGTGAACTCAAAACCAAAGCGGGTGCCGTAGCGCCCCGACATCAGCGCCGCCCGCGAGGGCGCACAGGTCCCGTTGGCGGCGTAACCCTGGGAGAAGTTCACTCCCTCCGCCGCCAGCGCATCGATGTTGGGAGTTTGGGTGGTCGGGTTCGGGCCGTTCATGGACACATCGTTCCATCCCAGGTCATCGGCCAATATCAGTACGATGTTGGGCGGGCGACTGGCGGGGTCACGCCCTTCACTATCCGTGCCAGTGGACCAATTGATCTCCTGCGTCGGGCCAATATCGTTCTGCGAGGCCATCATGCGACCGATGCCGAACAGGGCAATTTCCGCCCTGAAGATCCAGCCGGCCCCCAACAGCACGGCCAGCGCCAACGCAATTCCCGCGATCCACTTCATTCTTGTGCCTCCTGCTGCACCAGCCAGACGCCCATTGGCTCGACCAGTTTGATTTTGTTGTACGTGAGTATGAACGCAATGACCGTCATTACTTTAACGGAGAGTATTGCTTTGTGTGTGTCGCTGGTCCTTCGAGTCGCGCATTCGCATGGCATAATTCCGCGAGTCGATTAAAGCGGACCGCGCCATGCCGAACGGACCCGATTTGGAAGGGCTGTTGGAGTTCAGCCAAGAGACCGCCCGGCGGTCTGGGCGGTTCTTTGTGGGGCGTGAGGCTGAGGTCGAGCGAGTTGCCGTGGCCGTCAACGGGTGGCGAGTCGCTGTCGGAAACGACGATTCCCCCGCCGGCGTCGTCTTGGTCACCGGGGCGCCCGGAGTCGGCAAGACCGCCCTCCTGCGCCACCTGCTCCGCTACCGCACTTGATCCGGGGCTTGCCGCAAACCCCAGGCACCCACTCGTTGGCGCAAGCGGGTGCGTAGCCCGTCCGCCCCGCTCTGCTCTCGAACCGTTGCGGATAGATGTCCTCCCGCCCCCGAAAGAGGGAGCGGTACAAGGCGATTTTGTGACCCGGGGGTGATCGGCGATCAACGCGAGTCATGCACACAGTTTATGCATACAGTCTTTGCCCTCACCTCCCAGTTGAGGTATGAATATCTGAAGATAGAGATTCGGCCCTAGATGGTACAAAAATGACCGATTCCGACAACCGATAGCTTTGTCCAACGAGAAGTGAGCCCGAACTCGTGTGTGTCCCTGTTTCCCGTCTAGCGATCGAATGGGTTGACGATGGCCAAGCCTTGGATTCTGCGTCCGGCCTGCAGGTCTTC
>CAZRBP010000388.1:0-2157 GCA_964598305.1 uncultured Pseudomonadales bacterium | reverse complement strand
ATGTCCCCGTCGCCCCCCGCAGGGGCGCACGGGAAACTCAGACATCTCGCACAACGGTCAACTTTTGACAGGCCCCTCGTGCAGGGGCGCCAGCTGAAACACCGTCCGGCGGGTGGCCGGCACCTCCGGCAGGGTGACCAGGTCGGTCTTCTCCTGCAGGCCCGGCGAGATGACGAACGAAACATGAGCCGTGCGAGCCTAAAGTCCGCAACGGTGCGCAAGTCAGCCGGAAACCATGCTCTTATTGTGTACGAATGCGGGAAGCCGAGCGCCTTGTGAACGCGGCAGTGCGCAACCGACACCGTGATCGTCTGCAGCGTTCAAGGTCGGCGCATCCGCCATCCTCACTTGGAATCGCCGCAACTTCGAGCCCTTCGCTGGCGACATCCAAATCGAGACGCCTGCCTGAAGGTCCGAACCAGCCGGGGCGCTGAATCCTTGCCTAACCGAAGAACCCGAAATCCTCGGTGTTGTTGAACGGGAAGCGCTGCGCACCTAGGGAGTTCTCCACCCCCAGATACCGCCGCAACGCCTTGTGGACATGCTTGGGGTAGATGATCGTGCCGTTGGCGTCGTCGCGCTTGAGCGTTGTCGGGTTGATCCGCTTATTCAACTGACCTTCGCTCAACTTCATCGCTCCTGAATGCTGGGCCGCGTCAACCATGCCACCAGCAGCCGAATCTGCGCATCATCCAGCCGCTCGCCGAAGGCCGGCATCTCGCCGCTGCGGCCTTGGCCGATGGAGTGGCGGATGGCGGCGTGAGACTGGCCGTAGAGGCTGGCGTCGTCGGTGAGGTCCGGGGCGCCGAGCAGCGGGTTGCCGCTGCCGTCCGCACCGTGGCAGGCGGCGCAGAACTGCATGTATTGAGCCTCGGCGGGGTGGCCGACAGCAGCGCCGTTGCCAAGCGCCACCGTGTAATCGGTCAGTGCGTCGATGGCCGGCTCGCCAAGCGCGGCTTCCCAGCCGACCATGACGGCCAAGCGGCCATGGCGTATGGAGTGCTCGATTTGCGCCGCCTCGCCGCCCCATTGCCAAGCCGCGTCGGTGAGGCTGGGGAAGAGGTTGGCTTGGCCCCCGGCATCGTAGGCGTGGCAAACTGCGCAGTTGCGGTCGTAAATCCGCTGCGCCGATGCCATGAGCTTGGCGTCATCCTGCAAGGTGGCGAGTTGGGCCTCGGCCACCAACCGGCGCACGGGGCCGAACTCGGTTTGATAGCGGTTCAGGCGCCGGTCGATCTCGCCGCCTTGGGACCAGTTCAGGGCACCGCCGAACGCCCCGAGGCCCGGGTACAGCATCAGGTAAATCACGGAGATGACCAGGGAGGCGAAGATCAGCCAAAACCACCACAGTGGGGCCGGGTGCTCGCCTTCGCGCAGGTTGCCGTCCCAGACTGAGCTCGGTTCATCCGCTTGCTTGCCGCTCTTGGTGAAATAGACGCCGTAGATCAGCCAAAAGACGCCGATCAAGCTGGCGACGGTGATGACCGCCACCCAACCGCTCCAGAATGCGCTCGGCAGCTCAGCCATCGCCGGGATCGTCCTGCATGGCGTCCAATTCATCCTGCAAGGGAATTCGAGCCGCCTCATCGACCGCCTCGTTGGAACCGCCCCACAACACCCAGACGGCGAGCGCCGCCATGAAGGCCATCACCAACATGTCGCCGGCGAAAATGAACCAGGTCATGGCGTCGCCTCCGCAACGGGTGCGCGCAACGCCTGCAGGTAGGCCACCAAGGCGTCCACCTCCTTGAGCCCGGCCAAGGCGGCGGGCGCCGCTTCGATGTCGGCATCGGTGTAGGGATGGCCGAGACGGCGCAGCGCCCGCATCTTCGACTGGATGCTGCCATCGGCGTCCGCAGCCCGCTCGCCGAGCCACGGGTAGCCGGGCATGATGGAGTCTGGAACGACCGTGCGCGGGTCGAGCAGATGCATCCGCTGCCAGACGTCGGTGTACTTGCCGCCAATGCGGTGCAGGTCCGGCCCGGTGCGCTTGGACCCCCACAAAAAGGGCCGGTCATAGGCGGATTCACCCGCCTTGGAGTACGGCCCGTACCGTCTGACCTCCGCCAGCAGGGGCCGCACCTGCTGGGAATGGCAAGTGCTGCAGCCCTCCCGGATGTAGAGGTCGCGCCCGGTCAACTCCACCGGGCCGTAGGG
>CAZRBP010000387.1:0-2171 GCA_964598305.1 uncultured Pseudomonadales bacterium | reverse complement strand
AGCCATCCAGCAGGCTGCGATGATGGCGATTACTGCGTTCCGCTTGGGCATACCGGTTGCTCCCTGTCCTAACTGTCGCAAGTGGCTCCTGAACTAGACGATAACCTGGCTCTATCTTGTCAGCAGCCCCTGCTCCTGTCGGCCCTCGAAAGCGCGAACTCTAGCGCAAATTTCCGCGTCAGGCACCGCACTGCCCCCCCAGACAAGGGCATCATCGCGCTTCCTCGGGGCTATTGGCTCGCACTAGAATGCCGCTTATCCTCGTTGTCGCCGACGAGCAGCCAATCGAACCACCCTACTGCGCAGAAGCCAAGGAAACCCATGAACAGAACCACCAGCAACTCGGCCCATCCCCTCGACCCATGCACCGCTGAGGAGTTGACTCTCGCTGTATCAATACTGCGTGGCGCAGACAAATTGAGCGAGCAGGCCACGTTGGCCTGCGGCTTTCCTGCTGAACCGCCGAAGGACCTGGTTCTTCAGTTTGAGGAAGGCATGGACTTTGACCGTCTGGTTCGCTTGATTGGGCATGACCGCGCCCGCAAGCAGAGTTTTGACGCGCGTGTTTCACTGACCAACAGGAAGCTCGTGGCGCTGAATTGGATCGATGACGGCCAAGCACCCGTCTCCGGTGCCGACTACCTGCGCATGCTGGAACTCGTGAAACCCAATGCGGAGTGGGTGGCTGCCGTGAAAAAGCGGGGCATCAAAGACCTGTCCAAGGTGCATCTCGAGCCTTGGGTTTGCGGCCAGCCGCATCCGGACATGCACCCCCAGGCACGCGCGGTGCGGGCGATTGCGTTTGTGAGCGAGCGGCCCGAAGACAACTACTACGCGAAACCGATCGAGGGCCTGATCGCCCATGTGGACCTTGATGAAGGCGTGGTCATTGTCGAGGACCACGGCGTGGTGCCGATCCCGCAAGACGGCTCAGAGTATGCGGCCGCGGCCATGGATGGGTTCCGCGATGACGTCAAACCCCTCGAGATCACGCAACCCGAGGGGCCGAGCTTCACCGTTGAAGGCCAGGTCATCCGCTGGCAGAAGTGGCGGATGCGCATCGCGGTCAATCCCGTTGAGGGCTTGGTGCTCTACGATGTGCGCTACAACGACAATGGCCGTGAGCGGCCGATCCTTTATCGCGCCTCGCTTTCCGACATGGTGGTGCCCTACGGCGACGCATCGCCCATGCACAATTGGAAGCACGCCTTCGACGCCGGCGAGACCCTGATGGGCCACGGCGGCAACTCGCTGAAGCTTGGCTGCGACTGCCTGGGCGAAATCCACTACTTCGACAACACCATCCTGCGCCCCGACGGCAAACCCCAGTTGATCGAGAACGCGGTGTGCCTGCATGAGGAGGACTTCGGCATCCTCTGGAAGCACACCAACGCCTTCAACCCCAAGCTGCCGGCGGAAGTCCGCCGCAAGCGCCGCTTGGTGGTCAGCATGATCCACACGGTCGGCAACTACGAGTACGGGTTCTTTTGGTACTTCTACCAGGACGGCACGATTCAGCTTGAGGTCAAGCTAACCGGCATCGTCGGCGTTTCCTTGGTGGCCGATGGCCAAGGCACGGAGTCGGCACCACTGGTGGCGCCGGGCATCGCCTCCCCCGTGCACCAACATCTGTTCTGCTTTCGGCTCGACTTCAATCTCGACGGCCAAGACAACTCGGTCTGCGAGGTTGATGTTGAGGCACAGCCCACCGGGCCACGGAATCCCCACGACAACTACTTCAAGACGGTCTCTCGCATGCTGCGTTCCGAGCGGGAGGCGCAGCGGGACAACGCGCCGGAGCGCAGCCGCGTTTGGAAGGTGATCAACCCCAACGTCACCAACAGCATGGGCAACCCCGTTGGATACAAGCTGCTCGCCCAAGCCAGCCCGCCGTTGCTGTCGGGCAAGGGTTCACTCCACTACCAGCGCGCCGGATTCGCCCGTCACAACCTGTGGGTCACGCCCTATGCCGAGGAGGAGCTGTACGCGGACGCCGGTCCGTTCACTAACCTGCATTCCGGCAACGCGGGCCTGCCCCTGTACACCGAGCAGGACAGAAGCACCGAAAACGCCGACGTCGTGGTTTGGCACACCTTCGGCGTGACCCACGTGCCGCGGCCGGAGGATTGGCCGATCATGCCGGTGGAGTACGCCGGCTTCATGCTGATGCC
>CAZRBP010000386.1:0-2193 GCA_964598305.1 uncultured Pseudomonadales bacterium | reverse complement strand
AATGTACTTTTCCCACAAGTCCAGCGGTTCGATGAAGTGTCCATCGGCGTCAATAATCGCTGCCATCCCATTCTCCCATCGGGTCTTGAAGGAGCACCCAGCTAATCGGATGCTTCGTTGTTGATTTTCTCTCGCAACGCCTGCGCTCGCGTGAGCACGTAGCTCTTGATGGCTTGCGACTCTTCAACGGACACGTCCGTTGCCGGCATGCCGCCAGCCGCCTTCGATCCGCCGAGCACAATCGCGTCCCAGATTTTGAAGGTTGCTTCGGTGGCGTAGCGAAGGTCCGGCACCAGCCCTCCGGCACGGGCGATGGCGCCAGATCCATGGCAGATCTTGCAATAGCCACTGTACAGCACAGCGCCAAACGCGACGGTCTCCGCCGAGGCCGACAAATCGGGTTGGTCCGGCAACGGCGGTACCGGCTTCCCATTCAGGCTGATGGACTGCTCTCCTTCGAGCGAAAAGCTCATGATTCGGGTCGGCCCCTGCTGCTTCGCGGTGCCATGCATTTGCGGATACATGAACTGCAGGCCACCCCCTGCGCCCACTGGAACGACCACGTACTGATCGCCTTTCAGGGCGTAGCTGGCGGGCGCGGCATTAATGGCTGATCCAGTCTGCACCCCCCAGAGTTTTTCCCCACTGTCTGCTCGGTAAGCCTCAAAATAGCCAGTGCCCAGACCCTGGAAGAGCAGATTGCCAGCGGTTGCCATGAGGCCACCGTTGATAGCCAGCTCGTGCTCAACACGCCAGCGTACCTTGCCTGTCTGCGGATCCATTGCAACCAGCTTGCCGGCCGCGTGGGGTTTTCCGTCCACCTCATCCAGTATGACGATGGACTCGCCCTCACCGGTGCGATCAATCAACCCCGGCGCATCCACCACCGGAATGTAGGTGAGGTTCGCGCCCGGGTGATAGGCCATGGGATGCCAATTGTGCGCACCCCAGTTGTTTGGCCACAGGTATGTGGTCTTGCCCTCCTCAAGGTTCCAGAACTCCCCGGCGGTGTCGTAGACGGGCTTGCCGGTTTCCAGATCAATGTCCGACGCCCAGTTCGTCCTGGCGAATTTACCCACGGCCAGCAGTTCTCCCGTGTGCCGGTCCAAGGTGTAGTGAAACCCATTCTTGGGCGCGATCAGGAGCGTCTCCCGCGCCGCTTCATGAATGGGCATGTCCGCCAGCACGATGTTCATGGTGGCGTTGTAGTCCCAGCTGTCCCGATCCACGGTCTGGTAGTGCCAGCGGTACTCGCCGGTATCCGCATCCACCGCGACCACCGATGACAGAAAGAGATTGCTGCCTCCCGCCGGGCTGCGTTCCGCGTACTGATAGGGATAAGCACCCGAGGTGCCAAAGAAGAGCTGATTCGAGGCGGGGTCGTAGGTCATCTCGTTCCAACTGTGGCCGCCGCCGCCATACTTTTCGAGCGCGTCCCCGGACCATGTTCCGGCCGCCATCTTCAGCGCCGGCGTGTCGTTCTCCTCCGGCTTGTCGCTGGGGACAATGTAGAAGCGCCACTCAAGCTCGCCAGTGGCGGCGTCATACGCCGACACGTAACCCCGCCCCTTCTCCTGGGACTCGGAGCCGCCGTTGCCGAGGAACACCTTGCCACCTCCGACATAGGGCGAGTCCGTAATGAAGAAGCCAAGGTCGTTGTCACAAGTCTGTTTCGTCCACTCCTCTGAGCCGCTGGCAGCATCCAGAGCGATCAGCCGGCAGTCCGCCGTGGCGACGAACACCCTGCCATCCCAGACCGCAAGGCCGCGGCTGGCGCGCGCAATCCAGGAGAGGAACGATTGTTCACTGATTGATCGGCGCACCTCGGGGTCGTAGTGCCACAGAATACGGCCTGTCTCGGCATCGAGCGCGTAAACCAGCGAATGCGCGCCCGAAATGAAAAGGACGCCATCAACAACGATGGGTGTCCCGGCGATGCCGTCGGGAATCGGCAGCTCCGTGGACCAAGCCAGCCCAAGATCATCGACATTGCCTACATTTATCTGGGAGAGCGGCGAGTAGTGCTGGCCCTGGAAATTCCCGCCTTTCAGAAACCAGCTCTCACCGGCGGCGGCTTCCTTGAGCACACGCTCTTGGGTGACTTTGCCAATCTCACCAGCAAACGCGGGTTCCGATCCAGCCATCCAGCAGGCTGCGATGATGGCGATTACTGCGTTCCGCTTGGGCATACCG
>CAZRBP010000385.1:0-2202 GCA_964598305.1 uncultured Pseudomonadales bacterium | reverse complement strand
TTGCAAAAGGTCTGGAAAGGCAGGATGCGGACGCCGTTCGATAGCCGGTCGCTCTGGCCCAAATGCACCTGATAAAAGTCAGGAATCGGCGTCCGGTCCCGAAAATAGGGGATGGCTGGGTTGAGTGACTTCTCCCCCACCTTGCATTCCACGGCGAACAGGGGCTGGCTATTGCGAACCACCACAAAATCGACCTCGCGGCGGTCGGTGTCGCGGATGAACCGCAGTTCCATGCGATAGCCCTCGGTATCCTCTTGGTGGTGGCAGTACTTCAACAGTTGGCAGGCCACTAGGTTTTCGAAGCGTGCCCCGCCGCTTGGCGCTTGGGACCAGTCCCAAAGGTAGAGCTTGTTCTCCTTCTTCACGGCGCGTATTCGAGGCGCGCCGAACGGCGGGATGCGGAAGCAAACATAGAGGTTTTCAAGGATCCCCAGCCAGCGCTCCACCGTGGCGTGCGCGACTTGCAAGTCCTCGCTGAGGCTGCGCACCGACAGGGGCGATCCGACCCGATCCGGCAGCGCCTCCACCAACAGTTCGACCAAGGCCACCTCGCGGACGTTTTCGAGATCGCGCAGATCTTCGTACACCACCCGTGAGAGCCGCTCCCGCTGCCAGCGCCGCCAGGAGCGCTCATCGGCGCCCAGCAGTGGTTCCGGGAATCCGCCGAAGCGCAGCAGCGCTTCCAGATCGCCGGATGATGGGTCGGCGCTCAGCTCAGCGAGGGAAAGGGGATGCAGCCGATAGTGGTGGTAGCGCCCCTGCAACGAGTCGCCACCCTTGCGGTAGTGATCCAGGCGGGCGGAGCCGGTGACCAAGATCGAGACCCGGTCGCCTTGGGTGTCGTAGAGCCCCTTGACCAAATTGCGCCACCGGGGGAACTTGTGAACTTCGTCCAGAACCAGAAGCGGCTCGCCGCCCGGCAAATCCCCCCGCATTAGGCGCGGCCGCACCTGCGGATCATCCCAGTTCAAGTAGCCGGGGTGTCTCGGCCCTTCCGTGTGCAGCAGACCCAAAGCCAAAGTCGTTTTGCCCACTTGGCGGGGACCACCGACAAACACCATCTTGCGCTCAAGGTCATCCTTGATCGGGTCGGCCAGATAGCGTGGGATGTTCGGCTTGGCGGGCATGAGCACGGGTATCGCTGAGCTCTGAGGAGGCTTGGTGAAATCAAGCCCACTTTAAATCACTCATGAGTAAAGTCAATAACAGATGAAAATACCCTTAGCGGTGGCAGCTCCAATTGATGATGATCGCCAACGTAGAGATAGCAGGGAATGCGGGTTAAGCTAGCGATAACCGGCAGCGCACTAGGAGGGCAACCCAACATGGCTGAAGGGACGAGACAATTCGTTGTTGACGATCATGGCCGCAAGTCGGCTGTTCTTCTGCCCATAGCAGACTACGAACGCCTGATGGAAGATCTCGACGACTTGGCCGTGATTGCCGAACGACGGGATGAGCCAACCGAGCCTTTCTCTGCGGTTAAGCGGCGCTTGGAAGCCAAATGGCGAGCTACCGAATCGACTTGACCCGCTCCTGCGCAAAAGATCTTGATGAGCTGCCTTCTCGTGAGGGAGCGCGTCTTCTTGCAGCGATTGAGTCGCTTGGAGCCAATCCAAGGCCTCGGCGGTGCAAGAAGCTTACGGGTAGTGTGAGATCGTATTGTGTGCGGGTTGGCAACTACCGCGTGCTCTACGAAGTCAATGATCTCCAAGAGGCGGTCACTGTCTATGCGGTCGGTCACCGCAGCAAGATGTACAAGCGACCGCGCTGATTGGACGCGAGCGCTCGATGCTGCATCAGTCAGCCTCGTGCGCGGTTGATTCCAGGCAGAAGTTCTGCCCCAATGCCGAAGGCTGAACCACCTCCCGTGACTCAAGCAAAGTTCAGCGCCGCCACCGCTGCCGCCGTGGTGGTGGCCAACATGATCGGCACCGGGGTGTTCACCAGTCTCGGGTTCCAGCTGCTCGACATTCAATCCGGCTTCGTGCTGCTGATGCTCTGGGCCGTGGGCGGCCTTGCCGCCCTGTGCGGGGCGCTCTGCTACGCCGAACTCGGTGCCGCGTTGCCCCGCTCCGGGGGCGAGTACCACTTCTTGAGCGAGATCTACCATCCGGCGGTTGGCTTCGTGTCCGGCTGGATTTCGGCGACCATCGGCTTTGCCGCCCCCACCGCGCTGGCCGCCATTACCTTTGGCGCCTA
>CAZRBP010000384.1:0-2212 GCA_964598305.1 uncultured Pseudomonadales bacterium | reverse complement strand
CCAACTGGTGGACGCCGGCCTGATCAGCCGCGAGGCGGCGGCCCGCAGCGCCCGGGACGGAGCAGGCTTTTAGTGGGCCTCGCCGTGCGATTAAGGTTTTGGTACGGGGCCGAATAGTTTCTGCAACCACTGCACAAACTGGGATGCGATTTCGGCATCATGGCGTAGGTCACCAGCCTTGATCGCAAGCCCCATCGGACGGGGCGCTTTCCGTGTGGCGAGCCAAGCATGAACGTAGGCTCTCGTCAGCTTTTGCGGACGAAAGCGTCGCAAGTCGTCTGGAACATCGTCGATGTAGCGCTTCGCTCGGGGCCAAATTGGATCGTCCGTTGGGATCAGGTCGGCGACAAAGTCCTCGAGCTCGCCCGAACGCTCATTGTCCGGCATCAGCCAAACGCCAATCTGGATGTCACGCGGGCCTGAAAAGATCGCTCCACCTTCAGATACGCTGGCAGGTACCGCGCAAGAGGCTTCTCTGAGCTGGTCCGATATCGACTGCCAACGCTGACTTGGCTCGTCATTAGCATCGGCCACGATGCCAAGCGTCTTACGCCCCGATGCATTGACCTCGTTGTATATCGAGTCACGCAGTTCGGGGAATCCGCCTTTGGGTTCAATCTCGAACCCAAGCGGTCCAAGACCATGACGATCTAACAGCTTCTGGATCACATGCACTTCGTCGTAGCCTTCGACGACTAGAAGCTTAGGCGGCGGAGAGTCCACAGATTTAACGAACCTCTGTCCTTTGGCGGGCAGCGACCTCAAGTTTCTCTTCGGAGTAGAGCACTCCGTGAAGTTCCCTACCAAATCGCTCAAGGCGGAAAAGGGCTCCCTCAGAGTCGGACTCGACGGCGGCCGCAGCAAATCCCGCAATGCAGTCCCAGCTGTGGGTTGCGGCAATGACTTGAACGTTGGCCGCTTGGGCAGCGCGAAACATCATCCGCCACAGCTTCGTTTGCAGCGAGTAGTGAATGCCGTTCTCAACCTCGTCGATGAGTAGAATGCCGTCTCGCGAGTTGGCCAGCGCTAGAGCGATCGCCAACAGTCGATTGGCACCGTCACCGAGGCGTTTGAGAGGGACGGGGGCCGAATGCGACCTCAGCTTGACGACCGCTCGACGCTCCCGATAACCATACTGCCTCGCCGCATCACCAATGACATTCAGTCGCACCATGTCCTCACCGATGACCAAGCGAAGCGCTTCGGTGGCCAGATCCTCGCCATCCGTGAGCGTCACCGCATCCCAAAGGCGAGCGAGTTCGTCGTTGTCCATCAGTCCCGGACCTAGTGATTCGTACTCGATAGGTGTCGGCCAAGGTTCGGCAGGAGGGGCAGATTGCCTAAGCTGCCGCACGCCGCGGATGGGCAAGCGCCTGCCGGTGCGGTCGTAGTAGAACGTTGGGCCTGCGCGCACAGTTCGGCTGCGTTTTCCGATGAAGACCTTGAGCACCTTGGGCTCATCGTCCTCCCAAAAGGCAAGATCGGGAATCTTGGTCTCCTCGTCTGGCTCGACTAGACGGACTGTCAGGTTGAACTTTCCGGATTCAGCTCGTATTCGAATTGGTTCGGGTTCGTGATTTCCGTTGGTTTTGTGGAAAAGGGACCCAAAGTCTGGGTACATCACCCGGTCACCGTCTTCGTCAATGCCCGCCACAAACTCCTCGCGTGTATCAAGCAGATCTACCAGAACCCTGCTATCGCCTCTCGCCGCATAGAAGCGAACCGCGTCAAGCACGGTGGTCTTACCAACGCCATTGGCCCCTGCCAATAGAGTAACCCGGCCCAGGTTAGGCAGGGCCAGCGATTGAATGCCCCGAAATCCCTCAATCGAGAGTGTAGGGACATGTGGTTGGGCCGTCATGGAATCACTCCTTGATTTCGTCCGTCGTCACGGCAGGGCGCTCTATGGAAGACACCGAGGCAAAGGGAATTTAGCACATTGCCAGTAACGGGGGGATTTACCGGCCCAGCAGCTTCCCCGTTTGTCATTTAGATAGCCAATGGCCCCTAGTTGCACTGCGTATCTGTCGTGAGTCAGCGGTTCAACCAGGTCTCCGCGATCAGGGCGGCGGCGACCGAGTGGTCGTCGCCGTCCGGCCGCAGGCGCTTTGCCTCGACGGTGGTCAGGCGTTCGTCGATCAACTCGACCGGTTGCGTATGGCGGTTGCCCAAGGCGGCGGCGAAGCGCCGCGCCCGTTCGGCCATCTCGCTG
>CAZRBP010000383.1:0-2217 GCA_964598305.1 uncultured Pseudomonadales bacterium | reverse complement strand
CGCGCCCTTGCCGTTCCCACTCAGTGAGCGACTTGATGGCCTGAAGGCTTCGCACGGAACATCCAACTCAACAGGAAAGACCTAAAAATACATCTTTCACGTTCACTTAACAATTGATGGATGGTGCCATGCTGCGTGCGGGCAAGGTGTTGGCTCGCACGAACCATTGGACCCCGTTGAGGACGGGGCGGCCCCGGGCCAGGGCGGCCGAGAGGGTGCTGCAGCCGGTTCAGCCGTTAGATTGGAGTTGCCGCTCCAGCTCACTAGTGCGGGCTTGGGCGGCCGAGGGCGTGGTCCCGGTCCTGCCCCGGCGCAATTGGGAGCGCTAGCCGCGGCGTCCGGCGCGGGCCATGAACTCGGCCTCGGTGCCGCAGTCGATGATCCAGTCGCCCACCTCGGCCAGGCGCTCCGGGTCCGACTCGCCCTCGATCAGCGCCGACAGCCGCTCCGCCGCCCCGCCGCCGAACTTGCGGCCCGCCATCCGCCGTAGCTGCGCCCGTTGGTCCGCCCGCGCCCGCGCTTCGCCCTGCTCCCTGCCTCGGGCGACGCCCCGTTCCATGCCTTGGGCGATGCCCTGCTGGAGCACCCCCGCCCTCCACTTGTCGAGGTTCGCCTCAAGCAACGTCGTCATTTCCTGTACTCCCTGACTCTTCTCCAAATCCGACTGCGGCGGCAGCGCCCCCGCGTCGGGCATCTTCCGCTCCCACAGCGCCAGCGCCCATGCGTGCAGCGCCTCCCGGAAGCCCTCGTCCTCCGCTTGCGGGAACTCCCACAGGCCCTCAACAAGGCGCCCCAGCAGCTCATCCGGCCCTTCCGAGCGCAGCAGCCGCACCCAGGACGACACCCGGTTGCCACGAGGCCAATCCTCCAACTCCCCCGCGCCCGCGTCAAGCACCAAGTAGCCGCCGGGCGCCGGCAGATCCGGCGCCGTCGATGGGTACACGCCCCGCCGCCAACGCCGCTCGCCGTCGTACACCACCACCGGCAGCACCCGCGGCTCGTCCCCCTCACGCCGCAGCGCCCCCTCCCGCAACTGCGCCCGCAGGTGGCGGCCCAAGTAGTCCAGCTGCCGCCCCGCCATGTCCGGGTCCCGCGTGGACTGCAGCTCCGTCGGCACCAGCAGCCAGGGCCGCGTCCGGTCGAGGAGCCGGCCCTCCCGGAACCGTACCCGCCAGGCGAGGTCGCCGACCCGCTGGGTCCGGTCCGCGGACGGGTGCTCGGCGCTGACCCGCTCCAGCGTGCTTAAGTCCAGAAGCTGGACCCAGCCGCGGGCGACGATGCGCAGCAGGTCCGCCTCCACTGGCGGCAGGGCGAACAGGGACTTGCTGAGGGCGTCGTGGTCCATGGTCCCCATGATGGCGGGCGGCCCGGCGTGCGTCTGTAGGCGATGACGCCTTTTGCGGCTGGCTTTGGGTTCGGGCTCCCCGAGATCCAAGCCCCTGATTGCGTTGGGCTTTCCAAGTCCGGCCTGCGGGGCCGTTTAGGCCCCTGCGCCCTGGCGCAGCGCGGAGCGGGTGATGTCTCGCAATCGGCCGGGCCGATGTCCGCAGGCTTCGCGGGCAACACGGCGATGGGAGCAAGCAGCTACTGGCCCGGTGGTGTCGGAGGACCGGTTTGTTCAAGCGCTGCAAGTGCTCTGCGAAGCTCAACCATCGCTAGGGTATCCTGCTTGCAGTAGGCGCGCAGCGCTTCAAAGGTTTGCTCGCGTTCCGCCGCCTTGGTGCTCTTCAGCGCCAGCGCGTAGTGGGCGGCTGCGGTCTGTCCATTGGCGATGGCGAGATCCTCGTAACCCGCGCCGGGCACCATCGCCGGGAGTACGCGCTTGATCGAGAACGAGCCGCGAAACTCGGGATGGTAGTAGCTGCTGCGCACGACGGGGAGCAGGTCGAATAGACGTTCTTTGATTTCGGTGAGCGCCGCTTCGTGTTCCGGCAGTGCGTCAATCAGGTCTTGCAGCACCCGGCGCTCATAGTGGGAATAGGTGCAGATGCTGCCTTCCCGCCCCAAGGCGTCGATCAGCCGCTCCGCGATCTGTGGCCGAGGGTCGTCGCTGGTTTGGTGCAAGTAGTCGATGTGCTCCGTCGGTTGTCCGTCGCGTTCAACGTGAACGGAGAACAGAAAGGGAATCGCATCATACGTCCGGGTGCCTGCGAAGCGCGGGATGGCCGGGGCGAAGGTCTCGAAGTCCAGGTAGTGCAGGGGCGTCTCCATCCGCGC
>CAZRBP010000382.1:0-2225 GCA_964598305.1 uncultured Pseudomonadales bacterium | reverse complement strand
CGCGAAACTCCTGTTCATTCGGGCAAGGTCCTTACCCCCAATTCGAGGGCGGGGTAAACTCGCCTCTAGCTCAACAGGCAAAGGACGTTTTAATGAAGCTTGGAATTGGCATTGGCCCCCTCGGCCCACCCGGCGGCGCAAACATCTTGGCGGCGGCCAAGGAGGCCGAATCCCTCGGCTACGACACCATCTGGTGCCCGGAAATCTATGGCGCGGATTGCTTTACGCCGCTCGCTTGGATCGGCGCCCAGACCGAGCGCATCAACCTCGGCACCTCGATCATGCAGATTTCCGCCCGCACCCCGGCCAGCGCCGCCATGCATGCGGTGGCCTTGGACTACCTGTCCCAAGGCCGCCTGATACTCGGCATCGGCGTCTCCGGCCCGCAAGTGGTGGAAGGCTGGTACGGCCAGCCCTATCCCAAGCCCTTGGCCCGCACCCGGGAATGGATCGAGATATTCCGCAAGATCGTCGCCCGCAAGGAAGCGGTGGCCTTCGACGGCGAGCACTACCAACTGCCGCTGCCCGGCGGCACCGGGCTCGGCAAGCCGTTGAAGCTGATCCTGCATCCGGTGCGCGAGCACATCCCCCTCTACCTTGGTGCCGAAGGGCCGAAAAACGTGCGGCTCGGCGTGGAGCACTGCGACGGCTGGATACCCATGTTCCTGTCGCCCTACCGCATGATGGACGTGTACAAGGACGCCATGGCCCGTCGCGCCCAGGGCTTCGAGATCGCCGCCGTGGTGCCGGTCATCGTCGATGACGACCTCGACCGGGCGATGGCGGCGGTGAAGCGGGATGTGGGCTTCTACGTCGGCGGCATGGGCGCCAAGAACTTCAACGTCCACAAGGACCACGTCAGCCGGCTCGGCTTCGGGGCGGAAGCCGAGCGGATTCAGGACCTGTTTCTGTCCGGCAAGCGCGACCAGGCCATCGCCGCGGTGCCGGACCAGCTTTGCGACGAAATCGCGCTGATCGGCCCCAAGGCGCGCATCCGCGAACGCCTTGCGGCTTGGCGGGACAGCCCGGTGACCATGCTGACGGTCGGCTCCTCCGATCCCGAAACCCTGCGCTTCATGGCCGAGGAAGTGCTTTGAACTGAGCGCCCCGCACCTTCGGCCATCTGGACGATGGAGGAGAGAACCTACTCGAATAGCCGTCATCAAACTGTAACTTTCCTTTCATACAGTGCTCATCATCTTCATGACTGAGCACTTGATTGAAGCCATCGATCATCCGTTCACGGCTCATCCTTCCTGCTGTGCTTGCTTGGGCGCTCAGCGCGGGTGCCTTCGCCGCTGAGCCCACTGACGACTCACTCACCCGCGCCGATCCCAGCCGTGGCAACATCTGCTTCGGCGGCTTGGAGCACGGCAAGCTCATTCCCCCCAACGA
Organism: uncultured Pseudomonadales bacterium; assembly: GCA_964598305.1. GTDB lineage: Bacteria > Pseudomonadota > Gammaproteobacteria > Pseudomonadales > Azotimanducaceae > Azophilus. The sequence goes on along the minus strand of CAZRBP010000382.1, from coordinate 830 downwards.
CGAGATCGAAAATCCGTTCCGCCAAACCACGTTGTCGGCGTGCTCGGCGGACGGCGGCTCGCCCACCTTCCTGCCCGAGCTCAAACCCAAGGTGCCCGACGGGATGCTGACCTAACGCAGGCCTTTGATCGAATCCGGCCCCAACAGGTCGGCCGGCTCCTTCTCCACGGCTGAAAGTTCAGCCATTTCTCACAAGCGTGTAGGACATCGCCCATAGATTTCGCGGCGGCAACCTCGCTACGGTTTTCGGGTTTGAAAACCCAATCAACACCCGAGCAGGAGAACGCCAACGTGGAGTACACCTACACACCCTTTTACGCCTTTCCAGATGACGTCAAGCACGCCATCGCCAAGCTGGTTCGCCACTACGGCGAGCACTGGCACCGGCAACTCGATTTTGAGGAAATGACGCTAGTGCCCGAGGACTGGGTGTCCGACAAAGGCAAGCGCTTCGCCGACCTGATCTGGGCGGTGCCCCTCAAGACGGGCGCCCGCCAGCTGGTGCAGGCCACCCACTTCATCCTGATACTAAAGATCCAGAACGCGGTGGTTCCGGACGCTGTTCCGCGCATGCGCCGCTACCGCAAGCTGCTACGCTTGGAGTTGGACCGCCGCGGCGCCTTTGGCGCTCCAGACAATCCACCGCTGCTCGCGCCCACCCTGAGCTACCATGGCGAAGAGCCTTGGATCATAGCCCCCGAGGACGCGGACCATCTGCAGGTCGGCCAGCCGCGCCTCATCGAATGGGATGGCGAGGGCAGCGAACCGAAGATCCTAGCCCACGGCGAGGTGCCCACCGGACCGGTGTGGAACCAAGCGGAGGACATCCG
>CAZRBP010000381.1:0-2238 GCA_964598305.1 uncultured Pseudomonadales bacterium | reverse complement strand
TCACCTTTGACGAGTGCGACCGCCTAACGGGCGATTGCGAAGACCGGGTGGTAACCTGGCAAGGCCGCTCCGACATCTCCGCGGCCGGCGAGGCCGTCGGCATCCGGGTGCGCATGCTCGGCGCCAAGCTCTTTGCCTATCGCGTCTAGGGTTTTCGACCCACCCCTTTCTTACTTTTCGGCCAGTCCCATCAGCCGGCGGCCGACGTCCGTGAGGCGATTCGGCGTCCAAGCCGGCTCCCAAGTCAATTCAACAACGACAGAACGGACGCCCGGTACCTGTTCCAGCCGCGCCCGCAGTGGTTGGGCAAGGAAGTTGTACTTCGGTCGCCCCCGGTGCGGCATCGTCATCACCACGCGAACGTCATCGCCGTGCGTGCGCACATCGTAGATGTAGCCCATGTCCACCAAGCTGGCGTCCACGGTGTTGAACTGGTCTTCGCGCACCTCCCGCATGGCCTCCCAGAGGGCGCGCTTCCGCGGCCAGTCAGCGGGGCGCTCGCCGATACGAGCTAGGGGTTGGCCCCCTTCCGATGCCTCGTCGGTCCAGTCCGCAGGTCCGGGCGCGTCCACCGCGACAATCAGCGGAGACAACAGTCGCTCGCGCAGCGCTTCCAACCCCGCTGCACCTCCCTGCTCGGGGTACGGTGCCAGCAGGTAGGCGTTGCGCTGCACGAGCGCCAAGCCGGTCTGGAGCCAAGCGCTGTCGCGCAACATGGGCCGGCACCAGACCGACGCGTGCGGCGGCTGGCCTGGCTTGGCATGGTCGAGGGTGATGTCGAGGTGCTGATAGAGCTTGGCTTTTGACGTTGCCTCCGGGCCGGTAGTGGGCGATCCTTCAAGGCGATGGTCCAGATAGATGGCAAATAGGCTGTCCCGACTCTGACGATGGTAGAAGCCCACGCCCCAGACGTGGTCGATCTGCTCCGGCGGCACCGGCCCCTCGTGGACGCGACCGGCTTCGTCCATCCACAGGGACGCGTCGAAAGGCCGGCCGCCGAAGTACCACTCGTCATCGCGGGCCACATGCGCGCAGAAGTCGCGTGTCGCCTCCATCCGGCCATCCTTCAGGAAATAGGGGACTCCGGCGTAGAAGGTATAGGTCAGGTCCATGAAAAAGCGGCTGGGCGTGAACAGCGGGTGTACTGGGCTGTGCGGGAAGCCAAAACGCCGCACACGGGCGCACAAGGGACCGCGCACCACTTCGTAGTGGGGACACTCGGCCCAGTTTGTCACCCGCATTTTCTGAAAGGCACCGGCCGTGGTGTAGTCGTGGGCCCAGTCGATATTGGGTGGCTCGCCGTGGCCGTTCCCGTGCGTGGACAACCGCAGTCCGCCTAGGTGCCACTTGGGTGTCAGAGACTCCAGTTGGCCCATCTGCTGGGAGAGAGCGGCCACGTAGTGGGGAGTCTCGATCTCCACACCGACACCCTCTCCCCGGATGCTCAGGCGGCTCGGGTAGTCGGGCAGCTCCGCGGCGGGGTTGCCGCAGAAAATGAGAAACACGGCCTGGCCGGCAGCGGGGACGTCGGCCTCAAAGACCAAGTGGGCGAGCCAGTATGGACCGCGACGGACCGCGCCATAGACTTGGCTGCAAACCTCGCACAGCCGGCCGCCGTCGAGCCGGGCGACGCGCAGCTCGCGTTCCGGCGCGGTCACCCTTTCCGCGGGCATCGCCACGAGGAGGTCCAGCGGCTCGGACTGCCGCGCTTGGCCGATGGGCTCGCTGAGCCGCACGGTCTGGCACAGCTCCCAACCGTCGGCCCATCGGGACCAGGGCTGGGGCAATTGCTCAGTCAGGTGCCACCCACTGGCAGGCAGATCAACAGGCCCCGGGTCTGCGTGCAGCATGCGCTCGTTGGCAATGGTGTCCTTGATGGAGTCGGCCACGCCCAGGGCCAGCTCGTGGTTCCCCGTGCGCAGTGCCCGCCGCAGAATCTCCATCTTGGTGTCAACATCGTCGGTGCGGTGGGCCCAAGTGGGCTCAAGGTCTTGCGCGTCGGCGGCCATTGGTATGTCCTCCAAGTAAGAATTTCACTAAAACATCACGTGGTATATTATTGTGAAAAGGCGTAAATTTTAAAGTAATCCTAGCCGCTTAGAACCGATAGTCGCGGCAGCACACACTGCCAAGCCCCAATTCACCCATGCCCCTTACCTTCCACTGCTCCGCCTGCCAAGCCTCCTATCCCCAAGCCCCGGCCCCCTACCGCTGCCTCGCCTGCGACGCACCCCTCGA
>CAZRBP010000380.1:0-2243 GCA_964598305.1 uncultured Pseudomonadales bacterium | reverse complement strand
GCCGCGCACACCAAACAGGATGACCTCCGTGACATTGCGGAAGTAGAAGCCAACTCCGCGCCGGTCAGGTCCGCCATCCTTGCGCACCTTGTACCAGATGAGGTTGGTTTTGTACTCAAACCCCCATTGGCGCAAGGTATCAAGGCCATAGGCCAGCAGGGCATTGGGGACCCAGAGGTACAGGTGGGCCGTATCAGTCACTAGGGATTCGACCGGCAAAGCGCCAATCTCCTCAAATGAAAGCGTCGTATAGCGGGACAGGCGCTTGTGCTCCGGAGCCATCTTGCCGGTCTTGTTGTGGAAGCGCCAAGGCGGGTCGGCTAGCACCGTGGAGAACTTTTGTCCCGCCGTGCAGCGAAGCAGGTCATCGACCGGAGCGGTCATTTGTGCTCCCTGTATAGCTTCTTGGAAATGCCAAACACGAGTATAGGGCACCCACCCCCACTGCCGCCATCAATTCGCGGCAGCAATTTGCTCATATGCGTGGTGGAGGAGCCGTATGACTTGCCTCGACCTAGATCATCGAATATGTCCTGTAACTCGTCGCAACGCGTAATGATGACGCCGACGCTAATCGCCCGCAGGTCAAAGAGCAGCCGAAAGTTGTTCAAGTCCCGGTCGTAGAAGGGGTCTTTGTTGTTCCACTCGATTTCAAGCGCAACCTTGTTGCGGAAGCAATCCACCTTATGGGTGGGCGCATCGACGGGATTTCCATCGACCACCATTTGCGTCGAAAACGCCTTCTCCTCCCAGCCCAGGCCATAGAGATACTCGTCGATGCTGCTGGCAACCTTGGACTTCCGACCGCCGCGCGCAGTAATCCAACTGCGGCGGAGTTCAAACTGAACCAACAGCGCGACGATGTCCTTCCATTCGTTCGGGAAGTCCTCGTGCAAGATCGCGCAAGCGTGTTTCCACTCGTGAACTTCATAGTTTCGGCGAAGGACATCAGGCAGCAGATCTAGTCCCATGGGTTCCACCAACTTCCAAACGCACTGAAATGGCCAACAAGCTGATGCGCTTGGCCACGCTCGCCCCGACCTACTATCGCCCTCATACGCTCACACACCCCGAAACGCCGGACGGCGCTTCTCCGCAAACGCCCGCCGCCCCTCCTTGTAGTCCTCGCTGTCGAAGCAGGCATCCACCAAGGCGTTGGCCGCCGCCACCTCGTCAGGCCTGCCGCCGCGCTCCCAAGCATCGAGGGCCGCCTTGGCGGCCATGACGGTGAGCGGCGCGTTGCCGGCGACGCGGCGGGCGTAGGCTAAGACTTCCGCCTCAATGTCGTCGCGGTCGTGGATGAAGTTGACCAAGCCCATGGCCGCGGCTTCGCTGGCGGGCATGAAGCGGGCGGAGAGCAGAATGTCGCGTGCCTGGGACGGACCCACCACGCGGGCGAGCTTGGCGAGGCCGTCATAGGCGTAGCCCAAACCCAAGCGGGCGGCGGGGATGCCGAACTTCGAGTCCGGGGTGGCGAAGCGCACATCGGCCGCCAAGGCGGTCGCCAGGCCGCCGCCAATGCAGTAACCCTCAACAAGCCCAATCAGGGGTTTGGGGAAAGTGGCGAGGGCGTGATTGGCGCGGCCCGCCACCCGATCGTAGGCGTCCTTCTGGGCCGAGTTGGCCCGCTGGCCGTCGAACTCGGAGATGTCCGCACCCGACACGAATGCCTTGCCGCCGGCGCCGCGCATGATGACCACCCGCACCTCATCGTCTTCGGCGAAGGCCCCGAGGATGTCGGCGATGCCCTGCCACATCTCCAGCGACAGCGCGTTGTGGCGGGCCGGGTGGTTGAAAACCATCCAGCCGATGCCCGCATCGCTATGGGCCAGCATGCGTTCGGTGTTCAATGGCAGTGCTTTCAAAAGCCAAGTCCTCCAAAGTCCGGTCGATCCGCAGGGCGCACAAGCATAATGGACGAGAACGCCCGCCTTGCGGCCGTTCATCGACCCGACGAAGCGTGATCCCGTTGGCGGCAGCTTCGATTTCAACTTCACATCCGGGAGTCAGGTTGAACCACTCCCTGAGAACCTTCGGCACAACAAAACCTTCCTGCGTTGTCAATGCCGAAGTGGTATTTTACATGCCAAAGATCCTCAACTGATCGCAACCATGAAGACTAGGACGGTCATCCAACCCTATTCAGAAACAACTTGAGCCCGCAATGGCAGCGCCGCACCCAAACCCTGCCCCAGTCCACAGCACCTTCATGGACCCCGACATGCGCCGCTTGTGGCAGTCGA
>CAZRBP010000379.1:0-2249 GCA_964598305.1 uncultured Pseudomonadales bacterium | reverse complement strand
GCCCCGAGGCGGCTCGGAGCTCGTTCACTACCCGGAGTCGGACGGCAAGCCGATGGCGGAAACCGGAACACATTGGCACGCCACGGTCGATGCGACTACGCCGCTATACAACTTTTTCATTCACCGGCCCGACGCCTACGTCGGCAGCGATATGCTCATGTACTACCGCGAGAGCGACCCGAGCGCCGTCGTTTCTCCCAATGTGTTCGTCGTCTTCGGCGCACCCAAGAAGCCGCTGCGGGATACTTGGAAGCTGTGGGAGGAGGGTTTGGCACCCGCCTTCGTGCTGGAGGTCACCTCAAAATCCACGCGGAACGAGGATGAGTTCGGCAAGAAGGCCGTGTACGAAGCGCTGGGGGTGTCGGAGTATTGGCAGTTCGACCCGACCGGCGACTACTTGGATCCGATTCTGAAGGGCCACCGCTTGGGGACGAACGGCAGATACGAGCGGCTGGACTTGGAGGCTAGGGACGGCGGACTTTGCCACCATTCAGACGTGCTGGGCTTGGACCTCCGGCTTGAGGGCGACCAGCTACGCTTATTCGATCTGGCACAGGATGCCTACCTGCTGACCCACGAGGAGGACTTCAACGCTCGGATTAGGGCGGAGGAAGCGCAACGCCTGGCAGAGGCTGAGCGAGACAAAGAAACCCGCAGGCGCCAAGCCGCCGAGGCCATGGTGGCGGAACTGAAGCGAACGCGCCATCTGGACTGAACTCCGAAAGCGCCGACCTCATGGCTGGAAGTTTGGCGTCAGCGGCGCCCCGTGCCCTTTATGCAACTGCTTCTCGGCCGCCAAGGCGCTCGTATAGGCTCTGGCGCACTTCGCGGTTGGGGTAACCGAGCCGATAGAAGATCTTCTCGCCCAGCTGTTCAACCGACTTGATGGTCAGGTAGCCGCTTAGGAAAAGCAACGCCTCGGTGCCGATGCGCTCCACATCAACGGCGGATAGCTGTTCGTCGCTGGCGACCATGCCGTCGAGGTCCACGGCGCTGACACCCCGTGCGGTGAGCGTGTCGATGAGGAATTTGGGCGAACCCGTCTCGAACCAGTGGGCGGCGAATCGGTGGCTGCGCAACAGCAACAGGACGTCAAACGGGTTATAAACTCGCTCGTCGCCTAGCCAGCTGTAACCGTTGTACCACTCGCGGACGGCATCCCGGTCGAAGCCGGGTAGTTCGGGCGCAAACACCGTATCAAGGTCGTGTTCCGTATAGCCGCACAGGGTGCCGTAGTCTGGATCCAAGCTAATGTCGATGAGGTTGTTGAGGTCGGAGAACAGGCTGACCTTGGTGAACTTGCTCACGCCGGTGAGCAGAGTGAATTCGATTTGGGAGTCGGCGAACTTGATCGTTCCGTAGAAGCCGCGCAGATAGTCGCGATTGGCGATGGCGGTTTCTCGGTTGTCCAAAACATCCAGCACGGGCTTGTCGTACTCATCCACCAGAACGGCGACGCGCTTTCCAGTCCGCTCGTGGAGGGACTCCAATAGATCGGCGAAGCGTTCCGGGGCCGTCTCGTAGCGTGAAGCCACGCCCGTCCGGCGCCCGATGGCATCCAATTGCGCCATCAGGTTGGCGTGCAGGTTGCCGGGTGCCATGAAACTGCCCTTGCTGAAGTCCAGCCGCACCACGGGATGGCGCTCGGACCAGTCCCAATGGTTGTGGACCGCAAGGCCGCGAAACAGGGCTTCGTTGCCTTCGAAGAGTTCCTTGAGCGTATCGACCAGCAGGCTCTTGCCGAAGCGACGGGGGCGAGATAGGAAGTAGTGTCGGCCCTCTTCGATCAGCCGCTGAAGATGCGCCGTCTTATCAACGTAGTAAAAGCCCTCCTCGCGGATGGTGCGGAAGGTCTGGATGCCTATGGGCAGCTTGCGCTTGTCGGGAGGGGCCATGTCCGGATGCCGGAGTCACTGTTGCGTACCGGATTATGCGCCCATAGGCCGAACCTTGCATCGGTCGTGGGCCGTCCCTGGGCCGGTTAAGCGCTCGGTGGCCACAGGGCAGGGGCGAGCGAATACGGCAGGTACAGCGGGTGCTTGGGGTGGCCCTGTTGGGTAAGGCCGAAGTGAAAGAGTGGACGGGCGGTGCGGCGCATGAGCGCCTCGACGGCGGCGCCCCGGCCATCGAACCCGCCGTGGTTGCCCCAGGCGCAGATCAGCTGGTCTGCCCAGTGGCAGGCTTCAATGATGACCTCATCGTTTTCCGGCCCCACGGGGGCCTCCGCTGCAAGCAATAGCTCGGGACGG
>CAZRBP010000378.1:0-2277 GCA_964598305.1 uncultured Pseudomonadales bacterium | reverse complement strand
CCATTGCCCAATGCTTCGCTGGGCCGCCGGAGGATCCGCCGCCGCCGGGGCATCGGGGCTGGTAGCTGGAGGGCGGTTCAACGGTTAGTGCGGGCAAGCAACTAGCCGCGTCCTGATACAGACCATTCCACTAGCTGTTGGTCCTGCTTGAGCCGCGCCCTTTGGTGCATCGTCGCTTGGTACACGTCCTTTAGGAGAGGGGGGTTGCCGGAAAGCCCTGGCAGGGAGTATTCCGCCTCCATGAAGAACTGGTCGCGATGAGGTGACTGTTCCCAAGCACTCTCCCACCAATTGATGATGTTCTCGCGAGCTTCGGACATGGCCAATGAGGAGGGCAGTTTGTCGAGTTTGCTGCGGTTGATTGCCACCTTGGTCGGCAGCAGATTCCAGAGGTCGTTGTTGTACCACCTTGACCAAGGGAAGCAGTGATCGATTTGAAAGGATGACCTTATCTGGGAATCCGACCAAACGCAGGTCAGATCGAATCCTTCGTCTCTTAGCGTCGTCGCTCGCTCGAAAGCCAATCTGGTGTCGCGACGCTGCTGTTGCCGGTCGAACCCAAGGCTTTCGTGGCCTTTTGAGTCCGCTACGCCCCAACCGGTCATTAACTGGGACCACTCCTTCACGATCACTGGATCCAACCAACAAGCGTATTGGCCAAGCGTCTGCCAGAGTTGGCTCTGAATTCGCAAGAGGCCGAACTTCGCCAGATATGCCTTGGACAGGACGATGTGCTTTAAGGGCTTTTGCGCCTTCTTTCCTTCGATTACCTTGAATACCGGCTTATCCGGCGAGCCGGGATAGGTGATGTACCGTGCGGGCATTTGCTTGATGTTCAGGCAGGCGTCGCCAATGGCGCGGGTCACGATGGCTCCACGATCGGCGTCGAATTGGGCGCCAAGCCGAAGATCAGAAGCGGAGAACTTTTGGGCCAACTGATGGAAGGCGTTTTTCGCCCAACCGTAACTTTTCTTGTTGCCGGGCAGTTGGGGAATGCCTCGAATCACCAAGCGCCGATACTGTTGAATCCAATACAGGCCCACCACGCCGAAAGGGATGTCCACATAGTCGTCGGTCCGCTTGATGACGATTCCCGGGGCGCTCTCGGCGATTCTTACCAGCACCCGCAACAGGCCCAACTTATAGGTTGACGACTTGTTGTCGTTGATGATGACATGCCGCAGCAGCGGCAGGCTGCCGGTGCCATCATCCGGCATTTCGAAAACCAGCGTTTCCCAACGCACGTGGCTGCGCGCGAGGTCGTCGTCTTCGGAGCGGCCCTTGAACGCGACGGCCCGCTGATTGGCGTAGCCGATCAGTTCCTCAGCGGTTACGGGGTGGAAGCCTCGAGCCTGGTTTTCCTCTTTGTCTTGACCGTGGCGCAGCGTGATCACGATAAGGCCCGACGGATTGAGCAACTCAGATAGGATGCGGAACGCCCGCTCCCTGTCTTTTGGCGCGACATGCATCCAAACCGCGCTCAACAAAATGAGGTCGAATCTTCGCCCAAGGGCTCGTAAGGACTTGAGGCCGGGCAAGGTGTCATTGAGCCAAGTCACCCTCGGATGAGATTCTTCAGCGGCTTTGTCGCGCATTGAACTGGGTTCGACGGCAACCACCTCCCAACCCTGCTCCGCCAGCCAGTTGGCATCGCGCCCGGAGCCGGCGCCGATGTCACACGCGAAACCGGGTTCCTCTCGAAGGTGTTTAGGTGCCCAGGCGCGGTGGACCTCGTCGGCGTTCAACGCATCGTATTTTTCAATCAGTGCGTCAGCGTTCTGGTTGTAGTAGGCGGTGCCTCTCAATTCAAGGCTCCGTCGCGGCGTTGAAGGCAGCCAATTCGGCTTGCAGGCCATCCAGTTCTTCCTGATAGCCGCCATCGCGCACCCGATCGCCCTCGGCCAGAATGGTCTCCAAGGGTTCCCAATCCTCACTTAGGATGGCGTGGATGCGATCGGTCATGCCACGTCTCTTGGCAAGTCCGTCCATGGACACCTCAAGATTGAGGAGCTTTTGTATGAGTGCACTGGGCATGCCGTGCTTGTCCGCTAAGTCGCTGAGCAGGTCCGCATTCGGCTTGGTGAAGATTCCGACATCATTTGGAATCCAGTCCAGTTCCTCGTCGAACACCCGCCGATAGATTGCTGGCAGGTGGTCTTCCCAGTCTGGTTCGTTGGGGTCGTTCAGCCATTCTCGTCGTATCTCGTGGAGCTCATCAACAGTGATCAACTCCAAGTCGTGCCCACCCTTCTGGAGGTCGCGCTGCAACTCCAGCAA
>CAZRBP010000377.1:0-2298 GCA_964598305.1 uncultured Pseudomonadales bacterium | reverse complement strand
GTTGCGCCAAGCCGATTGCCGAATCGATTGAGATTATTGTCTTTCAATGGGTTGAAGCCAATGGCTGCCGCGCCTGCTATGGTGGGCGGGCGATGATTCGAGTCCGAGCCACAGGTGATGGTTGAGCGCGATGCGCTGTTGAATCGGCGCATTGAAGAGGCGTCGCTGAACGCTTGGCCCGCCCTGCACCAGCTGCTGCTCGATGGGTGGGTGCTGCGCTTCGCCCGCGGGTTCACCAAGCGGGCCAACTCGGTGACGCCGCTGTATCCGGGCAGCCAGCCCATCGAGGAGAAGGTGCGCTTCTGCGAGAACCTCTACGCACGGGAGCGGCTGCAAAGCGTCTTCCGCATCACGGCCGGTGCCGATGGCGCCGATCAGGCGGCACTCGACCGTTGCTTGGACGCCCGCGGCTACCGGCTTGCCGATTCAACCCTCGTGCTGGGCGCGCCGGTAGCGCCCGAGGCCGACTCACCGCGCTGGTCAGTGCTCACGCTCAAGGAGTGGCTGAACGCCTACGCGGCGCTAACTGGCATGCCGGAAAAGTTCATGCGCCTGCACGGCGCCATTCTCAATGCCATCCGCACCGAGTGCGCCCACGCGGTGCTGCGCGACGGCGATGAAGTGCTCGCCTGCGGCCTCGGCGTCGTGGAGCGCGGCCTGGTCGGGCTGTTCGACATCGTCACCGATCCGGCCCATCGGCGCCAAGGCTGCGGCGAGGAATTGGTGCGCGGCCTGCTGGCTTGGGGACGCGAACGGGGCGCCCGGACCGCTTACCTGCAAGTCACCGAGGGCAATGCGCCGGCCCAAGCCCTGTACCGCAAGCTCGGCTTTGCCGAACGCTACCGCTATTGGTATCGGATCGGGAATTGACGGCACCACGCGGCGGCGGTGGCCAACCCAATCGGCACACCCGGCGAACAGCGCAGCCTCCCGAGTTGCTACCATTGAGCCTTTGCCGGGGAAACACACATGGCGAAAGTCAGACGCTGGGCCATGGCCAGCGCACTCGCGATACTGGTGGCGTGCGCCGGCTGTGGCGGCACACTGCAGGAAACGCCGCCCACGGATGACACGGCCGCGCTGCTCAAGGCTTGGTCAGACTACTACACGGCGATCGACGGGCTGAAAAACAACTTTCTGGCCAGCGACTCCTTCAAGATCGACGACGCCCACCGCGCCGGTGCGGTACGGCTGATGCAGAGCATCATCGCCTCCAACGTCAACGGCGCGATGGGTGGCGGCGACGGGTCCTATCCGCACATTCGCCTGCTGCTGTCGCCGACCATCAAGATCGGCGTCGACAATCCCGACACCCTGTACCGCGCCGCCACCGTCACCAACCCGGACGGCGCTTACGTTTACCGGGTCTGGGGACAGCTTGGCACCGCTTCGGACTTCCTGCTCGAGCAGTTCTACGGCCCCGATCCCCAAGGCGCCATCAACACCTTTGAGGACGATGACCTTGTCACCGACGACGAGGGACGATTCGAGATTTTCCTGAGCGCCGAACCCATGGGCGAAAACTGGATGGAACTCGCCCCCACCGACCGGCTCCTGACCCTGATCATCCGCGACAGCTTCACCAACTGGCAGACGGAACATCCGGCAACGGTGGAAATCGAGCGCATCGGCACCGACGGCGAGATGTCTCCCCCCCTGCGCGAGCGCGACCTGATTGGGCCAATCGAGCAGGCCACCGCGATCCTCGAGCGCCAAGGCCGGTTCTGGCCCGACTTTTCGTCCCGCCTGCGACTGGTGGGCGAGAACAACTTCATCGACTTTCGCGCCACTGAATCGTTGGGAATCCCGACGCAGTTTTTCAGCGCCGGCTTTTTCAGTCTGGCCCAAGACGAGGCACTCATCGTCACCATCGCCGATGTCGATGCCGCCTACTGCGGCTTTCAGGTGGCCAATTTCTGGGCGGCCAGCCCCGACTGGATCAACCGGCAGACCAGCCTCTCATGGTGCAATGACGGTGCCCAGGCGCTGCCCATGTCGAACGGCAGCTACCAATTCGTCGTCTCGCCCCGCGACCCCGGCGTGCACAACTGGATCGACACCGCGGGGCTCACGCAAGGCGTGCTCTATGCCCGCATTCAGAGCCCCCGGGGCGAGGACTTCGCTGCGCCGGATCTGCAGGCGGAACGGGTCAAGCTGAGTGCGCTTGAGAAGCAACTGGAGCCCGGCACGCCGCGTGTCGGCCCCGACGGCCGCAAACAGGCCATCGCCGCGCGCCAGGCCCACGCACGGCGCCGCTACGAAACCTGGTAGCAAGGCTGACGACCATTCCGGCGATTC
>CAZRBP010000376.1:0-2299 GCA_964598305.1 uncultured Pseudomonadales bacterium | reverse complement strand
TGAGCCTGATGGACCTGCCCACCGGACACTTGTCCAATCTGTCCGCTCCGAAGGCCGACTACCCTGGCCCGGCCGGCGTTTGGGAGGTGGCGTTTGACGACGGCACGACCGGCGGCTACCTCATCGCCACGCCGGACAGCCGACTTTATGGTTGGCTGCCGGAAAGCGGCCTGACGCGGGTCGCCGACGCCACCTACGATTCGGACGCCGGCAGTCTGACCGCCGCTGGCAAGGTTTACGAATCCGGCGAGGTGGAGATTGCGGGGCTGGGGATCGAGGGCGGCAGCGAGGACTTCGAACTAAGCGCCACTTACCGCCAGGGCGACTGGATCAAGGGCAGCTACACGGTTGGCGGCGTCCGCCGCACGTTCAACGGCTGGGCCTTCACCGGCTTCGACCGCGGGGCCAGCCCCGAAGGCCTTGCGGGCGCCTGGACCACCACCGAGAGCGATTTGTCGTTTTCCGTCAACGCCGATGCCGAGTTCAATGGATCGCTGGAGGTTAGCTCCTTCGAATGCGACCTATCCGGCGCTTTGGAGGGCATCAACCCGGCGTTCAACCTTTACCAAAGCGTGGTGGAGGTTGATTGCAGCGGTCTCATTCGGCTGGATGTGGAAATGATCCTCGCGATTAGCGACCAATTGACCGCGGGGGGCAACGATCATGCGCTCGCCTTGGTCATCGCCCGGGACGACGAAATCGCCGTTGGCACCACCGCAACGCGCTAGTCCTCTTCGATAACCACCGTCTCGCCGATCTGCGCGGCGCTGATGTCGGCTTCGCAGAAGGGGAAGCGCACCCATTCCTTGCGGCTGTAGAGCTCGGTTTGGTCGGCGTAGTGGGTCGAGTCGGGGTCGCTGGATTGGGACGGCACCAGCAGGGTGTCGGCGATAGGGCACTCGCCGTCGTCCCAAGTGACCGCCTGGATGTGGGAGTTGCCGCCGTGGGCCGCGTAGCCACCGTCGCCCAAGCGGGCCGAGATGGCTCCGTACACACCGAGGTCGCCGTCGGCGCCGTGGATGGGGATGCGCAGATTGTTGCGGGCGGCGAAATGGACGTCCCCCCAAGGCGCGTCCAAGGCGACGTTCGCCTCTTCAAGGACCAGCACCGCGCCGCTTAGGGCGGCGATCACCAGTGCGCGGTTGCGGGGTTCGTCGAGGTCGATGCCCCGCGGCGTGCGCAAGGGGTTGGCCGGGTCGAAGTCCACGGCCCAGAACCGATTGCTGTCCACCACGTTGGTGAAGTCGTCCGCCAGTTCCCGGCGGATGCGGCGCCAGAACTCACGGAACACCTGGGTGCCGCGGCTGTCGAGGTTCGCTTGGCGGTCCCAGCCGGCGAGCACCGCGCAGGCGGCCAAGGCCCGCTGCTCGGCTTCGTCGGCGGTGTTTGCGGGCAGCGTTGCGCAGATTTGCAGCGCATCATCCAAGGTCAGTTCGGCGGCGAACACGCGGTTCGTGAACATCAGGCCCTTGAGCGAGTCGAGCGTGAAGCCGGGCGCGCCGTCCAATCCATCGGCGGCGTTGCGCCGCTCCTCCACCATCAGGTGGCCGATGCGCGTGCGCAGCATCTGTTGTTGGCCTTCGCCGCCCAGCCAGCCGAACACCAGCGGAAAGCCAGTCAGCGGATTGTTGGGGTCGCTCAGCCAATAGCTGTCGTTGCTGTTGCCGACGTAGTCCCGGGTGCGGATTTTGGGCCGTGCGTCGTAGCCGTAGAGGTTGGTGCCGGGCGGGCTGTCGGCATCCTCGCCCCATTCGCAGTTCGGGTCGCTGCCGTCCAGAACCAGCGCCGCGTTGTTGGACAGCCCCGCCAGCAGCCGCCCGATGCGGGTGAGGCAGCCGTCGAGTTGCGCTTGGGTGACGTGGGGAACGACGGCCACCTCCCCGTAGAACGCCTCGCCGTGCCGGTCCGCGGCCAGGGTGTGGAAGACCGGTATGGCGATGGGCTTGAGGGCCTCGGTGAACTGGTCCAGATCGCGGGCTTGGCCCATGGCCCGATATTGGTCGAAGAAGGTGGCGGCCCGGGGTTCGTTGGCGTCGCGCAGCGCCAGCACGCTGCCGTTGGCCAGTGGCCAAGGGTCAAACAGGCCGTTGAGCTCCTTGAGATTGATGACCGGGCCGAAGTGGGAGCGGTAGAAGGTGTGGGTGCGCTCCTCCAGGGTGCCGTCCGGGCCTTTCACCTGAATGGTGACGTCTTCGGTGGTGATGTCGCGCCACTCGCCGTCGTAGCGGTACTGCAGCAGGTTGTCCGGGTTGAGTTCGAGTTCGTGGAGGGTGAAGCGGGTGGCGAAGGAGGTGGTGTG
>CAZRBP010000375.1:0-2322 GCA_964598305.1 uncultured Pseudomonadales bacterium | reverse complement strand
GGGTGGCGTTCGGCGTCCTTGAGGACGTTGGGCAGGTCCTCGTCGAACTTCCAGGCCCAGCCGCCGCCGTCGATCGGCATCAGCGAGTGGCGGGCGATGTACTCCAGAGTGTAGGCGTTGGCGCAGGGCTGCGGGGGTTGTAAGCGAAACCGGGCCAGCGCCGTGCGCTTGTCCGGGTAGGCCTTGGCCCGGCCGCCCATTGAGGGCATGTCCGGGAATGGCTCATCTGGGTGGCGCAGGCCCGAGTCGGCCAGGATCAGGGCGCCGAAGCGGTCCGGATGGAGGTTGGCCGCCTTGGTGGCCATGTTGCCGCCGAAGCTGTGGCCCACCACAATGACATCGGCGCCCAAGCCCGCCGCATCGCAAACGGCGGTGATTTCCGCGGCGTAGGTGGCCGCATCGTACTCGTAGCGGTAGTCGGAATCGCCCATGCCGGTGAGGTCCATGGCCACTACGCGATAGTCCTCCGCCAAGGCCGGGGCGATGAAATCCCACCAGCGGGAGTGGGCGTTCATGCCGTGAATCAGCAGCATTCCCGGCTTGTCCCCCGATCCGCCCCAAGTGCGCCAAACCACGTCGCAGTCGTCCACTTCGACTGCAGCGGATTCGCTCGGCGTCTCCACCGCCTCGAAAAACCACTCCGGGATGGCAGCGGCGGGTTCGCCCCGGTCCCAACGGGCCATGGTCAGAGGGATCCGAAGCGCTTCAAGTGATAGTCAACGTTGCCGAACAGGGCGTCAATCATGGTCAGGCGCTTGAAGTAGTGGCCGATGTTGAGTTCATCCGTCATGCCCATGCCGCCGTGCAGCTGCACGGCGTTCTGGCCGACGAAGCGGCCGGACTTGCCCACCTGCACCTTGAAGGCCGAGACCGCCTTTTGCGCCTCGGGCCCGTATCCCTCGGCTATGCGCATCGCGGCCATGTACATGAGGGACTTCGCTTGCTCGTACTCCATGAACATATCGACCATGCGATGCTGGAGCACCTGGAACTTGCCGATCGGCTGGCCGAACTGCTTGCGGGTCTTGCAGTACTCCACCGTGTCCTTGTAGAGCACCTCCATGCAGCCCACGGCCTCGGCGCCAATAGCCAAGATGCCTTCATCGATCACCTGTTCGAGAACGGGCAGGCCGCCGCCCTCTTCGCCGAGCAGTGCGTCGGCATCGAGGTCCACGTCCTCCAAGGTCACTTCCGAGGCGGCAAAGCCATCCACGGTGGGGTAGTTGCGCCGGCTGACGCCATCGGCGTTTGCGGGCACTAGGAAAAGGGAGACGCCCGTTCCATCGCGCTGCGCCCCGGCACTGCGCGCCGAGACCACCAGCCAGTCCGCCGCGGGGCCGTTGAGCGTCACCGCTTTGTAGCCGTTCAGACGCCAACCGCCATTGTGACGCGCGGCCGCGGTGGTGAGGTCCGCTAGGTTGTAGCGCCCTTGGGGCTCGGCGAAGGCGAGCGCCGCTTGGCTCTCGCCGTTGATGATGCCGGTCAGCGCGGCCTGCTTCTGCGCCTTGGTTCCGGCCAGTCTCAGTGCGCCGCCGGCCAGCACCACGGTGGCCAGCAGCGGTTCAATGAGCAGCCCCCTGCCAAACTGCTCCCACATGGCGATGCTCTCCACGGGACCGCCGCCGAAGCCGCCATCCTCCTCAGCAAAAGGCACTGCCAGCCAGCCGAGTTCGGCGAAGGTTCGCCAGTGGCCGACATTGAAGTCCGCTTCCGATTTGACTGTCTCCTGCCGTTCGTTGAAGCCGTAGTCGTTTTGAATGAAGCGCTCAATGCTCTCCTTGAGAAGCGTCTGCTCCTCCGAAAACGAAAAATCCATCTATTCCTCTTGCGCTGTTGCTGGAGTGTCTTTGGGCGGATGCAACGCCCAACCATCCGGTCGAACGCCATCAAACCGCCAACTGAGCGGTCAAACGCCGCCGATGGGCCTCAAGTGCCCAACGGGGCGTTAGCATACCTTCTATGGGGGGCGAGGCGTACCCCGGACCGATCGGTCCCTCGTTGTCCGTCAGCAGCGGGTCCGGCCGTGGCAGCGCGTAGTAGCCAGCTGCGTCAATCCTCAATTCGCCGAGCGCACACTCCAAGTCCGCTGAGCCCAATGCAAGCAAGCCGGCCTTGACGCCGCATGGGCCAGGGCGCTGCTGGCCTGCCGAACGGTCAGCGAGGCTTCTCCGTTCAAGCGCCTGCAAGGATTCAAGCCGCACTTCGAGACCCGCGAGTCGGCGCTTGAAGTCCGCATGGTTGTTCAGAAAGCCCCCACAGCCATCGGCAATGGCCGCGAGGTCTGCCTTCAACCGGGCAAGCTGCGCCTGCGCGCGTGCGGTG
>CAZRBP010000374.1:0-2342 GCA_964598305.1 uncultured Pseudomonadales bacterium | reverse complement strand
CGTCCGATAACCGCGATCCTGCGCAAGGATTCACTGCCCGGCTGCGTCATTGCGCTCGTCTCCCGTCAGAAGCTGTAGGTGAAGTCCACGCCCACAAAGCTGTCGCGCCGTCCATCGTAAGTCAAGTCCTGGGGGTCTGAGCTCAAGGTCACGATCGATTCCAAGCGCATGGTCCAGTTCCCGGAGAGACGGCGGCTCAGTTCCAGGTTGATCGCCCGATAGTCATGACGGAGGTCGCCTAGGATACCAATCCCAAGCTGGGTGCCATGCACGTCATTGAGCGCGAGAAATGCGGCGATGAACAGGTCGTTCGCCCAGACGCTGGCAGCGCGCCGCCCGCGGTCGTCGTAGAGCCATTCGCCCAGCACCGTGATGTCGGCGGCGGTGCCCAGCACCGAGTAAACCGAGCGCTCCAAGCCGAAGATGAAAGCCCGGTAGTCCTCCTCTTGGCCTAGGAGATTGCGCGCTCCGCTGCGATGAATGGCCTCCATCTTGTACAGCCAAGGCTCGGTGGTCAGTTGGGCGTCCACCCCGAATTGCCGAATCTGCTCGTAGTAGGGGGTCAAGGACGCGTCAATGGCTGGCAATGGCGCGGACTCCGGGCTGATGAGAAAAGCGGGTTCGCGGCTGGTCCCAACGAAGGCGCTCAGGCCGAAGTCCAGCGCGCCCAAGGCATGGCCGTAGCGAAGGGCAACGTCCACATGGCGCTCTTCGGCACCGCTCTCGTACTGGGCCTCATCGTCGATCCGGTAGCGCGAGCGCAGGCGCCCGGCAGGCCCGGGAAAGGTGCGTTTGCGGTGATAGGGCAGCAGGAAGGTTTCGGCCATGCCCCAGTCGCCGGAAACCGTCAGATGCGCCATGGGCTGGCCGAGCTTGGGGCGATCGCGCGGATGCTCCACGAGATCTAACTGGTTGACGATGTCCACGAGATTGTGCAGTTCAGCCACGCCCCAGAAAACCCGGTCGAGCCCCAGCCGCAGCTCCCAGGCGTTCTCCCCCCAGTCGCCAAACATCAGCAGGTAGGCCTCACGCAGGTCGCCGTGGGTGCGCTCGGAATCGGCGCTGTCGTAGCGGTAGAGCGGGGTGAGGGTGAAGCTGGTGCCTTGGGCGGTCTCTGCGTAAAGCGTCGGTTCGACAACCAGGCCGCCGGTCGCTGAGCGCTGACCGGGAAAGGCTGGCGATTGCGGGTACCATCGGGCCTGCAGGCTGGCATCGCCCCGCCAATCCAAGGTCTGCGCTTCGGCAACGGCGGCGCCCATCAGCACAAGGGCCGCAATCGCGCCGCCAATTCGCATCAGCGCGCGCGTCGAAGCGCCGCTTGGGTGAACTCCCGGTCGTCAAGCTGGGTGCGGAACCGAAAATCGGTCCACTTGAGCACCGTGCTCGCGCCGGTCAGGTGATTCACCATCGTCTGCTCCCCCGCCCGCCAGTACTGGTCCAGATACTGCTGGTAGTTCGCGAACCTGAGCGTCTTTAAGTGCGAGGCCCCGCGGTCGTAAAGCTCCATCTTCCAAACCCGAAGCTCGTCCGTATCCTGCCAAACCACCTTGCGGCTGTATCCGGACTTATCATCCAAGGGAGTTTGCTCGCTCACCGTGCAAGTGAGTTCGCCGCAAGGCTCGTCGCGCAGATACTTGTAGGCGTATTCCTCCACCTCCTGGGCGGTCATGTCCTCGTAGGAAAACTCGCTGCCCATGAACGACCCGGAACGGGTTGACGCGCTGATGCGCTTCACCCGCTTCAGGGCGGGCAAGTACAGCCACTGGTCGTCCGGGGAGTTGATGTGGGCGTGGCTCAGGAGTGCCGTGCCCTGGACGTCCTTGGGCTCATTGAAGACGAACAGGCTCTTGTCGCCATCCTCCGGCACCTCCAGCACCTTGAAGCGCATCTGCCGGATGCTCTCCCGGCCATGCCGGTCGCGCAGCACCATCGTCATGCCGGCGGTGAAATCCTCGAAGCCGTCGTTGCGGGCGCTGGACTCCAACGCGATCCGCAGGCCCTTGGCCTCGGGCGACTCGTCCTGGGCTAGAACGGACGCAGTTGAAATGCACAGGCACGCCAAGGCCAAGGTACGAAGCCAAGCGGGCTGGGAGCGCATAACGCCGCTGGTCCAGCATGGGCGGGGCTCCGTTTGGGTCGGTTTTGTCCGCATTGCGTCGCTATTATTGCAAAGTTGATTAGATCGTGACATCGCGCAAAAAAGATGGGTGAAAAGGGGGTTGCGCCCTGGGATTAAGCCGTGATATTGTCAATTTCCTTTCACACCACACGCAAAGGAGTATTGCTATGAGAAGTGGAGATGAAATGCTGCAGCAGATCGTTGAGAAGTCCGCCTTGGACGA
>CAZRBP010000373.1:0-2363 GCA_964598305.1 uncultured Pseudomonadales bacterium | reverse complement strand
CATTTTGGAAATCACTAACCGCATCAAGCAGTTAGCGAATTCGATTCCATCATTCTTTCACTTTTAACGAATTTGTCCATTGCGTGGATCATGAACGACCATGTCCATGGCATCGGCACTGTCAACGCCGAAGGCCTCAGCCATGGCATCCAAGGCCGAGGTTTCGCCCGGGGGCACCCAGTTGCCGGCCGTCAAGCCGCCATCCACCACCAAGGCCTGGCCGGTGATGAAGGACGCCTCGTCGCTGGCCAAAAAGCAGGCCGCATTGGCGATGTCCTCGGGCTCCCCGGCGCGGGGCACGGGCTGCATTTGCTGGAGCAGCGGACGCACCGCGGCGGCGTAGTCCTCGTTGCCGCCGGATTGCGCGAGCTGGCCCGCGAAGATCGGCGTGGCGATTCCGCCGGGACAAATGGCGTTGACGCGAATGCTGAACGGCCCCAACTCCATGGCCACCGAACGGCTCAGGTTGACCACCGCCGCCTTCACCCCCGAATAGACATGGGGCCCCAGTCCGCCCTTGATGCCCGCGACGCTGGCGGTGGAGATGATGGCGCCGCCACCGCGCGCCTTGAGGTGCGGGGCGGCATGCTTCATGCCGAGCACGACGCCGGTGAGCATGGCGCCGACGGTGCGCTCGTAGGGTTCGCCCATGTCGGTGGTCTCGATGTCGCCGGTGACGCCGGCAAAGCCGGCGTTGTTGAACAGGCAGTCAAGGCCACCGAACTCGGCGACGGCGGTGTCGATCATGCTCTGCACGTCCGCCTCCCGGCAGACGTCGGCGAACGCGAAGACCGCTTCCGGGCCGATGTCCTGCGCCAGTTCGCGGCCCTTGTCCTCCTGCACGTCGGCGATGACCGCCCGGGCGCCCTCCGCGACGAACTTGCGCACCGTCGCCGCGCCCATGCCGCTGGCCCCTCCGGTAATCACGGCCACCTTGCCGTCCAGCCTTCCACTCATGCAATCCGCTCCTTAGCAATTACCCACGCAATCAGTTAGCGTTGCGCGATGGCCGTAAAATCAACACGCCTGAGTTTCAGCGTCAAGTTCTTTTTCGGGGCGGGGCAAACCGCCGAGGGCATCAAGACCTGCTGCTTCGGCACCTTCCTGCTGTTCTACTACAATCAGGTGCTGGGCCTGTCGGCGGACCTCGCCGGCCTGGCCATCGCCCTGTCGCTGCTCTTCGACGCGGTGACCGACCCCATCGCCGGCAGCGTGTCGGACCGCTGGCAGGGGCCGCGCGGGCGGCGCCATCCCTTCCTCTACGCCTCCGCCCTGCCCCTGGGACTGAGCTTTTACCTGCTCTTCGACCCTTGGGTGTCCATCGACGGCGCCGGCCAGGCGGGTCTGTTCGCCTGGATGCTGATCACCACTATCCTCACGCGCGGCACCATGACCCTCTACCACGTCCCGCACATGGCCTTGGGCGCGGAGCTCTCCGAAGACTACGACGAACGCACCGTGCTGGTGGCCATTCGCCACTTCTTCGGCGCCCTCGCCTTCATCGGCGTGTTCGCCTTGGGGTTCGGCCACTACTTCTCGCCGTCGGCCGAGTTTCCGAACGGCCAAACCAATCCCGAAGCCTATCCGCCGTTCGCGCTGGTCCTGAGCCTGCTGATGGCCGTCAGCGTCCTCGCCACCGCCTGGGGCACCCGCAGCCGCATCCCGCACCTGCCCAAGGCGCGGACGACCGAAGCGCGGGTGCGCGCCCGGGACGTGGTGCTGGAAGCCTGGACGGCCATGCAAAACACCTCGTTCCGATGGATGATGTTCGGCTTCATCCTCATCATCATCGCCTTCGGCGTGGCTGGGGCCACGGGCCTGTACATGTTCACCTTCTTCTGGCAACTGGACCAGTTTCAGATCCTGAGCGTGCTGGTCGCCGGCCCCTTGGGCAGCATGCTCGGCTACGGGGTGGCACGGCGTTTCTTCGTCTGGCTCGACAAGCGCAACGCCATGATCGTCGGGGGCCTGTTCTGGATGGCGCTGCACGCCCTGCCCGTGCTGCTCTACCTCGCCGGCTGGGCGCCGCCGCCGGGCACCTGGGCCGCCGCCCTGTTCCTGACCCTGATCGTCGTCTTCGCCGGCGCGGCCATCGCCCAACTGATCGTCGGCATCGGCACCGCCATGGCCGACATCGCCGACGAGAACGAACTGGCCAGCGGCCGCCGGCAGGAGGGCGTCTTCTTTGGCGCATCGGCCTTCGCCAACAAGTGTTCCGCCGCGCTCGGCTCCTACTTGGCGGGCCTGGCGCTGGTCTGGATCGGCTGGCCCACCGGCGATGCGGTGCGCACCGCCGCCGACATCCCCGCCGACACCTTGCTGACGCTGGCCATCCTCTCCGGCCCGATCACGGCGCTGCTGGC
>CAZRBP010000372.1:0-2364 GCA_964598305.1 uncultured Pseudomonadales bacterium | reverse complement strand
AGACGGATCATGTAGTCGTCATCGGGCCGCAGTCTGCGCACTGAATCCTCCTAGCCGGTTCAATTCCTCAAGAATGCAACGGGAAACGCCCCGGTACAAGAGCATCTCAGCCAAGCATATGCTTGATTGAAGTTATTTAACGTATTAATTTGATTTAGTGGATTGTAGATAACGGCCTGAGGAGGTGAGCATGGCGGTGAAATGGCGGCTGGGACTGGCAAGCACGTTGCTCATGTTGGGGGTGACGGCGAGCGCCGAGGAACCCGCGACGCAACCCGAAGCCATGCGGGTGATGCAGGAGTTCTGGGATCTCGTGGAGGCCAACCGCCACGGCGAAACCGAAAAGCTGTTTGCGGAAGACATCGTGTTCATCGATCCCATCTGGGGGCGCTACGAAGGCCGGGAAGCGGCCGCTCGCTTCCTGAAGTCGTGGGAGGGACCCACCGGTGACGGCTGCTGCACGCTGGATCGCTTGGTTGCCGACGAGCGCGTTGGCTGGGCGTTTTGGTCACTCCGCAGTGGCCCTGGCGTTGATGGGCAGGAACCCTGGGTGGGCGTGTACGAAGTCAAGGACGGCAAGATCGTTTTCTATCGAGACATCCACGAACGGGTGTACTCGGCAGAGGAAAAAGCGGCCCGGGCTGAGCAAAGGGCAGCCCTCACTGGGCCTGCGCAAGCGCCAGCGCCGCACCAATAGACTAGGCATCCAGGGCCGTTTCTTTTCGCACGACTTGACCGTACTCGAACTTTCCCGAATCCAAGGGAGAGATCCACGCTGAAGGAAGAACTGATGACGCGAGCCGAGGTCGGGCTGACAGCGTGAGCCTGCTTCGCTTGTCGCCCCATGACTGCTGACTCGTCCAGCGCCGAGCAGAGCGGCGGGACCCCGCGCATCTCAGGCCGCTTCTGGGTGGTGCTCGCCACTCTGGTCATCGCTGAGCTCACCTGCGCGCTCGAAACCAACATGATCATCGTGGCGTTGGCGAAGCTCTACGGGTTGTATGGCGACCCGCTGCACGTCCAGTGGCTGATCACCGCGTACGCCTTGACCTCGGCGGCAACGGCAGCGATCTGCGGACGTCTCGGCGACCTCTACGGGCGGCGCACGATGCTGCTCGTCATGCTGGGCTTCGCGGCGGTCGGGTCGCTAATCGCTCTGTTCGGAACCCGCCTCGACGTCATCATCGTCGGCCGCGCGATACAAGGCGCGTCCATGGCGGTGCTGCCCCTAGCCTTCGGCATCCTGCGCGAAAGCGCAAAGAACAGCCACGAGCTTAATGTGGGCGTGGGCATTCTGGGGGGCACGTATTCGTTCTCCACCGGTATTGGCATTCTGCTGGGCGGGGTCATCGTCGATCACGCGCCCTGGCAGTACATCTTTCTGGCCAGCGCCGGCGTTGCGGTTCTTGCCATTGCGTTGGTCTGGCGGGTCCTGCCCAGAGACAAGCCGCGCCCGGCTAGCGGCCCCATCGATTGGGTGGGCGGGTTGAGCTTTGTGTTCCCGATCACCGCCTTGCTACTCAGCCTAAACGCCGGCAAGGCGCAGGGTTGGGATTCGCCACTGGTCTGGGCCCTGCTCGTGGGGGGCGTTGCCGGGCTGGCGCTGTGGGCCGCCTACGAGCTGCGCCGCAAAGATCCGATGATCGACATCCGCCTGCTCGGCGTGCGCCAGATCGCCATCGTCAATCTGGTGATCTGCGTCACGGCCATGGGGCCCTTGATCTACACCATCGTGTTGATGCCGCTCCTGCAGCAACCGCTCTGGACGGGTGTGGGTTTCGGAATCAGCGCGACGCTCGCGGGGCTCCTCAAGCTCCCGACCAACCTCGCATCGGGCACCGCGGCGATATCGTCGGGTTATTTGGCTCGGCGTTACACCATGCGTCCCATCGTCATACTCGCCACGGTGGCCAACCTGCTGGCCTGGGTGCTGCTGATCTTCTTCAACGACAGCGTCTGGTATCTGGTGCTTGCGGCCGTGCTTCTCATCTCGCCGGCAGGAACCATCATGTTCGGTGTCGCACCCGCGCTGATCATCGAGGCCTCTCCCGAGGACCGCACCAGCGTGGCCACCGGCATGACGTCCGTACTGCGGTCAATCGCGCAAGCCGTAGGCGCGCAGCTCATTGCCTTGTGCCTCGCCAGCTCGACCATCGCCAACGACGCCGGGCAACAGTACCCGGATGGGCAAGCCTATCTGTTGACCTTCATCTACATAGCGGCGTGCTGCATGGCCAGCATGCTGCTGGCCCTGTTCATACCGCGCAGCGAGCCGGCCGCGAAGGCAACCGACAGGATGCAGGCGTGATGATGGCGTCAGAGAGTGACCGAGAATCCCCCGTTGACGGACACCTCCGCGTGCGG
>CAZRBP010000371.1:0-2381 GCA_964598305.1 uncultured Pseudomonadales bacterium | reverse complement strand
GAAGGCTCTTGCGACGCCCGCTTCGAGCGGGTGCGCGATGCGTTTGAACGCAACTTCACCGAACGGGGGGACGTGGGCGCCTGCTTTGCGGCCACCTTGGAGGGCGAGTACGTGGTGGACATCTGGGGTGGCCACCAGGATGCCGCGCGCACCCGGCCCTGGGCCGAGGACACCATCGTCAATGTGTTCTCCACCACTAAGACCATGACCTTTATCGCGGCGCTGATGCTGGCCGACCGGGGCCAACTGAACTTGGATGCGCCGGTGGCGGACTACTGGCCGGAATTTGGCGCCAACGGCAAGGAAGGCGTGCTGGTGAAGCATCTGCTCGCACATTCGGCGGCGGTGCCGGGCTTTGGCCGCCACTTCTCAGTGGCGGAGCACTACGACTGGGCGCTGGCCTGCGCGGACTTGGCCGGCCAGGCCCCTTGGTGGCCGCCGGGCACTCAAAGCGGCTACCACGCCATCACCCAAGGCTATTTGATTGGGGAGGTGGTGCGGCGCATCACCGGATCGTCCTTTGGCGCCTTCTTCAAGGCGGAGGTCGCCGATGTGGTGGGCGCGGACTTTCACATCGGCACCGGCCCCAGCTACTTCGACCGCATTGCGGAGATGATTCCGGCGGCGGAAACCGCGCCGATCATGGAAATGGATCCGGATTCCATTCCGGGCCGGGTCTTCTCCAATGTGGACGTGATCGAGGCGGTCAACACCCCGGGCTGGCGCCAAGCGGAGATTCCGGCCGCCAACGGCCACGGCAATGCCCGCTCCGTGGTGCGGGCGCAGACCGCCATGGCCAACGGCGGGCGCGCCTTCGGCAAGGAACTGCTGTCCGCTGCTGGCTGCCGAACAGCCCTCGCGGAGCAAACCAACGGCATCGACGCGGTGCTGGGCATCCACGTGCGCTACGGCATGGGCTACTCGGTGGGCAGCGATGAAATCAGCATGGGGCCGAACCCCAACATCCTGTGGTGGGGCGGCGCCGGCGGCTCCACCATCGTCATCGACACCGACGCCCATCTGTGCTTCTCCTACGTCATGAACCAGATGGACAACTACATCCTGGGCGACCCGCGCGGAACCAGCTTGGGCGAAGCCCTGTACGAGTGCCTATAACCAAGGAGCCCTTTATGCAAAACAAGATTGCCTTAGTGACGGGCGCCGCTTCGGGCATTGGCGCCGAAGTGGCGCGGCAGCTAGCCGCCGCCGGCGCCACGGTGGCGCTGTGCGATGTGAACGAGGCGGCTGGCGCAGCGCTTGCCGCCGAACTTGGCGGCGAGTTCATCGCTTGCGACGTGAGCCGCTTCGAAGCGATGGAAGATGCGGTTGCGGAGTGCGTCAAGCGGCTTGGGGTGCCCGACTACGCCCATCTCAACGCCGGCATCATGACGGTGCCGACCAACGATGCGTTTTTGGCCATCGAAGCCGTGTCCTTGGAGCAGTATAGGCGCATCCTCGGCATCAATCTCGACGGCGTGTTCCACGGCGTCAAGGCGCTCCTGCCGCTGATGCGGGAGAAGGGCGGCGCCATCACGCTCACCGCATCCGTGGCGGGCTTTGGCCCGTTGCCGGTCGATCCGCTCTACTCCGCCACCAAGCATGCGGTGATCGGATTTGGGCGCAGCGTGGCCGCGGCCAACGAGGGCGGGAGCGTGCGCATCAACGTGATCTGCCCCGGCGTGGTGGACACCGCCATCGTGCCGGATGCGTTCCGCGGCCCGGAATTCGGCATGATGCCGCCGTCCACGATGGCCGCGGAGGTGGTCGATCTGCTTCAGAACGGCGCCAACGGCGAGGTCCGGGCCAAGCTCAAGGAGCGGCCCGGGTTCGCCGTTCCCCCAGCCGACTTGCAGGCCGGGGAGATAACGTAGCGGCTACCCGCGCATCGGGTTGATCGGCGGCCAGTTCTCCTTGCTGGCGAGAATCCGCTCGCCGATCTCGGCCACGTCCCAAGGCCCTTCGGACAGATCCTGGTCGGCGATGGGGGTCACTTGCCAGGACAGCAGGGAGACGTTGTTGCCCGCCACCAGCCATTGGCGGCCGGTGACCTCCTTGGCTTCGTCGGTGCACAGCCAAACCACGGCGGGCGATACGGTCTCCGGCGGGAACTTGTCCTGTGCCGCCTCCGGCAGGATGTCCTCGGTGAGCCGGGACATGGCGGTGGGCGCCAGCACGTTCACGGTGATGCCGTACTTCAGCCCCTCGAGCCACAGGCAGCGCATGAAGCCGGCGATGGCCGCCTTGGCGGCACCGTAGTTGGTTTGCCCGAAATTGCCGAGCAGGCCAGAGGTGGAGCTGGTCATGATGATGCGGCCGCCGTTGCCGAGTTCCAGCATCTTGTCGTAGGCCGCCTTGGTGACCAGGTAGGTGCCGCGCAGGTG
>CAZRBP010000370.1:0-2384 GCA_964598305.1 uncultured Pseudomonadales bacterium | reverse complement strand
CGCAGGATTTCGTGGTTGGAAAAGTACTTCTGGCGCTCGGTGAACTCGGCGACGTTGACGCTTTCCCAGATGCCGTAGTCTCCGAAGGCATCGACGTTGAAGGTGATCTCGACATCGTACTTGCGAATGAGGCGGATGTTCTCATCGATGTTGTCCAGCACGATGCGGGCCTTCTCGCGCTGGAATTCGGTCAGAAAGCCGGCTTGCAGCACCAGCTTGTTCCAGCCGAAATTGGGGTTCATCTTGGCGCCGTTCTTGACCAGCAGGCGCATGGCGGCTTCGGTCATCTGCGAGGCGTGGTCGATGCTCCTCACA
The DNA here is from genome assembly GCA_964598305.1 of uncultured Pseudomonadales bacterium. GTDB lineage: Bacteria > Pseudomonadota > Gammaproteobacteria > Pseudomonadales > Azotimanducaceae > Azophilus. The sequence goes on along the minus strand of CAZRBP010000370.1, from coordinate 2,069 downwards.
CCGTTTTGGAGTGCGCGTTCGATGGCGGGGCCGTTGTGCAGGTGCGCACCCGCGTAAGTGTCCCAGTCGGCGACCGCCCCGGTGGCCACTCGGATTTCCTCGGGCCTAAACTGCACCGAGTCGATGGGATCGAAGTCGGAGCCGACGCCGCCGCTGCCCATGAGCTTGATTTGGGTGGCGCCGTTCCTGAGGTTCTCGCGCACCGCAGCGAGGACTTGGTCGGGACCATCGACGATGCGGAAGTAGCCGAGCCGCTGCATGTTGGAAGTGCCGCCATCGAGGAAGGGGTGCAAATCGAGTGGCGAGCGGAAGTCGCCATGCCCGGAAGTCTGGGTGAGAATGGCGCCGGACGGATAGATACGTGGGCCGTCAACTAGGCCGGCATCGACGGCCTTCTTCAGCCCCATCACCGGGCCGCCCAGGTCGCGCACCGTCGTGAACCCGCGCATCAAGGTCTCCGTGGCCCGCACCGCCATGCGGGCGCCGATCTCATCCCAAGTCATCTGCTGCAGCGTGCGTACGTCGGCGATGAGCGCCAGGTGGGAGTGCCCGTCAATCAGGCCCGGCATCAGCACACGGCCACCGCCGTCGATTCGGCTTGCGCCCTCGGCGGCTTCGATGTCCCGGCCAACGCCGGCGATGCGGTCGCCGGCGATCGCGACACTGACGTTCTCGAGCAGCTGCTCCGAGCGCCCGTCGAAGACGTCCACGTGGTCGATGATCCAGTCCGCCGCGTCGGCGGTGCCGGTAAGCGCCAGCAGGGCCAGTGCTGCGCCCAATCGTCTCAATAGCCGATGCATCATGGCGATTCTCCCAAGAGTCAGTGGTTCCCTGTGCATTAACAAAGGCAATGTGCCGCTGCCGTCAACGGACAAAGCGCGGGTCGCGCCAACGCACGCAGTCGCTGGTGATCTCGTCGATGGCGGTGAGTCCCATGAGCGTCATGTTGCGCTTGAGTTCGCCGGTGAGGATCTCGATCACGCGGCGTACGCCCGCTTCGCCGCCGGCGCCAAGGCCGTACAGGTACGCCTTGCCGATCAGCACACCCTTAGCGCCCAGCGCCAGCGCCTTGATGATGTCCGTGCCGCGCCGGAAGCCGCTGTCGGCCAGCACTTCAAGGCGATCGCCCACCGCATCGACGATTTCCGGCAGCACTTCCAACGTGACCGGGGCGTGGTCGAGCTGCCGGCCGCCGTGGTTGGAGACGACGATGCCGGTGGCGCCGATCTGTGCCGCGAGCCGGGCATCGGCCACGCTGGTGATGCCCTTGATGACGAACGGCCCACCCCAAGCCTCGCAGAGCGCCGCCGCATCGTCCCAGGTGTAGCTCTTGTCGAGCTGTTCCGCGAACCACTCCGCCACGGAGCCGAAGTCGTCCCGGGTGGAGTCATCCACATAGCCTTCGACGTTGGGGAAGCGCCAGCCGCGACTGGTCAGATAGTCCAGAGTCCAGGCTGGCCGCTTCAGCAACTGCCAGATGATTCCCGGCGTCGCCTTGGGCGGAATCGACAGCCGGTTGCGCAGGTCCCGCTCCCGGTTGCCGGCGGTGGCGCAGTCCACGGTAAGGAACATGGCGCCGTAGCCCGCTTCCCGGCAGCGCTGGACGTACTCGCCGGTGATGGCGCGGTCCTTGAACACATAGACTTGAAAGAAGCGCGGCCCCTCGCCGACCCCGGCAACCTCCTCCAGCGAGAACATCGCCGATGAGGTGGTGCCGTAGATCACGCCCGCTTGTGCGGCGGCCCGGGCCGCCGCAAGCTCGCCTTCGGAGTGGTAGAAGCGGCTCGCCCCGGTACTCGACAGAATGAAGGGCGCTGAGGTGGGCATGCCGAGCAGGGTGGTGCCGGTATCCACTTGGGCGACGTCGACGAGCACTCTCTGGATGAGCGACAGCGCCGCGAACGATTGGGCGTTCTGGGCGCGCGTGTATTCGTCGTCGGCGCCGCCGTCGAGATAGTCGAAGATAAAGCCCGGCAGGCGGCGCCGCGCCCGCTCACGCATATCGTCGATGCTGAACACCCGGTTCAGCGAGCCGCTGACGGCGGCGTTGCTCATGTCAGGACTTCCGC
>CAZRBP010000369.1:0-2385 GCA_964598305.1 uncultured Pseudomonadales bacterium | reverse complement strand
TGTCGGCGCCGTTGGCGCCCTGCAAGGCGGTCTCTGGGGCTTTGACGAGAACTCCGTCTATCTTTCTCCCGCGCCGCTGTACCACTCCGCGCCGATCGGCTTCTGCATCGCCACCCAAGCGCTTGGCGGCACGGTGGTGATGATGCAGCGCTTCGATGAGGTGGGAGCGCTGCAGGCCATCGAAGAACACCGCGTCACCCACAGTCAGTGGGTGCCGACCATGTTCACCCGCCTGCTCAAGCTGCCGGAGGAGCAGCGCAGCGGCCACGACCTCTCATCGCACAAGGTGGCCATTCACGCCGCCGCGCCCTGTCCGGTGGGCGTCAAGCAGCAGATGCTGGATTGGTGGGGGCCGATCCTCTACGAATACTACGCCGGCACCGAGCTCAACGGCTTCACCCACGCCACGCCCGAGGAGTGGCTCGCCCATCCGGGCACCGTGGGCCGGCCCATTCTCGGCACCATCCACATCTGCGACGAGGACGGTAAGGAACTGCCGAATGGCCAGCCCGGCATCGTCTATTTCGAGATGGACCAGATGCCCTTCGAGTACTTGAAGGACAAGGCCAAGACCAAGGACGCCCAGCACCCTGAGCACGCCAACTGGACCGCGTTGGGCGACGTGGGCTACGTCGACGACGAGGGCTACCTCTACCTCACCGACCGCGCCACCTTCATGATCATCAGCGGCGGCGTCAACATCTATCCCCAGGAGATCGAGGACGCCCTGATCATGCACCCCAAGGTGGCCGACGTGGCGGTGGTGGGCGTGCCCAACGAGGAAATGGGCGAGGAGGTGAAGGCCGTGGTCCAGCCTCCTGAAGGCGTCGAAGGCGACGACGCGCTGGCCGACGAACTCCTGGAGTACGCCCGCGAGCACATCGCCCACTACAAGTGCCCGAGAAGCATCGACTTCATGGAGCAACTGCCCCGCCTGCCCACCGGCAAGCTCTACAAGCGCCTGCTCAAGGACCGCTACTGGGGCAAGACGGACTCGCGGATCGTCTAAGCGTTGCGGGTTGACTAAAGGGAATTGGGTACGCGTACCCCCGGGTCCCCGTGGGGAAAGTCCTTCCTGTTGCGGGTCACCAAGGCGCCGCCAATACCTGGCCAGCAGCATCCACGCCTGAAAGGAAATCGATCAGGATGTTCGTGTCGATGACGGCGCGCACTCGTCACTGCCACTCGTCGCGCAACGCACGCTGATACTCGACCCCATCGATTCCCCGGCCCCGCCACATCCCGAAGAAGGAGCCCCGCGTGGTCGCCTGCCGGGCTTTCAGATAGTCGGCGACCGCCCGCCGCACCGCCTCGGCACGCGAGATTCGTTCTTGTTCGCAAAGATGCGCCAGACCGGCAATCTGCTCTTCCGGGAGGTCCACGATCGTCCGCATGGCCAGAGTGATACCGCTGAATGATGACGCCTACTTTACGACAAGCGCACAAGCCGGTTCAGCACTCGCATCGTCGACCCTTCAAGGTACTGTGGACCGCGACTTGGGAGACGCTGCGTGGCACACTGGGTGCTGAATGATGGATTCATCTTGCGATCACACTGTGGACGTCGCCAGTCTGCAGGCCGGGCAACGCCGTGTGCTGGTGTGGGTGTTTGGCATCAACGTGGTGACGTTTGCCGTCATGGTCGCGGGCTCGGTGATGAGCGGTTCATCAGCGCTGTTGTCCGGGACGCTCGACAATCTGGGCGATGCGCTCACTTACGCGCTGAGCTTCGCCGTGGTCGGCGCATCGGCCCGGGCGAAGGCCCGCGTAGCGCTGCTGAAGGGGCTTTTGATCCTCGGGGCCGCACTGGCGGTCGCCGTCCAGATCGGCTGGCGGCTCACGGACTTGCAGGCCCCAGTCGCCTCCACCATGTCACTCGCGGCGGCCCTGAACCTCGTCGCCAACGCCGCCTGCCTCCGGCTTCTCACCCCGTATCGCCACGGCGATGTCAACATGGCCTCGTCCTGGGAGTGTTCGCGCAACGACGTAATCGAGGGGTTTGCGGTGATCGCCGCCGCCGCCGCGGTCTGGCTGTTCGCCTCACCATGGCCAGACCTGCTCGTGGCGGTGTCGCTGCTCGTGATCTTCACGCGCTCGGCAAGCCGCGTGCTCAACCGGGCGTGGCGCGAGATGGCGCAGGCCAGGCCTTGATCCAGTCGCCTGCTGCGCAGTTGGAGGATCACCTAGGGCCCAGCTAACGCCGCAGATGTGAATCGCGATACATTCGAAGCACAAGGAACATCGCGGCAACTTCACGGCAATTGCCTCCCTGCGCATTTCAACCCGCCTCTTCTTCCTGCAGCAACCGCCTCGCCTGACCCACCAAGTACAGGGGCAGGGACAGCAGCCGATAACGGACGAGCTCGCCGGTTGGCAGCCGCTTGG
>CAZRBP010000368.1:0-2386 GCA_964598305.1 uncultured Pseudomonadales bacterium | reverse complement strand
CGGCACGCAGTGCTTGAGCCCGTAGTAGGCACCGATCAGGTTAACCCGCACCAGCGACATCAGGGTCTCGGCAGAGGTTTCCTCGATGGGGCTCAAATGGGAAATGCCCGCATTGTTGACCAGGAAATCGAGGCGTCCGAAGCGCTTGAGGGTCTCCCCGGTGACGCGTTGCCAATCGGCCTCCGAGCCAACATCCTGAGGCAGGTAGGCCACGTCGAGACCCAATTCCGCGAAATCCGCTTCGGCCTGCTGGCCATCAGCCTCGGTGCGGGCGGTAATGACCACCCGCACACCGGCGCCACCGAGCACCGCGGCACAGCCGTAGCCAATCCCGGTGCTGCCGCCAGTGACGATGGCGACACAACCCCTCAAGCGGTCTCCGGTCATCGATTCGTTAACCAAAAACTTCCGTGAAGAGCGTTTCGTTGAAGCCCACCAGAAGTGTGTCACCCACCACCATCGTCGGCGCACGCAAATTGCCCGTGGTGCCCAACATGGCCGTCACTGCGGCGTCGGATGTGATGTCAGCGCCGCTGAATTCGCTCAGTTTCCGGCCCTTGGCAACCGCCGCCCGGTTGGCCTTGTTCAACAGGTCCAGCGCATCGCCGCGCTGTAGCTTGCGGCTGGCTGGAACGGTCTCGGCCACTTCGATGCCTCTGGCCTCCAAGAACTTGGAGGCTCGTGCACAGCTCGTTCAGCCGCTGCGGTAGTAGTACCAATCAACAGTCGGTGCGGTCATCGGTTTCTCCCATTCGGTTCGTGTAGTTTCCAGATCAAGCGCTGCTTTCGCAAATGTCAACGCAAGTCCGGCTATCGGTGATCGACGAAGACGTGCTCCTTGGCGAGCCACATGGTGGAGCGCTTGAAGTCGATGAAGTGGGCCTCATCCGCCACCGCCCGCCGTCCGGCCGCAACCTGCTCTGGCGTTGACCCCATGAGGGCGGCGCGCTCGAACCAGAGTTCCGCGTGGCCGTCATAGGCCTCAACCTCGGTGCCCCGGACGCTGGTAAAGGCCCCATCAAGCGACTCATCGCGCACCCGATGCACCTGCAGATAGCGCAAAATGCCGGATCCAGCCGCTTGGCGGCGGATGATCGGGCCGTGGTTGGCGTACCAGTACTCGTGGGCCTCGCCGAGCGGGAGAGCGGCTTGCATACGCAGCGGAAAGTAGAGCTTCACCAAGCCACTGCGCGGCGTGGCGACTAGGTTCTCCGGCGTCGGATTGACCTGCGGAAACTCGTGGCACAGCCAGAGCGGCGAGTTGGGCAGGTCGATGAACTTGGCCTCATCCGCTACCAAGGCTTCGGCAGCGGCGCGGCCAGCCGGGGCGGATGCAGCCTCCATCAGTGCGGCCCGGCTCTCAAACCAAACTTCCGCCACGCCGTCGTAGATGGGCTCCATGCCGCCCCGTGCCCGGGCCATGTCGGCCGCGGCGGTGAGCGCCGCCTCATCGCGCAGCGTGTGAACCTGCACATAGCGCAGCACGCCCAACCGGTGGGCGTGGCTGGCCACCAACGGGCCATGCTCCTCCAGCCAGTACTGGTAAAACTCATCGTGGCTGAGGTTGGGCTGCTTGCGCAGCAGGAAGGTGAGGCGCAACATCGTTAGCCCCCTGCCCTTTGCAAGCTGGTGTAGGCGCGGTTGACGAAGCCGGACGGATCGCCGAAGGCCTCATCGAACGGCGCCGTGGGCTTGGCCTCGAGGACCGCTTCAAGGTCGGCACCTTCCGCCATGAGGTCCATGATGGCCGCCCGAACGGTCTTGAGCATGTCGATGTAGTCCACCAGCGCCTGATGGTCGGTCACCGAGCCGTGCCCGGGGATCACCGTGGTGACCTCGTCAATTTCTGCGAGCACTGATTCGCAGAAGTGAATCATGCCGTCGAGGTCGCCGCCGTTGTCCGCGTCGATGAACGGATAGCCCGCGTTGTTGAACACGTCGCCCATGTGGACGGCATTGCGGCCGCGGAAGATCACCGCCGCATCGCCGGTGGTGTGCGCCGGGCCGAAGTGGACCAAGTCGATCTGCTCGCCGTTGAAGTGGAACTGCATCGTTTCATCGAAGGTGATCGCCGGCCGGGCATCCTCCGGATAGGCCTGCTGCTCATACTGCATCGCCACCAGATTGATGATGTGGGCGTCCGCCATCATCCGCCGCGAATTGGCTTGGGCCACCAGCCAACTGCCCTGCGGACCCAAGGCCAGATTGCCCTCCGCGTGGTCGAAGTGCCAATGGGTGTTGATGGCGAAGTTCACGGCACCGCCGCCGAGCTCGGCGATCTTGGCCTCGATCTTTGGCATCAACTGCGGAAACTGGTCATCGACGATTAGCACGCCATCTTCGCCGATGCTGACAGCGATGTTGCCGCCTAGGCCGAACAGGACGT
>CAZRBP010000367.1:0-2411 GCA_964598305.1 uncultured Pseudomonadales bacterium | reverse complement strand
TGCAGACCGGCCTCACCAACGAACCGCGCATGTGGGGCGCCACGCTCACCAAGCGCTTCGCCGGCGGCTAGCCGGACCGGTTCTCAACGGCCCGCCGAGCCCTGTTCCAGGGTTCGGTCGGCCAGTTCGAGGGCAAGGTGCGCTCGCCCCAAGGGCGCCAGTTCGAGGGCAGGATGCCCTCGCCCCAAGGGAACTCTCCGGAGCGAGGGCATCCTGCCCTCGAACTGGGCACTGCCGTCTAGGAGCCCCCTTCCTGGGACGCTAGCCGCTCGACGTCCCGCTTGATGAGTTCATCCATGGAGCTCGCGGGCGCGGTCGGCACCACCACAGCTTGGTCGCGGGTGGGCAGCAGCACCACCGCCTCGCCGGGGGAGGTGACCACGCCGCGCTGGTTCACGCAGCGGATTTCCAAGTACACCTCGTTGCGGCCGTCCTGCTGGCGCTTGTGCACCACTTCGCCGCGCAGCCAAGTGGTGTCGCCCATGAAGTTGAAGCGGCGGTGCTCGCAGTTCAGCTTCCACAACCAGGCATCGTCGCCCATCCAGTCCGTCACCAAGTGGCATAGCCAGGTCTCGCGCAGGCCCCCGTAGTCGTAGGAGGTGGGCAGTCCCAGCTCCCGGGCGCGCTCCGGCTCCCAGTGCAGCCTTTGCACGGTATCGGGAATGTTCAGGGAGTTGGGCGGGTAGAGGCCCGGCGCCTTCTTGCGGATGAGGTAGGACAGGCGAAAGTTGCCCGGCGGCGTCAACTGCATGCCCCAGCCTAGGTGCCAGACTAGGATGGCGCTGGTGGTCAATGGCCCCTTGACCTTCTCCTGCAGCGCATCGCCGACCTGCACGTCCTCGAAGTAGCGCGTTTGCGCCCCGCGCCGGACCTCCGCCTCGTAACAGGCATCGATCTCGGCGAGTTGCTCCGCGCTATAGGGCTCCGCGGTCTCACGCTCCTTCTTGCGCTTGCGCGACTCTCCGCGCTCGGTGTTCACCCAGGTGCCCCGCTGCACCATGATGGGCGCACCGTCCTGGTTGGCGAACGGCATGCAGATGGTCTCGTGGGCGGAGCGCCCCCCGAACTCGCTGCGCTTGTCGAGGACGCCGACCACCGAACGCATCTTGTAAACCCGGTCGCCCAGGTTGAAGGGGCGCCACCACTCAAACTCCATGCGCGCTTGGTAGGAGCCCAAGCCCGCCCAGGGATCGCCGCGCAGCAGCGCCTTGGTCTGCGGATCCGGCCGCGGCGTGACGTTCTCGCCAGCCGTGTACTGGAAGGTGGGCGGCGCGATCAGGTTCCCCCAGCGGGTGTTACGCCCGTAGTCCGGATCGCAGTACAGCGGGTTGTCATCGCCATAGCCGAAAGCGAAATGGCGCGATGCATCCCAGCTCACTTCGAAATTGTGCGGCGGATTGCGCAGCACTTGGGGTATGCCGATTCGTTTTCGAGCCCTGAAAAAAGAAGCGTCGGACAGTTTGCCGTAGTCATCGGCGTGGATGTCGCTCATGGTCGCATTGCTCCGCTATGGGTTGTTATGGGTTGAAAGGTGGCGACGGCTACATGCCCTTGCCCGGCGCATTGCGCCGCACGTCCTTGAAGGGGATGCCGCGGTCGGCGGCTGGCTCCCTGGGCATGCCGAGCACCCGCTCACTGATGATGTTGCGCTGCATCTCCGTGCTTCCCCCGCCCAAGCACGCAGACTGGCGGAAGATGTAGCCCTTGCCTGTTTCGCCGCTGGATTCACGGGCATCCCACACCACCGCATCGGCGTCGGCAATCTCCATCGCTACGCTGCTGCGCCGCACACTGTTGAGCGCGGTGAACAGGCGCAACAGCGCCCCGGAAGTGGCCGGCATGGCGTCGGCCGCGATTCCGGCCACGACGCGTTCCGTGGCCTGCCCCTGCACGGCCTGCAGCATGTAAATCTCGGCGAGCCGCTCGCGGACGTGCGGTTCGTCCAGCCGGCCCGCCGCCCGCGCCAGGTTGACCAAATCGTCGATGGTCTCGGTGCGGCGCCCAGCCGTGCCGCTGGCGTAGGGCGAGGAGCCGCCGGTGGCGCTGCGTTCGTGGAACAGCAAGCGCTGGCCCACGGTCCAGCCGTCGTTGACCTTGCCGATGACGCTCTCCGGTGCTAGGGGCACATCGTCGAAGAACTCCTGGCAGAACTCAACATTGCCGTCGGACTGCCGAATGCGGTTCACCGTGACGCCGGGCTGGTGGATCTTGACGATGAACATGGTCAGGCCCTGGTGCTTGACCGCATCCCAGTCGGTGCGCGCCAAGCAAATGGCGTAGTCGGAGAAGTAAGCGTAGGAACTCCATATCTTGGAGCCGTTCAACCGATAGTTGGCACCATCGAAGCGGGCCGAGGTAATCACGCCGGCGAGGTCGGAGCCGCCCGACGGCTCGGACATGAACTGCACCCA
>CAZRBP010000366.1:0-2421 GCA_964598305.1 uncultured Pseudomonadales bacterium | reverse complement strand
CCCCAGAATTTCGACCGCCGGCCTTGGGTCAGTTCCACCCGGTCGGCGCGGTTGCCGAGGAAGGTCATCGCGCTGGCGCCCAGCCAGCGCAGCGGTTCATGCGGCCAGCGGTCGCTGGCATCGTCCACCCAAGGCAAACGGGTGATGTCGGTGTCCCGGCCAAGCACTAGGTCCGCCATGATGCGGCCGGCCAAGTTGGAGGCCCCCACCCCTTCACCCACGTAGCCGCCGGCGGTGCCGAAGCCCGCGTCGCGGTCGAAGGACACGCTCGGACGCCAAGAGGTCGGCACGCCCATCAGGCCGCCCCAGCGGTGGGTAATGGCGTGGCCGTCGAGCACCGGGAACATCTGCCTAAGGCTCGCCTCCAAGCCGTCGAATCGAGTCTCGCCCGCAGTGATGAAGGACTTGCGCTTGGAGCCGAACAAATAGCCCTCGCGGCCGCCGAAGGCCAATCGGCCATCGGCGGTGCGCTGGCCGTAGATGGTGACGCGGCGATGGTCGTCGAAGGTCTCGCGCTCCTTGAGGCCGATTTCATCCCAAAGGCTCTGCGGCAAGGGTTCGGTGGCAATCATCAGGGAGTAGAGCGGCAGCAGGCGGCGCTTGTGGCTGGCCAGGGAGTCCGTGTAGCCCTCGGTGGCGCGAATCACCGCATCGGCCGAAAGCGCTCCACCCTCAGTGGTCACCCGCTTGCCCTGGACATCAACGACCGGCGTCGATTCGAACACCCGCACCCCCCGCCGGCGCGCCGCCTCGCCCAAGCCGCGCACCAAGCGGGCCGGGTGGATGGCGGCGCAATGCGGCGTGTGGATGGCGCCATGGTTGCGCGAGCAGTTGATTCGGCGCCGCGACTCCTCGGCGGGCAGCCACTCACAGTAGTCGCCGAGTCCGTAGGCGGCGTAACCCGCCACCTGACGCTGCAGGCGCTGCGCCGCAAAGGGCGCGTAGGCGACGCTCAAGGTGCCGCCCTTGGCGTAGTGGCAGTCGATGTTCTCCGCTTGGCAGACGCGGGCGACCTCATCCACCGTCTTCATCATGGCCCGCGTGAGGCGCACGCCGGCGTCACGCTGAACCGGATCCTCGAGCAGGTCGTCCACCCCCGAGGCCATGCCCATGCACCAGCCGCCGTTGCGCCCGCTCGCGCCAAAGCCCAAGGTGATAGCCTCGAGCACGGCGATGTCGAGGGACGGCTCAAGGCACTTCAGGTAATAGGCGGTCCAAAGGCCCGTGAAGCCGCCGCCGACGATGGCCACATCGACCTGCGTCGGCAGTGCCGCCGGCGTTTCCGGTTCCGGCACCTGATCGAGGCTGTCAAACCAGAAGCTGACCCGCTCAAGCCCGGCGCTCGGCATTGAACCACTCCTGGAGCTTGAACTTCTGAATCTTGGTGGAGGACATCGGCCATTCGGTGACGAAGCGCACGTGCCGAGGCGCCTTGAAGCTGGCGATGCGGCCGCGGCAGAAGTCGATGATTTCGGCCTCCGTGGCCTCGGCGCCTGGATTGAGTTCGATGTAGGCGGCAGCCACCTCCAACAGCCGCTCATCCGGCACGCCGATCACCATGGCGAGCTTGACCGCGGGGTGGGTGGCCAGAAAGGACTCGATCTCCAGAGCCGCCACGTTCTCGCCGCCGACCTTGAGCATGTCCTTGATGCGCCCGTGGTAGCGGATGCGGTTGGCATCGTCCAGGGAGCCGAGGTCGCCGGTGCGGAACCAGCCGTCCACGAAGCTCTCCGCGTTCTTCTCCGGGGCTTTGTAGTAGCCCTCGAACACGGTAAACCCCCGCACCCAGATTTCGCCGCGTTCGCCGGTCGGCAGCTCAGACCCGCTATCCGGGTCGGCGATGCGCACCTCGATCCCTTCGAAGGGGGCGCCACAGGTGGTCAATCGGGACTCCAAGTCCTCGTCCGGATGGTTGTAGGAGATCACCCCGCAGGTCTCCGTAAGGCCGTATGCCCCCGTCTGCACCGCCTGCGGGAAGGCGTCCTGAAAGCGGCGCAGCATTTCCAGCGGCGCGACGTTGTTGAGGCGGCGCAGGCGGCTTAAGTCCGTGCCGGGAAAACGCGGATGGGTGATCAGCGCATTGGTGATGGTGGGGAAAGCCGGAAAGGCAACGGTGGCGCGCTCGCGCTCCATCATTTCGAGGGCGGCCCCGGCCTCCACCCGATTCATGGAGAGCAGCGCGGCTCCGGCATCGAAGCAGCACAGCAACGGCAGAATGGAGGCCATGTGGAACATGGGCAGCGGCGCCCACAGGCGGTCTTCGGGACCGAGAAAATAGCGCTGCCGGTTCATGGCCGCGCCATTGTGCGCCAAGGCGGCATGACCCAATGGGCAGCCTTTGGGGTTGGCGGTGGTGCCCGAGGTGTACATCATGATGGCAGCCTGCGTGCCCGCCACTCCGTCAATCCGAGCGCCTACCGC
>CAZRBP010000365.1:0-2424 GCA_964598305.1 uncultured Pseudomonadales bacterium | reverse complement strand
GCCCCAGTCCACAGCACCTTCATGGACCCCGACATGCGCCGCTTGTGGCAGTCGATGGGGCCTCTGCCGTGCGGTTTCCGGCTCTACGGCGGCACCGCCCTCGCCCTGTACCTCAACCACCGGGAGTCGGTTGACTTCGACTTTTTCACGACGGAACCCGGCATCGATTGGGATGCCGTTGCCGCTTTGCCGTGGCTTAAGGGTACGGAGCTACGGGGCCGGGGGGGATCCGCCGGGGCTGCCGTCGCTGGCGATGCGCGGGACATCCGAGTGTCCTTCCTTTACAGCCGCAAGATCGTCCCGCCGCCCATGCAGCCGCCGCGCATCGCAGAAAACGGAGTGGCCGTGGCGTCGCCGCTGGACCTTGTTCGCGCCAAACTCGAAACGGTCTGCGACCGGGGGGTGGCGAAGGACTACGCCGACTTGGCCGCGGCCTTCCGTGCTTGGCCCGGCATGGCCCATCAAGCCTTCGATTGGGTGCCGAACCGCACCCGCCATGACTTGGATGTCGTCTTGGGCAATCCACCTATCGACGAAGAGGCGGATATCTCGCCCAAAGATTTGGCGAGCTTACGCCGCCATGCGGCCTACCGCCGGGATACCGCCTCGCCGAAGGATGGCTTGGACTTGGCATGAGACGCCCGATATTCACGGACCGGTCCCGCCGCACCAGCGCCGCGTTCCAAACGCACGTCGGCCCCCAGGACACCGCGGCAAGGCTCGGCTATGACCCCTGCCCCGCTGTTCGCTTCATCGGCAACAATTGGCAGCCGCCGGCCTATCATCCCCTGCTGATGACTCCGGAATTGCGCCGGGCGGCGCTGTGCGTGTGGTGGAACGGGCCACCTTGGGCCATTCTGCGCAACGCCTCATTCTTTCTCTGGCGGGTGTGGGATTACGGGCGGGAGAGCGACCGCGACTACGCCGCTGAGCGCATCCTGGAGGCGCACTGGATCAGGGCGATCGACGATGCGGTGCCCGGCGAGGTCTCGCGGGGCGTGGTGAGCTACTGGGGCCGGCGCCTTGGACGCATCAGGGACGACGAGTTCGTCAATTGGCCCGACAAGGCGCACCTCCACGACTGCCGCCCGTACGCGGGAATGTCGTTACGCGACCTCATGAATGCGATGGCGGAGTCTCGAGGCGACCCGCTGCCACATCCTCCGGGCGCGCTCGGCCCGACATAGCCCGCTGTCAAAAGGGCGCTCTTGGATGCGCATTCCATGCCCCGATGGCCAGCCGCCCAAGGTAAACTGCCGCCACCGTGCTTCCCGACTTCCAACCAACCGAAGCCTACGCCAAGCTGTCGCCTGAAGCCCGGCTGGCGGCTCAGGCTTACGGCGTCGCCTATCCCTACGAGATGCCCAAGCACCTCGTCGCCGCGCTGCTGCGCCGGGCGAACATTCGCTGGAATGGTCGAGCGGTCGGGGTGGAGACCATCCGCCGGGCCAACCAGGAGTTGCTCAACGCCGGCCTAGTGCGCCAGACGCGGCGGCATGAGTTCGTTGCTTGCTCCGACCGCTGCTTGGAATTCACCCTAGCCGCGCATCGGGATGGCCACCTTGCGTCGCTGATGGATCACTTTCAACGACCGCAGCAGTATGTGTACGGCAGCATTGAGACTTGGAAGCAGACCCAGTTGCGCTGGTGCGTCGCCGCCGGGCAGTACCAATGGATCGATGCCCTCGAGGTCGACCGTCCCGGCCACTGGAGCTTCCTAGGCTATCCCCTCGGCATTCCGTTCCTAGCGCAGATTCCGCCGTCCCATCGCGAGCAGGCCATCGCCGGCGCCCTCGGCGAAATCATCGACACCCTGCAGGAGCCCGAAGCCGCGGTCGCCGCTTGCCGCGAACTGACCGCCGATCCCGCCCAGCACGCCGCCGAGCTGGCGTTCATCCACATCCTCCAAGGCCGTCTCGATGCCGCCAACGCCCTGTTCGACGACTTGCCAAAGGCCGCTTTGGAGCGCAAGCCCACCAGCACGGCGCAAGCCAGCGTCCACGCCTTGGTGGCCACCCTGCGCGGTGATGACGAGACGGCAAGCCGTGCCATCCAAGCGGCACTGGCGGCGGAACGGGTGGGCACCCGCAAGCGCAACCTGTTCCCGCCGCATCGGGCCTTTCCCTTGGCCCTGCTGGCTTGGGTGCGCAGCAACGAGCTCGCCCCGCCCGGGGAGCTCGACCGCCTGCTGCGCATCAGCGAATCGCTCACCGAGCACCAAAACCTGCGCATGCTGGCCCAAGCTGCCGCGGCCTCGCGGCTGCGGCGCCACAAGGGCTACATCGGCTGGCACGACAGCCCGGCCATTAACCGGCTCTGCATCGCCATAAGCACCGTTTGGCGCTACTACGGGGAGCCGCGTTACGGCGATGACCCAGAGAGCATTTTGGCGTTGGCCGACCTCGCTTCGGCCAATGGCTACCA
>CAZRBP010000364.1:0-2433 GCA_964598305.1 uncultured Pseudomonadales bacterium | reverse complement strand
GCTAATGATGGCGATAAGCGATGACGTTGGTGTCAACGACGATGTTCACGGCCTACCTTCGGACTTGTAAGCGTCCACCAAGCCGTGATCGATTCCCGGCAGATTGGAAAACATGGAGGCTCGCACGGACTCGACTACGATCTTCGCCATTTTCAGGCTTTCTTGGGCGTCTTTGCGATCAGGAATGTCTCCCTCATAGTCCGCGAGGAGCCTGTCTTGCTCCAACTTTCCCAAAAGCCGTCCAGCTTCTTCGCGAACAAGGCCGTCTTTGACGGCATGCTGCCCAAATTTCGACGCAAGACCGCTATGGCTCCTAGGCAACGGAAGATCGAGTTCGCGCAACGCTGCACGCGCCGCCTCGAATGCTGCGTAGTAGCTGCGATTCACCGCCACTTCGAAGAAACCTGAGTCCATGTTGGATCGGGCAGCGTCCAGATTCCGAAGCGCCCGCTCCATGTGCTCTTCAGCCCGCATGGGACTCATCCCACATCCACTCAATGCCGTCCTGCAGGATGTTCCGGTAGAACTCCGGGTTCTTGGTGGCCGAAGTGTCCTTCAATTGCCTCTCAAAGACAGGCCGTGGCGAAAGATAGACATCGAAATTGCGAACAAAGTGCACGTCGTAGGCCAAGTCCGCCAAGCGATGGAGAAGGTGTCGAGGATATCGAGAGGGGGGAGGGCCGTGGAAAACCACCGCGATGTCAATGTCGCTGTCTTCGTGATGGTCGCCTCGCGCTTGACTCCCGTAGAGCAGAACCCGGCTTATCGGCGGCAAATCAGCATCCCGCAGGCGGTCAACAAAGTCATTCACGGCCAGCGCGGCTGATGTTTCGACGGCGGCACGTCCGCTCATCGTCCCTATTGTTCCACGGACGCGGGAAGCGGGGGCATCGGCTCAGCGAGAAGATGCCCCGCGAACGAGGGGATGGGCATGGCGTAGCGCCGTCCCTCCGCACTAGAGGAAATGAAGCCGCTGCGCTCCGCCGCATTAAGAAAGCTGTGAATCTCCCCATCGTCCAGTGACAGGGAGGTGCTGAGAAAGCCAGTGACATCGGCCTTCAAGGGCTTCCCTCCGCCGTTCCTGAACACCGGAACCAGCGCCTTTGCGAACTCCTCAAAGCGAAAGCTGCCTTCGGTGAGGCTGTCAATGCGATCCCGGTAACACTCAACCCGCTCCGCGTCGCCCAAGGAGACCGCCTCGGCAAGGGATGAACGTCCCGCATCACCCATGGCCTCGGGCGAAGGCGCGTTGGCCTTAAGGACGGTCAGCGCGGCGTTGAGGTAGGCCGCTAAATGCTGTGGCCAGTTGGAGCTGCGATCAAGAATGGCGCGCTTCCAAGCCTCGCCGTTCGCCACGCCATACTGGGCGAAGCAGCGGTTCAGGGCCATCTCGCTTTCCCAATGCTCCAGACAGGACAACCGCAGCGTTTGCCCGGAACTCCTTCGGGAAACGTTCACGGCTCTCAAGGCGGCTCGCGTACCGGGCAGGCCGAAGGCGCAGAACGATATCGAAGCCGAAGGCAAGCCTTGGTGGATGGAGGACAGAGTGCCGAGCACGGCATTGGGAGCGCTGGCGGAAATCCCCTGCGCCTCGTCGATTAGCAAAACGATCTGCCAATCCGCCCAGTCGCGGGCGCGGTGGCGAGCCACTTGCGGCATGCTCCCCGCGGGCGCAGCACCCTTCGACCCTATCGAGAAGCCCATGGCTGTGACGCCGCGGTCAAGAATTCCCCGAGCGACAGACAAGGCGTTGTCCAAGGCATCGCTGCCAAGAAGGATGGAAAGCCGTTTCGAAATGGCCGATGCCCGCTCGTTGCCTTGCGCACTCAGCAGGTCCCGCGCCAGACGTTCAGCGATCGCTTCGTCCACCGACGCCATGATCTCCCGGGGCGACATCGCCAATGCGCCGTCGAGCAAAACGGGCAGCCAGCGCCTGTCCCCGGCCTCAGTTGGGGGCAGACCCCGCATCTCCTCCTGGAATTGGGCGAGCAAAGCGCTTTTGCCCGACCCAGGCGGACCCTCGACAACGAGGGTGGCATTGCCGCCGATACCGAGGGACAAGGCGCTGGCCACGGACCGGAAAGCGTTGATTTCTTTTTCCCGCCCAGAGAAGAAAGGCTGACCACGCCCTTTGAGTTGGGCGCGGTCCTTGAACGCCAAGAAGGTCTTCAAGGGCACTTGGTCCTGCTCGCGCAGGGAGCCATCATCCGCGTAATTGGGATTCACGGTGGCCATGATGGCAGCATACCATGCCCTTCTCCGTGAACTGAATGAGGTAGCGCATGGGAAGCCACGGATTGGTTTGGCGTTGCGAGCCGGTCGATAGCTCCGATTTCGTCAGCAGAGAGGCCTGCTGAATGGGGAGGCATCCCATGGCGAGACCGGCGTGACCCTCGCTTGGTGGGCCGAGCACTGGCTGGCCGGACTGCTGCT
>CAZRBP010000363.1:0-2441 GCA_964598305.1 uncultured Pseudomonadales bacterium | reverse complement strand
CTTCCAACCGGCGCACCACGACGCGGTCATGTAGGGGTCGAATGTTCATGGACTGGTTTCTCCCGTTTTTCCTTGCCGCCGTGCGGCGAACGTCTGGTTTCATGGCTACTCGGCTGCGCCGCCGCCCCGAGACTGGACAACGCCGCAACCCCTAAATTAGCACTCTCGCTATGAGAGTGCTAACCCAAGGGCGGCTTATCATAGGGCCGTTCTTTTCAGTTTCAAGGCTTGTTGGAAGAAAATTGACAACATCTCGATGAAAAAAGGCTACTTTTCGAGCCAGGGAAGCGAGGAACCCACTCCCAAGGAGCGCATCTGGCACGTAGTGTCGATGATTCCAACCGGCAAGGTGGCCTCCTACGGGCAGGTCGCGGCGCTGGCCGGCCTGCCGGCTCACGCCCGTTATGTTGGCGCCCTGATGGCCCGGCTGCCGCACGGCACCCGGCTGCCTTGGCATCGGGTGGTCAATGCGGGCCTGCGCGTCTCCGCCCGAGGCGACCCCGATGGCGAGGCCGAGCAAAGGCGGCGCCTTGAAGCCGAAGGCGTCAGCCTGGTTGGCGGGCGGGTGGTGGCGGAGTGCCGGTGGGAGGCTGGGCGGTAGCCGGTGTGGCCACGCCGCGCGCGATCCAGATGAGGATCACCAGGGACGGCAACACCATCACCGAGGTCAGCACGAAGAACGCCGCCCAATCGCCATCGAGCGCATCGACCAGAAACCCGCTGGCGGCAGCCACGACATTGCGCCCGGCGTTGCCCAAGGAGGCTAGGGCGCCGTACTGCGTGGCGGTGTGCAGGCGGCTGGTGTAATAGGAGATGAAAGCGACGAAGGCAACGGTGGAAAACGCCGAGGTCACGCCATCGGCGATGACGGCCACCGAGAGCGCCCCCACATCCGGCCCCACCACGGCCACCCAGGCGAACAGCAAATTGGTCGCCGCCATGGCGATGCCGGCCACCAGCAGTCCGCGCACCACCCCAAAGCGGCCCGAGAACAGGCCCGCGGCGAGGGCGCAGGCGATGGTGACAGGCAGCCCCAGGGCCTTCGAATAGGTGCCGATCTCGGCGTCGCTGAACCCCACTTCGTTGTAGAAGACCACCACCATCCGGCCCAGAAAGGCTTCGCCGATCTTGAACAGAAAGATAAAGGCGAGCAGGCCGAAAGCCAAGCGGGCGCCGTTGCGTTGAAAGAACTCGCTGACGGCGCTGACGTAGGTGCGGTTGAACCAGTCCAAGGCGCGGCTCTGCCCGGAAGGCGGCGTTGCCTGTCCTGGTGCGCTGCCCCTCGGCGGCTCGCGAAACCAGCGCAGCGCCAGCAACGACGTCAGCGCCAGGACGGCGGCCAGCGCCAAGTAGATCGGTGGCCAGCCGTGCGCGTCGCTGAATTGGAAGGCCACCGCGCCGGGCAGGCTCACCCCGGTCCACCAGCCGCAGGTGGCCATGGCGGCGCCATGGCCGATCAGTTCGGGTTCGTCCTCGCCGATGACGGTGATGCGGTAGGCGTCGATGGCGAGATCCTGGGTGGCGGATGCCAAGGCGATGACGAAGCACAGGGCCACCGTGGCGGCGATGCTGACGTGCGGGCCGAAAAACGCCAGCAGCGCCGAGCAGGCGACCAGGACGGCGAGGCAGAGGGCGATCCAGGAGCGGCGCTGGCCAAGCCGGTGCAGGAAGGGAAGGCGCGCATGGTCGATGATCGGCGCCCACAGGAAGTTGAAGGTCCATACCGAAAAGAGCAGGCCGAACACCCCGATGCTGGTGCGCGACAGCCCTTCATCTTTGAGCCAGAGGGTCATGGCGGAGCCGATCAGCAGCCACGGGAATCCGCTCAGCGCGCCGAACAGGAAAATCCGCCACAGGCGCGTGTCGTTGAGGAAGGGAAGGATGCCCAGCGCATCGCGCCGTTGTGCTGGGTCAGTCACCTCGGGGTGGTTGATGATTCAGTCGCGGAAGTTGTCGAACTGCAGCGGGACGTCGAGTTCGGCGTCCTTGAGCAGGGCGATGACCGCCTGCAGGTCGTCGCGCTTCTTGCCGGTGACGCGCACCTTCTCGCCGTTGATCTGGGCTTGGACCTTGCGTTTGGAGTCCTTCACCAGCTTGGTGATCCGCTTGGCGGAGTCCCGGTCGATGCCCTGCTTGAGGCGGAACAGCTGGCGGCGTTGCTTGCCTGCACCCTCGATGGGCTGTGGGTCCAGGCTGGCGGCGTCGATGCTGCGGCTGGCCATCTTGGCGCACAGCATGTCCTCCATCTGCTTGAGCTGGAAGTCCTCGAAGGCGGCCAGTTGGATGCCTTGGTCGGAGAGCTCAAAGCTCGCGTCCACGCCGCGAAAGTCGAAGCGTGAGCGCAGTTCGCGGGACGCCTGGTCCACGGCGTTGCGGACCTCCTGCAGATCCACCTCGGAGACGACATCGAATGCGGGCATGGCTTCCCTCCTGTATTCCCT
>CAZRBP010000362.1:0-2451 GCA_964598305.1 uncultured Pseudomonadales bacterium | reverse complement strand
TGGCCATGAGCGTCGGCGACCTGTTTCTGGGCGCGGTGTTTCCCGGTGCCCTGCTTGGCGGCCTCTACGTCGCTTACCTGCTGGGCGTCGGGCTGCTTAAGCCGGAGTCCGCCCCGGCCGGCGAGCGCGAGCCTATCGACTGGACCACGGTGCGGGATCTGTTCGTCGCCATTCTGCCCCCGGCGTTTCTGATCCTCGCCGTGCTCGGCAGCATATTCCTTGGCCTCGCCACGCCGACAGAGGCCGCCGGCGTCGGTGCCGCCGGGGCGTTGCTGCTCGCGGTGCTGAAACGGCGCTTGGATGGGGGAGTGCTCAGGGAAGTGCTCCACGAGACCACTCGCACCACGGCCTTCATCTTTGGCGTGCTGCTCGGCGCCACGGCCTTCGCCTTGGTGCTGCGGGGTTTGGGCGGCGATGAACTGATCGAGCGCGCCCTGCTCAACCTGCCGTTCAGTCCGGCGGGCATCATCATCACCATCCTGTTCGCGACCTTTCTGCTCGGCTTCTTCCTCGACTGGATTGAACTCACGCTCATCATCCTGCCCTTGGTCTCGCCGGTGGTGGTCAACCTCGGTTTTGACCCGGTTTGGTTCACGGTGCTGTTCGCGGTCTGCCTGCAGACCAGCTTCCTCACCCCGCCGGTGGGCTTTGCCATCTTCTACTTGAAGGGCGTGGCACCCCCGGGGGTGGAGGTGCGCACCATCTACAGGGGCGTTGCGCCCTTCATCGTGCTGCAGCTCATCGGTTTGGTGATCATTTTCAACTGGGATGCCTTGGTGACTTGGCTGCCCGCCCAAGCCTACCGGTAGCGCGATGTAGAATGATCGCAAACAACTGCTCGGATGGTGCCGTGTCCAGCTACGAGGTCATCGCCCGCAACTATTCCGCCGCCCATGAAAACCGCATTCACAGCGATGAGATGGCGCAGCGGTACGGCTTCAAGGGCGCCTTGGTGCCGGGCGTGGCTGTTTATGGGCACCTCACCCGGCCGTTGGCCGAGCGATTTGGAGGGGAATTTCTGGGCCGCTCGATCGCGGCGCTGAGGTTGATCAAGCCCGCCTACGACGGCGACCGGCTGCGCATGGACCTCAGCGAGGAGGATGGCCGCTACCTGGCGCAGTGCCACAACGGGGAGGGGACGCTGCTGGCCGAACTGCGGGTTCAACTGCCTGACGAAATGCCGCCGCCGGAAACACCGTTGTCGCTCAGCAAGCGGGCCAAGCGGCGCGCGCGGGTCGAAATCGCATGGGACGCCGTGCGGGAAGGGGAGCCCTATCCGGCTTGGGATTGGGAGATCATCGCGGACGAAAACCAGCGCTTTTGCGCACAGATTGCCGATGACTTGGCACTCTATGCCGCCCACGTGCATCCGCACGCCATTCTGAGCATCGCCAACCAGGCGCTGACCCGGGAGTTCGTGATGCCGGCCTGGATTCACACGGCCTCGGAAGTGCGCCATCGCCAAGCCCTTCGGGTGGGGGACCGGGTGGCCGTGCGGGCGGTTCCGTTGGAGAAGTGGCGCCGCAAGGGCCATGAATTCGTGCGCCTGTACATCGACCTGCATCGGGACGGGACGCTCACCACCGAGATTTTCCACACCGCTATATTCAAGGTTGCGGCGTGACCCGCATCGCCGTGTTGGCGTCCCACGGCGGCTCCATTCTGCAAGCGGTGATGGACGCCTGCGCCAGTGGGGAACTCAGCGCCGAAGTGGTGGCCGTCATCAGCAACAACAGCGGCTCGATGGCCTTGCGCCGAGCCCGGGGGGCAGGCATTGCCACTAGCCACCTCAGCAGCCGCACCCACCCGGAGCCGGAAGCCTTGGATGCCGTCATCTGCGCCACGTTGCGGCAGGCTCGGCCCGATTGGGTGTTGCTCGCCGGTTACATGAAAAAACTGGGGCCGCGCACCCTCGGTGCCTTTCGAGGCCGTATTCTCAACGTCCATCCGGCGCTGCTGCCCAAGCACGGCGGGCGCGGCTTCTACGGCCGCCGAGTGCATCAGGCGGTGGTGGATGCCGGCGATGCGGAGACCGGCGCCACGGTGCATCTAGTGGATGCCGAGTACGACACCGGGCCGGTTCTTGCCCAGGTTCGGGTGCCGGTGGAAGCCGGGGACCGGGTTGAGGATGTTGAGCAGCGTGTGCAGCGCGCCGAGCGGCAGTTGGTGGTGGACACCCTCGCCGGGATCATCGATGGGCGCGTCAAAGCCGGCGGCGGCGCGCTATGATTCTAACCTCATTCGATTAGGAGTTCGCCATGCCCCGAGACACCATCGTTCCCAAAGAGGACCGCGCCAGCTACGACAACTTTCATTTTGCCCCGGCGGTTCGCACTGGCAATCTGGTGCTCCTATCCGGCCAGATCGGCGCCACCGGCGGCGGTGTGCCGGACAGCGCCGAAGAGGAGTTCCGCCTCGCGTGGCAGGGCGTGGGCCGGGTCTTGGCAGCGG
>CAZRBP010000361.1:0-2455 GCA_964598305.1 uncultured Pseudomonadales bacterium | reverse complement strand
TGGGAAGCCCTTGAGGATCGGATCGACCGCATCATCGAGCGGAACCGCACGCTCGCCGTGGAAAACAAGGCGCTGCGCGAGGCGCAACGGAGCTGGTCGGTCGAGAAGGCCGATCTGGTGCGCAGGAACGAATTGGCAAAGTCGCGCATTGAGGCGATGATCAGCCGTTTGAAATCGCTGGCGGATGAGTGATGTCGGAAACACAAGCAACAACGGTCGATGTGGCCATTCTGGGCCGAACCTACCGGGTGAAATGTGCCGCCGACGAAGTGGGCGCCTTGCAGGCCGCAGCCCGCCACGTGGACCGCGCCATGCGCGAGGTGCAGAGTGCCGGCGGCGCCCTGAGTTTGGACCGCATCGCCGTCATGGCGGCCCTCAACATCGCCAACGGGCACATCCCGGAAGGCAGTGGCGCTGAAGAGGCCGAACCGCATCTGCAACGGCTCACCGCCAAGCTCGACGCGGCGCTCTAGAACGGGTGCGCCTAACGCGCCACGCTCTGTGCCCGGTCAACCCGTTGGTAGCCTCTTGGCAGGCGGCGTCCGCGCCGCGCCCGTTCGCCGAGGTAGGCTTCGAGGTCGCGGGGCTTCATGCGTAGGTAGCGGGCGCCGGAGTGGATGAGCAGTTCGTCCTTGGGGGCGAGCACTGCGGCCGAGACTAGCCATTCCTCGCCCGCCTTGCGGGCGGCGGCGGGGATGTTGATCAGCTTCACGCCCTTGCCGCGGGCGAGTTTGGGCAGCGAGTCCAAGGGAAACACCAGCAGGTAGCCTTGATTGGTGACGGCGGCGACTTGGTGGGCGGAAGCCTTGTCGAAAGCTGTGGGCGGCAGCGCGGCGGCGTCCTTGGGGACGCTGAGGCAGGCTTTGCCGGCCTTGTTCTTGGTCACTAGGTCGTCGAGGGAGGCGATGAAACCGTAGCCCGCGTTGGAGGCCATCAGCAGCGGGCTACCGGCCCGGCCGAGGGCCGCGCCGATGAAGCGGGCGCCCTCCGGGGGCTTTAACCGGCCGGTCAGCGGCTCGCCTTGGCTGCGGGCGGAGGGCAGGCTGATGGCGGAGAGGTTGTAGCAGCGGCCCGTGGAATCGAGGAACGCCAGCAGGTCATTGCTGCGGCCCCGCGCCGCCGTGCCGAAGGCGTCGCCGCTGCGGTAGGACAGTTCCTCTGGATTGAGGTCGTGGCCCTTGGCCGAGCGCACCCAGCCCTTCTCCGAGAGGATGACTGTAATGGGTTCGTTGGAGATGAGCTCGCCTTCCGTGAAAGCCGTGGCCTCGTCCACCGTTGCCAGCGGCGAGCGGCGGGCGTCGCCGTATTCCTCGGCG
The DNA here is from genome assembly GCA_964598305.1 of uncultured Pseudomonadales bacterium. GTDB lineage: Bacteria > Pseudomonadota > Gammaproteobacteria > Pseudomonadales > Azotimanducaceae > Azophilus. Next base: position 1,139 of record CAZRBP010000361.1, on the reverse strand, counting down.
GCGGCGCTCAGTTCGTTGCGGATCAGGCGCTTTAAGCGAGCTTTGGAATTGAGCGTCCTCTCCAGGTCGATGCGCTCCGCATCAAGCGCCGCCCGCTCCTCGAGCAGCTTGTTCTCCTCCAGCTTGGCGAGCTGGCGCAGGCGCAGGTCGAGGATGGCGTTGGCCTGGGCGTCGGAAAGCTCGAAGCGCTTCATCAGGGCGGCCTTGGGCTTATCCTCCTCGCGAATGATGCGAATCACCTCGTCGAGGTTGACGTAGGCGATGAGCAGGCCGTCCAGGACGTGCAGGCGCTCGATGATCTTGTTCAGCCGGAACTGAATGCGGCGGGTGACCACCGTTTGCCGGTAGGCCAGCCACTCCTTGAGGATCTCCACTAGGTTCTTGACTTGCGGGCGCTGGTCGAGGCCGATGACGTTCATGTTGACCCGGTAGCTGCGCTCCAAGTCGGTGGAGGCGAACAGGTGGCTCATCAGCCGGTCGCAGTCCACCCGGTTGGAGCGCGGGGTGAGCACCAAGCGGGTGGGGTTTTCGTGGTCGGACTCGTCGCGCAGGTCGCTCAGCATGGGTAGCTTCTTGGCCTGCATCTGGGCGGCGATCTGCTCCAGCACCTTGGCCGGAGACACTTGGTGCGGCAGGGCGGTGATGACGATGGCGCCGTTCTCCCGGCTGTACACCGCCCGTGCCTTGATGCTGCCGCGGCCGGTCTCATACAGGGCGCGGATGTCCTCCGCCGGCGTCACGATCAGCGCCTCGGAAGGAAAGTCCGGCCCCTTGAGGTGCGCCATGATGTCGTCCAGCCCCGCCTTGGGTGCATCGAGCAAGTGGATGCAGGCGTTCACCACTTCGTTCATGTTGTGCGGCGGGATGTCGGTGGCCATGCCCACCGCGATGCCGGTGCCGCCATTGAGCAGTAGCATCGGCACCTGGGCCGGGAGCAGCACCGGCTCCTCCAGGGAGCCGTCGAAATTGGGTGCGAAATCCACCGTGCCTTGGCGGGTCTCGGCGAGCAGCAGTTGGGCGTAGTGGGACAGCCGGGATTCGGTGTAGCGCATGGCGGCGAAGGACTTGGGATCGTCGGGCGCGCCCCAATTGCCTTGGCCGTCCACCAGCGGATAGCGGAACGAGAACGGCTGCGCCAT
>CAZRBP010000360.1:0-2459 GCA_964598305.1 uncultured Pseudomonadales bacterium | reverse complement strand
ACACGGGCCGCAGCGGCGCAATAGCCCCGGCCACCGCACGGGCAAAAAGCTGTTCTCCAAAAGCGACCGTCACCTGCATGAGCCTCGGTGCCCTAAGCGGATCGCGCGTTTCCATGACGGCCCGATATTGCAAAAATCGCGCGGGCTCCGGCTCGGTCAGGGCCACGCCATCACCGACTTTTGCCAAATCCCACGCCGGCACCCGGTGCCATTCGGGCCACGTCTCTCCATCAGCCGACGTGCGGAACTGCACCCGCAAGCGCGTGCCCGGCGGCGTCTGGCCAGCAAACCACACCGTGCCAAAGTTGACCGGCTGCCCCGCGTCGAACACCGCCGACTCAAACGTCCCCTCGGCGCGGAAGCCCTCGCCGAACACTTCCACCTCGCCAATGGAGACCCAGTTGGGCGGGTCTTCCCGCGTCAAGCGCAGGCGCACAAAGCGACCCAACACGGGTAGTGGCTCCCCGTCGGCTCCAGTCTCAATCCACGTCGAATCCGCCGACGTATCGACTGTCGGACGGGTGTTTTCCGCCTGTTGCGCTACCAATATCCAATCGTCGGGCGTGGCCTCCCGCGCCACTTCAAGGCGGTAGCCTTTGACGAAAAACAGCGGCCGTTGGGTCACGGTCTTGCCCGGCAACAGACGCACTTGGCTGACGCCCCGGTCGCCGCCCAAGTCAATGCGAATCCACTTGCCCAACACTTCGACTTCATTATCAAAGCGCCACTCGGTATCGGCATTGCCGTCGGTAACGCTGCGGCGACCGCTCAAGGTGTTCGGCCCGGACGAAGCAACCGCATCGAAGGCGAGATTGACCCCGCGAAACGACGCCAGCGACACTCCTCCCAAGCTGTCGATCTCCGCGCCCGCAAAAAGGCCGGTCGCGAAATCGTCAGCTCCTTCCTGCACCCACTCGCCAGCCAGCGCTGGAGCGCAGCACAGCAGGACCAAGCCGAGCAAACAACGCATCTTATTCATCATCTATCCACGCCTCCAATCCCCAAATTTGCAGCGATCTTCGCATGAAGAAAGGAAGCTGCTGAAAGCGCAACCTCAGTCCCAGTTGCCCCAAGCCGAGCACGTCTTGTTCGAGCAATGGATTGAGGCTCCGCACTTCGTTCGCCACGATGCAAACCTCGGTTATACCCTCCTCGGCATAACCTTTCAGACAGTCATGCAGGATGCCGAACTCCGTCTTATGGATATATCCCATCAGTTCGATGGTTAAAGTCTCGCCGCAGCGGTTCAAGGTGTTAATGCGTACCATGCTGATATCCTCTGAGCTTCAGTCCGCATCGACTAATTGTCGGGCCAATGATCCCTCCCGCGTCAACGCGTACACCAAGAGATTCACTCCCAAATTATACACCAGCGGCTCCTCGGCAGAGGTGTTAAACGGGCTGTTGACCATGCCATCCTTCAAAACCCAATCTAGCTCGTTCCTAGCAATTCCCGCCCAGAAACCGGCGTAGCCACGCATCGAGTACACCCCCACTAACTGCTCCCCTACTACGATGCCCTCCAAATAGTCCGGAGTCAGCGGTAGATTTTTTCTTATTGAATAGTGCATATCGCGCATCCCGCGTGGCAGGCTGTTTACATCGTAGAAGCAATGATAGATCGGATGGGTTAGCTCTAGGCGTTTAAACTGCCAGTCCTTCCATTCTTGATAACCCACCGCTTGAAAGCTGGCGCGAATGAAGGAACGCACCATCGGAATATCCAATTCGGCGTCGCTGTAGTTGTACCGCAAAAAGTGCCCAATATCCACAAACAGGAAGCCACCCGAGGTCAAATACGCCCCGAGCCGGGCCGCCTCGCTGTCCGTAAACTCAAAGGGGGTATTGACGGTCATAAGGACGAAGGGTACCTGCAAAAGCTGCGGATCGTCGAGCCGAACCGCATCGCGCACTTCAACGTGAACCTGCGTCTTGGCGGTCATCTCATCGGCCAACCCTTGCAACATCCGCCGTTCCACCAAGCGGCGCGGCATCTCCATCATCACGTTCCACCAGCCTGGTCGTCTGTATTTGTTCTGTTCACGATCAGCCCGTTCAATGGAGGGACTGTAGATGCCAGACATATAGAGAAACCCCTTGAGCTTGCGCCGATCTTGTGGATCGACCACCACCATCGCCCGATGCCGCCCGGTGTCCAGCGCCTGCACATCCATTAGCTCCAAGCTCAAGTCGATTTCATCCGCGCCCTGCCGCGTCCCTTCCAACGCCCCAGCCCGCAATTGCGGACCAATGTGTCGAGCCGGGAAATCCGGCACCGGCAGCACCAGCCGATCCGGCAGAGACGCCGTCGGCAGCCGAAGAGCGGATGACTTGAACACCGGCAACGGGCGCGACGCCGACGGAGCCGGCCGCATGGCCACGACTGGGGCGGCTTGGAGCGCCGGACGGCGCACTAAGGGACGCTGCATGGGCCGTTGGCGGCGGGTGAGGGTGCGCTG
>CAZRBP010000359.1:0-2471 GCA_964598305.1 uncultured Pseudomonadales bacterium | reverse complement strand
GAACGCCGCCATGCCCTCGGCGGCTTCGTCCGAGCGGAACATGCGCCCGCTCCATTCGCTGGTCACCTCGAAGCCTTCTTCAATGGAGAGGTCCGGCACCCGGCGCACCAGCTTCTTGCACTCGGTCACGGCGATGGGGCCGCCGAGGTTGATCATGTCCACTTCCTTTTGGACGGCGGCTGTGAGCAGGGCCCTCGGAACCGCCCGGTGGGCCAAGCCCATGGTCACGGCTTGGGTGCCGTTGAAGCGTTCGCCGGTCAGAAACAGCTTCATGCCGTGGTGGACGCCAAGCTTCGGCAGGCAGACCACCGAGATGACGGCCGGTATGACGCCGATGCGCACTTCGCTGAAGCTGCATTGCGCCTCTTCGGCCATCAGGACGATGTCGGCGGCGCCGACCAAGCCCAAACCCCCGGCAAACGCGGCGCCGTTGACGGCCGCGATGACCGGCTTGGGACTTTCCAGGATGGCGTTCAACACATCGGTGTAGGGCACCGTTCGCTGACCGTCGATGATTTCGCCCGGCGGGCTCTTGAGATCCGCGCCGGCACAAAAGGCGGGGTCCGCGCCGGTGATGACGATGCTGCGCACCGCATCGTCGGCTAAGGCGTCTTGGATGTGGTCGAACAGCTCGTTGACCAGCAACGCCGATAGCGCGTTGCGGTTTTCGGGCCGGTTCAGCGTGATCCAAGCAGCGCCCTTGCCCACTTCATAGAGCGTGGCTTCAGTGCCAGGCATCCTAGGACTCCTGCCGATTGGGCAACTTGCTCAGTGCTTGCCTTGTTAGGCCGCCATGATGGTGACGCCGCTCAGCCCCGGTGCGCCGTACACGTGGGTGTAGCCGGTCTTCGGGTTGTTCGGCACTTGGCGCTCACCCGCCTCGCCGCGCAGTTGCAGGCAGATTTCATAGACCTGCCGCAGGCCGGAAGCGCCCACCGGCTCGCCGTTGGCGAGGCAGCCGCCATCGGTGTTGACCGGCAGCTTGCCGTCGATTTCCGTGTGGCCCTCGCGCAGCCACTTCTCCTGGTCGCCATCGGCGCAGAAGCCGTTTTCCGCCATGTGCATGATCTCGGCGCCGGATTCGGTGTCCTGCAGTTGGGCGACATCGATGTCCTCCGGGCCGATGCCGGCCATCTCGAAGGCCGCGTTGGAGGCCTGCACCGTTGGCGCCGGCGCCCGTTCTAGGGCCTGGGATTGGGAGAACACCTCGAAGGAGCCGAACTGCCGGGTCTTCACCGCCACGGCCTTCAGGAACACCGGGTTGGAGGCGTACTGCTTGGCCTTGTCGGCGCGGCACAGGATCATGGCGCAGCCGCCCTCCGCCGGGGAGCAGAACATGTACTTGCGCAGCGGATGGCAGACCATCTGCGACTGCGCCACGTCGTCGTAGCTGAAGGCGTTGCGCCGCCAGGCGTTGGGGTTCTTGGCGCCGTTCTTGAAGTTCTTGACGGCGACGCGGATGAGCGTGTCCTCGCTGATGTCGTACTCATGCATGTAGCGTTGGATCTTCATGCCGAAGAACTGCGGCGTCAGCGCCATGCCGATGTCGCCGTACCACTTGCCGAGCCCGCTGGCTTCCGGGTTGACGGTGAAGGCGCCCCGGGGGTGCTTGTCGAAGCCGACCGCCATGCCGATGTCGAACATGCCCGATTGGATGGCCATGTAGGCCGACTGCAGGGCGCTGCCGCCGGTGGCGCAGCCGTTGGAGACGTTGATGAACTGCAGGCCGGTCAGCCCGAGCTTGGAGACCATGGAGTCGGCGTTGCCGGCCGCCGATGAGCCGCCGTAGGCGAACTCCATGTCGTTCCAGTCGAGGCCCACGTCCTTGAGCGCCTCCCGGGCCGCGTGCACGCCCTGCTCGAGGCCGGTGACGCCCTCGGTGCGGCCGAAGGGATGGATGCCGATGCCAATGATTGCTACGTCCACTAGTGTGCTCCTTCAAAAGTTGGTCATGGGTTGGTCATGGGTTGGTCATGGTTCAGGAAACAGGCTCCGTTGCTCAGCTTTCGTCTGCTGGCCGGAAGAAATAGGCGATGATGTCCTTGCCATCGCGTTCGATGTACTTTTCGACCACCAAGTCCATCTCCATGCCGATGCGCAACTTGGCGATGTCCTCGGTTTGGATGCGGGTTTCGACGCGCACCTGGTTCGGCAACTCCACGTAGCCGACGCCAAAGGGCTCGAAGGTCTCGGGCGTCTCCGGGCCTTCGTAGGGCGGGCGATTGGGCAGAAATCCCTGAATGGTCCAAGTCCACAGCTTGCCCTTGCGCTCCAGCTCAATGGGCTCGGTGTTCTCCCCGCAGCAGGCCGGGCAGCCGGACTGGGCGGGAAAGGTGACCGTCCCGCAATCGTTGCACTTGCTGCCGATCAGGCGCGGGTCGTTGGACGGCCAAGTGAACAGCCCTTCGGCGATTGGAATCTGGTCTGCGATGCTCGGCATCAACTCCCCCAAGTGGATTACCGTGGAAAGT
>CAZRBP010000358.1:0-2480 GCA_964598305.1 uncultured Pseudomonadales bacterium | reverse complement strand
CCCAATTGCCTTGGCCGTCCACCAGCGGATAGCGGAACGAGAACGGCTGCGCCATTAGCACCATGGCTTCGTAGCAGGCGCTGTCGCCATGGGGATGGAACTTGCCGAGCACGTCGCCCACGGTGCGGGCCGACTTGGCGAACTTGGCGCTGCTGCCGAGGCCCAGTTCACCCATGGCGAAGATGATGCGTCGCTGAACGGGCTTCAGCCCATCGGCGATATGCGGCAGGGCGCGGTCGTTGATGACGTACATGGCGTAGTCGAGGTACGCCCGCTCGGTGTAGGTGCGCAGCGGCAGGCTCTCGAATTCAGCGGTTTGGATTTGCATCGGGTTACCCCAGGTTGGCCTCGTGGCCTTTGCGCTCCAGCCAGCTGCGGCGCTCCGGCGCCCGCTTCTTGGCCAGCAGCATGTCCATGATCTCGTCGGTCTTGGCGGCGGAGTCCAGGGTCAGCCGCACCAGCCGCCGGGTGTCGGGCGCCATGGTGGTCTCCCGCAGTTGCTTGGGGTTCATCTCGCCCAAGCCCTTGAAGCGCTGCACGACGATGTTGCCGCGTTTGCGCTCGGCGGCGATGCGCTCCAGCACGCCCTGCTTTTCCGCCTCGTCCAGGGCGTAGAACACCTCCTTGCCCACGTCCACCCGGTACAGCGGCGGCATGGCGACGAACACATGGCCCGCTTCCACCAAGGGGCGGAAGTGGCGCACGAACAGCGCGCACAGCAGGGTGGCAATGTGGGCGCCGTCGGAGTCCGCGTCCGCCAGCACGCAGATTTTGTCGTAGCGCAGCTTGGAGAGATCTCCGGAGCCGGGGTCGACGCCAATGGCGAGCGCGATGTCGTGCACTTCCTGGGAGCCGAGCACTTGGCCTGCGTCCACCTCCCAAGTGTTCAGAATCTTGCCGCGCAAAGGCATCACCGCTTGGAACTCCCGGTTGCGCGCCTGCTTGGCGGAGCCGCCGGCGGAGTCGCCCTCCACCAGAAAGAGCTCGGCGCTGTCCGCGTCCGATGCCGAGCAGTCCGCCAGCTTGCCCGGCAGCGCCGGACCGGCGGTGACCTTCTTGCGCACCACCTTCTTGGCGGCGCTGGCCCGTTTCTGGGCGTTGGCGATGGCCAACTCGGCGATGCGCTCGCCGTCCTGGGGATGCTCGTTGAGCCACAGGCTGAAGGCGTCCTTGGCAATGCCGCCGATGAACACGCCCGAACTGCGAGACGACAGCCGCTCCTTGGTCTGGCCGGAGAACTGGGGATCCTTCAGCTTGGCGGAGAGGACGTAGGCGCACTGCTCCCAAAGGTCGTCGCCGGTGAGCTTGAGGCCTCGGGGCGTCAAGTCGCGAAACTCGCAAAACTCCTTGAGCGCTTCGATCAATCCGGAACGCAGGCCGTTGACGTGGGTGCCGCCCTGGGGCGTGGGAATGAGGTTGACGTAGGCCTCGGTGACCGCGCCGCCGCCGTCGGGCAGCCATGTGAGCGCCCATTCAGCGGCTTCCTCGTTGCCCTTGGCACCGTGGGTGAAGGGTTCGGCGGGCACCGACTCCGCCCCGTCCAAGGCCTGGTTCAGGTAGCCCACCAGCCCGTCCTCATAGAACCAGCGCTGGCTCTCCACCTCCGCGCCTTCGACGGTGAGGCTGACCGACAAGCCCGGGCACAGCACCGCCTTGGCCCGCAGCAGATGGGCTAGGCGGCCCTTGGCCACGTTGGCGGAATCAAAGTACTCGGCGTTGGGCAGGAAGTGGATGCGGGTGCCGGTGTTGCGCTTGCCGACGCTGGCCACCGCCTTGAGCGGCGTTGCGGGGTCGCCGTCCTCGAAGCGTTGGCGGTGCAGCCAGCCGTCACGCTTCACTTCAACTTCAAGCCAGGTTGAAAGGGCGTTGACCACCGAGACCCCGACCCCGTGCAGGCCGCCGGAGAAGGCGTAGGCGTCGTTGTCGAACTTGGCCCCGGCGTGCAGCTTGGTGAGGATCAGCTCCACGCCGGTGAGGCCGTGCTCCGGGTGCTTGTCCACCGGCATCCCGCGCCCGTCGTCGATGACGATGACCGAGCCGTCGGCGCACAGCGTCACTTCGATGTCCCGGGCGAATCCGGCCAGCGCCTCATCGACGCTGTTGTCCACTACCTCCTGCACGAGGTGGTTGGGCCGAGCCGTATCGGTGTACATGCCCGGCCGTCGGCGCACCGGCTCCAGGCCGGAAAGGACCTGCAGCGATTCCGATGAGTAGGTCGATGCCATGAGCGGCTTGCCGCCTCTCTAAGTTGGTTTCCTTCGGCTTAAGTCGATGGTCATCGGGAAGCCCTGCGCCCGGCCCACTTCAGTGCCCACCCGCCCGTCGCTGAACAAATGCAGCCAGCGATGGCCAGGCGCCGCATCGTCGATGCTGAAGGCGGCTGACCGAGGCTGGAACTGGAAGCAGGTAGAGGGCGTTCCAAGCAGGGGCAACAGGCCGTGGCGCCGGTCGAGCGCCTGATGCGCGTGTCCGAAGACGAG
>CAZRBP010000357.1:0-2496 GCA_964598305.1 uncultured Pseudomonadales bacterium | reverse complement strand
TGCTTGAGGCTTCCGGCGTGAAGGCGTCGAGCGCGGAGATTCTGGGGCCGTTCTCGGATCTCGCCAACCGCATTTCTGAGGCGCTTTGGCTGGCGGTCCTTCCCGGCTCCACCACCAACTCCCTCTGGTGGCCGCTGCTGCTCCTGACGGCCATCCTCTCCGTCATCCTGTGGGCGTTGCGCCGCGGCCGGGGCGCCAAGGGAGTGGACGGCCGGGAGCGGCCCATGGGGCTTTTGGCCTATGTAATGCCAAAGAGCATCATCACCCACCAGTCGGCCCGGGTGGACATCGGGCTGTACTTGCTCGACCGGGGCCTGATGCCGGTCTGGGTGGTCGCCTTTCTCGGGTCGGTGGCGCCCTTTGTCGAGCAAACCACCATCGGGGCACTGCAATCCGCCTTCGGCGGCAGTCCGGCGCTGACGCCCAACCTCGCTTGGAGCCTGGCCTACGGGCTGGTGACGCTGCTGATCGCCGACATGATCTTCTTCTTCACCCACCTGATGATGCACAAGACCGACATCGGCTGGGCCATCCACAAGGTGCATCACTCCGCCCAGGTGCTGACCCCGATCACCCGGATGCGGGAGCACTTTATCGCTGCCCCCATTTGGGCGTTGGGGCCGGCCATCGGGCTGTCCATCTCCGGTGGCCTGTTCGCCTATCTGTTCAACGGCGGCATAACCCAAATCACCATCGTGAACTTAGGTATCTTCTCCTTTCTCTACGCGTTGAACGGCAACTTCCGGCACTACCACGTCTCCTTCCGCTATCCGCGCTGGTTGGAATACTGGCTGCAAAGCCCCGGCATGCACCACACCCACCACAGCTACCTGGAGAAGCACTGGGACACCAACTTGGGCTTAGTAACCAGCATCTGGGACCGGCTGTTCGGGACGCTCTACATCGCCGAACGCTACGAGGAGACGCCCTGGGGCCTAACGGAGCCGGACCAAGCGAAGTACACCAGCCTGAGCGACAACGTGCTGACGCCGTTCCGGGAGATTGCGCGCATATTGGGGCGGCGGTGGGTATCCGGGGAGGGGAGAATGGCTAGGCGGGCGTAAGCCTTCCGCGACCAAGCACCATGCCAGCGAGCCCCTGTGTTCCGGGACGGTGGGCGGCGGCTGCGGCCTGGAACAGGGCAGGTTCCTTGAGTCCGGCGACGTGATTGAACTGGATATTTAAGGCATAGGGGTGCTGCGGAACCGAATCGTCTCCGCAAACCAAGCAGATTAACCAACAGGGGGGAACTCATGTCTGAAGCGCTGGAAAGCCGGTTGGCAGCCCTGGAAGCGGAAGTGGGGGAACTGCGGGACCGCGAGGCCATCCGCGAGGTCATTCATCGATACTGCCAAGCCGTGGACCGCTGCGATCTGGAAATGCTCAAGTCGTGCTATCACGCGGACGGATACGACGACCACGGCTTCTTCGCGGGCAACGCCCACGAGTTTGCCGAGTACGTAATTCCCTGCCTCGCGCGCATCGACTCCAGCATGCACGCAATCACCAACACGCGATTCCGCTTCGACGGCGACCGCTGCGCCACCACCTCCCAGTGGAACGTGGTGCACCGCTTGCGGCACGAAGACGGGTTTACCGACTTCTGGCATCAAGGCCGCTATCTCGACGTGTGGGAGAAGCGCGACGGTGAGTGGAAGATCCTGCATCGCGTCATTGCGGGCGACCTTGACCGCTGGATCGAAGCCATCGATTTTCGTTCGGGGATGCTCGACGGCCCCGATCAGGCGTTGCGCGGTTGCCGGGGCGCGGACGACCCCGGCAACCTCTGGTTTGACCTACTGCGGCATCGCCCCGAACGACCCGCCATGGACGACCTGTGGGCGGGGTTCCATAGTCTGAGCGAAGCCACACGCAAGGGCTGAATCGCCTGAATTCAGGGGAAGGCGCCTTTTTGCGCAAGCGACGAACTCGAGACGACTCTGCGCCGCGTGGTGCGCGAGGAGATTCGGAAGCCCGGCCCGGCCTGAACCAGCCGCCGCGCCGCCAAAACTGATCCCGCCGCCACTCTCAAAGTGGCATGCGGACAGCGGGAAATGAAGGGGCAATGTCGCACAACCCGTTGAGACATTGGCCGTAGCGGCGGCCCCATGCGGCCCGCTACGCTGGCCTCATGAATCCCGACGAACAGCCACTGTCCGCCTTTCCCCACGACGCCGCCTACAAGGCCATGTACGGCCACCCGGAGGCTATCGCTGGCTTGCGCCCTTATCTGGTCCAGCCCAATGGCCCCTTAGCGCAGGAGACGTTGGACGCCATCGACTTCGAGCGCCTAGAAAGGCTGCCCGCCGAATGGGTCACCAAGGACTTCCTGCGCCGCTACGGGGACCAAGTCTGGCGCGTTCCGCTCAAGGCGGCGGACGGCAACGGGTCGCCCACCCACTGGCTGATCATCATGCTGGAGTTCCAATCCGAGGCCGATGCAGGCATGACGCTGCGGGTGCTCGGCTACGTCTGGGAGCTGTGGCGGGCCATGGA
>CAZRBP010000356.1:0-2502 GCA_964598305.1 uncultured Pseudomonadales bacterium | reverse complement strand
TAATCACGCCGGCGAGGTCGGAGCCGCCCGACGGCTCGGACATGAACTGCACCCAAAGTTCGTCGCCGCGGATCATGGCCGGCAGGTGGCGCCGTTTCTGGGCTTCGGAGCCCATGTCGAGGATGGTGGGGGCGATGATGGTCAGGGTGGGCGTGTTGAACAGCAGCGGCATCTCATAGGGGCGGGACTCCTCCGTGAACGCCTTCTGGTACGCCCGCGGCAATCCCTGGCCCCCGTATTCCTTTGGGAAGCACAGGCCAGCGAAACCCGCCTCAAAGAGCTTCCCTTGCAGTTCCTTGGCCCGCTCGGCGTCGCCGTCATCCACGCGCATGGCGTTCCAAGGCGCCGCATCCGGCGGCAGGCGGCGCATGTTGTCCGCTAGCCAGGCGCGTGATCTCTGCCGAAACTCTTCCAATGGCTCCATGCCCGCTCTCCGTCCTAGAATCCCAGCAGGTCGGCAATGCGCGCCCGGTGCTCGCGCGGCGCGCCGAAGATTGAACGATTGGTGGTCACCCGGCGCAGGTACAGGTGAAGATCGTGGTCCCAGGTCACGCCGATGCCGCCATGCATCTGGACGCACTCCTGCACGATTTCGGGCGCATAGTCGCCGATGAAGGCTTTCGCCACACGGGTGAGGCGAGCGCTGTCGGCACTGCCTTGCGCGATGGCATGCAAGGCGGCGGAAGCTGTGGCGTGACATCCCTCAAGCCAGGTTTTCATGTCTGCAAAGCGATGTTTCAACGCTTGGTAGGAGGCGAGCGGCCGTCCGAAGGAGTAGCGTTCGAAGGCCCACTCCAAGGTGAACTCGAACACTCGCGCCACGGCGCCGGCGCTCTCGGCGCAAGATACGGCAAGGCCGATCTGAAGCTGGCGTTCAACGTCATCGGCGGCGCCGCCCGGTGCGCCCACCACCGAGGTCTCGTCCACCTCGACGCCTTCAAAGCGAACCCGCGCAAAGCGGCGCACCAGATCCAAGCCTTGCAACGGCTCGATGGTGACGCCCGCCGTCTCGGCAGGTACCAGGAACTGGGTGAGCTGCCCGTCGCAACGCGCCGTCACCAGCAGATACTGCGCTTCGGCGGCCGCTTCCACCGGCCACTTGGCTCCCCGCAGGAGAAAACCGCCCGCCACCCGCTGTGCCTGCATCGCTACCGAGTCGGCACGCCAGTCGCGCCCGCCCTCCGCGAAGCACCAGCCTGCTGTGGCCTCGCCCGCCACCAATGCCGGCAATGCCACGGACTGCTGTTCGGCATTGCCCGACCGCGACAGCGTCGCCGCCACCAGGCTGCAGGGCAACAACGGCCCCGGGGACACCATGCGCCCCATCTCTTCCGCCACGAGGCCCAAGTAGAGAATGCCGTCGCCACCCAGCCCCAAGCCGCCGGCATCCTCATCCACCAGCAATGAAATCCAGCCGAGCCCGGCAGCCTGGCGCCACCAGTCGGCAGCGAAGCCCGCATCGGTTTCCGCGAGCCTGCGAACCGTGCTCAGATCGCATTCATCGGCCAGGAACCTGCGGCTGGTGTCGGCAAACAGTTGCTGCTCTTCGGTCAGGTCGAAATCCAAGGCTCCCCCTGCGCGACGGATCGGCTACATGGCCGATACCTCAACAAGGCTATATCATTTAGATGATTGCGCCAAGCAAACAAACCCGAAGCCGGGTTGACTGGCGCAAACCCAATCGTTGAGTATCCGCCGAATCATGGAAGTTCCCAATCACGGCGCCACCCTGCCGGCCCTGCTCAAGCACTCGGGCGGGAAGCATGGGGAAAAGGTGCTTGCCAGTGGCTCAAGCCGCTCGCTCACCTACCGGCAGGCCGAACGGGAATCCCGAGAGCTGGCCAAAGGGTTGCTTGCGTCGGGGGTTGGCAAGGGCACCCGGGTCGGCCTGCTCATGAGCAACTCCCCGGACTGGATCGTCGCTTGGTTTGCCGCCCTGCGCGTGGGTGCGCTGGTGACCGGCGTGAGCACCTTCCTCAAATCGCCGGAACTGGCCTGGGTGCTGAGGTTCGCCGACATCGACACCCTGCTGATGCAGGACGGCTACCTGCGCCACGACTACGTCGACAACATGGAGCGGGCCTTCCCGGAGCTTGCCTCGGCTTCCGGCGGCCCGCTGCGGCTGGCCGAAGCGCCCTATCTCCGCTCCGCTTGGGTGTGGGGCGGGGCGGTGCCCGATTGGGCACGGGGCGGCTCGGCGGATCTGCGCACACTGGGTCAAGACGCCGCAGGCCCGTCCGATGAGTTCCTAGCCAAGGTGGAGGCGGAAGTTGCGCCGGCCGACCTAGCGGTGGTGATCTTCACCTCCGGCAGCACCGCGCAGCCCAAGGCCGTCGTGCACAGCCACGGCAGCGTCGTGCGCCATGCCTACGCCCTGCACGACGACTCCTGGCGCACGCCCGGATCCCGCATCCTGGTGCTGACGCCGTTCTTCTGGATCGGCGGCATGCTGACCACCCTGCTCGACACCATGATCGGCGGCGGCGAGCTGATCTGCCCCGA
>CAZRBP010000355.1:0-2508 GCA_964598305.1 uncultured Pseudomonadales bacterium | reverse complement strand
AAGCTCGACGGCGGCTTCTCGCCCCAGCAGCACTGGCTGTACAGCTACGACGCGGACGCAGCGGCCCTAGGCACGGACGACGACTGGCGGGCGCTGCGCCCTTGGTCGTGAGGTCTAGATGGCCTTGATCACAAAGCCGATCAGCGAGCCCAGGATGAAGATGTAGATCGGCGGCATGCTGATGTATAGGCCGATGCTGCGCTTCTCCGGTGCCTTGTAGTAGCCCAGGGCATACATCAGGCGGCCCACCGGCCAGATGGCGCCGATGGCCGCCGCCCAGATCGGATTCACCGCCACCGCAAAGAGCCACAGGCCCGGCAGGAACATCACCAGGTGCTCCACCGTGTTCTGGTGGGCGCGCACGTGGCGCACATACTCTTCCGGGCCGTCGTGGGACGGCGCCGGGACCTTGAAACGGCCCCGCGCCATGCCCGACTTGAACAACGTGAAGTAGTACACGAGCAGCGCCACGCTGCTGAGAATCCCCGGATAGACGTAATCGCCCATTGCGGCCTCCGCTTGCTTGTGGTGGGGCTAGGATACACGCCGCTGGCGGACGATCTTCCGCGCCAAGCCCCTGCGCCGCGCTGATGTATGATTCGCCGATTCGCCATAGGAGCGCGGCAAGCAGCCCCATGAACACCCTCGAAGCAGATTATTTGGTCGTCGGCGCCGGCGCGATGGGCATGGCGTTCACCGACGTGCTGATGACCGAAACCGAGGCCTCCGTGGTGATGGTGGATCGGCGCCACCAGCCCGGTGGGCATTGGAACGACGCCTATCCCTTCGTGCGCCTGCACCAGCCGTCGTCGTTTTACGGGGTCAACTCCCGGCCCTTGGGCAGCGGCGCGATCGACACCCATGGCTGGAACAAAGGCCTTTATGAATTGGCCACCAACAGCGAAGTGTGCGCTTACTTCGGGCAGGTGATGCAGCGCCAGTTCCTGCCCTCCGGGCGGCTCCGCTACTTCCCCCTGTGCGAGTACCAGGGCGACGGGCGCTTCACCTCCACGGTGTCTGACGAACAGTGGGCGGTTAAGGCGGGCAAGATCGTGGATGCCACCTACATGGATGTCAGCGTGCCCTCGGTGTCGCCACCGCCGTTCGCCATCGATGAGGGCGTCCACTGGGCGCCGCTGAACGCGCTGCCCAAGCTGGGCGGGCAGTTCGAGCGCTACGTCATCGTCGGGGCCGGCAAGACCGGCATGGACGCCTGCCTGTTTCTGCTGGCCCACGGCATGGACCCGAAGTGCATCAGTTGGATCATGCCCCGGGACTCCTGGATGCTGGACCGGGCCAACATCCAGCCCGGTCGCCAGTTCGCCGACGCCATCAACCGGGGCTTCGCGGAGCAGACCCGGGCCATTGTCGAAGGCACCAGCTACCGCGATGTCTTTGAGCGCATCAACGCGGCCGGTCAGCTTCTCAGGCTTGACGATGACGTCTGGCCGACCATGTACCGCTGCGCCACGGTCACGGTGGCCGAGCTTGAGCAACTGCGGCGCATCAAGGACGTGGTGCGGCTGGGGCATGTGCAGCGGATTGAGCGCGACGCCATCATCCTCGACCAAGGGACGGTGCCCACCTCCTCCGCCACGCTGCACGTGCACTGCGCCACCGATGGCTTGGCCCGGCGGCCGGTGGCGCCCGTGTTTGACGGCCCGGCGATTACGCTGCAGTCGCTGCGCACCTGCCAGCAGGTGTTCAGCGGCGCTTTTACCGCCCATGTCGAGGCGGCTTACGGCGATGATGACGCGGCCAAGAACCGGCTCTGCGTCCCGGTGCCGCACCCGGATAACGATGCGGACTTCCTGCGCACCACCTTGGGCAACTTCCTCAACCAACTGCAATGGATGCAGGATGAGGAGTTGTTGGGCTGGCTGCGCCGATCGCGGCTTGATGGCTTCATTCCGCCGGAGAGCGATGGCCAAGGGCCTCTGCCGATGCCAGATCCCGGGCCGGTGATGGAGGCCATTCCCAAGCTGCAGCGCATGCTGGCTGAGCTTGAGGAACCCGCGGAGCGGGCCGCATCGTGAAAACCACCGCCGATCTGAGCGACTTGCCGGTCATCGAGAACCCGGGACGCATCGCGATATTGAAATCCAAGTGGTATCCGGAGTTGGTGGACAGCCTCTCCGACACCTGCGAGGGCGCGTTGCGGGCGCATGGCTATGAGCGCATCGAGGTGCATCGGTTGCCCGGCTCCCTGGAGTTGCCCCTAGCCGCGGCGGATCTGCTGGCGCTGGATGAAGACAAGGAAATCGACGCCCTGATCTGCTTCGGCGTGATCCTCAAGGGGGAAACCCTGCACTTCGAGATGATCACCAACGAGTGCATGCGGGGCTTGGGGGAGGTGATGCAGCGCTACCGCCGCCCGGTGGTGGTGGAGATCCTGCCGGTGCTGAAGATGGAGCACGCCGCGGCGCGGGCGGCGGACGATGAGTTCAACAAGGGCCTCGAAGCGGCGGCGGCGGCCATCGAGATGGTGCACTGGCGGCGCAGCATCGG
>CAZRBP010000354.1:0-2549 GCA_964598305.1 uncultured Pseudomonadales bacterium | reverse complement strand
TGGGCGTGCTGCGCACGGCCTCGGACTTCTTCGCCTTGGCGGACGCCTGCTTTCGTCGGGTCGGGGCCGACAACGTCACCCATCTCGAGTGTTTTGTTGATCCGCAAGCGCATCTGAGCCGTGGCGTGCGGTTCCAAGACCTTATGCAGGGATTGAACGAGGCGGTTCGCCAAGCGGCGGGCCGCGGCCTTGAGGTGTCGCTGATCCTGTGCTTCTTGCGGCATTTAAGCGAGCGGGAGGCCTTTGGAGCACTCGAGGACGCCGCGCCCTATCACGGTGACTTCATTGGCGTCGGGCTCGACTCCAGCGAACTCGGCCATCCGCCGAGAAAGTTCAGGAACGTCTTCGCCGCGGCCCGGGACCTAGGATTCAGGCTAACCGCTCATGCCGGGGAGGAAGGGCCTGTGGAGTACGTTTGGGAGGCGCTTGACGTGTTGGGCGTGGAGCGCATCGATCACGGCAACCGCGCCTTAGAGGACGAGGCCCTGGTGGCCCGCCTGCGGCGCGACCAAGTGCCATTGACCCTGTGCCCGCTGTCCAATCTCAAGCTCCGCGTAGTGCCTGATCTGCGGGCGCATCCGCTCAAGCGAATGCTCGACCTTGGCCTGCTGGCCACCGTCAATTCCGACGATCCGGCCTACTTCGGGGGTTACGTCAACGAAAATTACGTCCGCGCCGCAGCCGCGCTCGACCTCGGCGAAGCGGAGCTCGCCGCCTTGGCAGCGAACAGCTTCAAGGCCGCCTTCCGGGCCGGGGACGATTCGGCGGGTTGAGTAGGCGCGCTCGCGCTCCCTTGAGTAAACTAGCGGCTTCCCGCGAGGGGCGAACCCCTCGCGCTCCCCGGGGCTAAGGGCTCTTCCATGGCAGCGCGGAACGAACAACGGAACTACTTGGTGGTCGGTGCCTTGGGGCTGGTGGGCCGCGCGGTGCTCGAGGCGCTTGAAGATCAGGATGGGTGCGACCTGGTTGCTGTGAGCCGCCGCCGGCCGGACTTCCCCACCAGGGCTCGCTTTCTGCAATTGGACCTGACCGATCGGGCGGCCTGCCGGCAGCAACTGGGCCGGTTGGAGGGCGTCACCCACATCGTCTATGCGGCGCTCTACGAGAGGCCGGACCTCATCGCGGGCTGGCGCGACGTGGAGCAGATCGAAACCAACACCCGCATGCTCGCCAATGTGCTGGATTTCGTCACCCCCGCCCGCCACCTCGCCTTGCTGCAGGGCACCAAGGCCTACGGTGCCCATCTGGCGCCCATGAAGCTGCCGGGCAAGGAGAGCGACCCCCGCCACCCGGGCGCGAACTTCTATTGGAGCCAGGAGGATCTCCTGCGCGAGGCCAGTGCCGGCGCGAACTGGACCTTCAGCATCATGCGCCCGCAAATCGTTTGCGGCCACGCCTTGGGCAGTCCGATGAACATGGTCTCGGCCATCGGCGTCCACGCCGCCGTGCTGCGCGAACTCGGGCAGCCCCTGCGCTTTCCCGGCCGGGGCGGCTTCGTCACCGAGGCGACCGATGCCCGGCTGCTGGCCCGCGCCATCCTCTGGGCGGGCAGCGAGCCCCGTTGCGCGGGCGAAACGTTCAACATCACCAATGGCGACATCCTCGACTGGGGTGCGCTGTTCCCTGAATTTGCCGATCACTTCCAGATGTCCTGTGCCGCCCCTGAGCCCATGCAGCTCAGCGAGGCTATGCCGAAACACGGTACTGTTTGGGACCGGGTCGTCGCCCGCCACGGACTGGCGCCCCACTCGATGGATCAGTTGATCGGTGCATCTTGGCAGTTTGCCGATGCTGTGTTCGGCTATCACGGCGGGCAGACTACCCTGCTCAGCACCGTCAAGGCGCGTCGGTTCGGCTTTGCCGAGTGCATCGACACCGCCACCATGTTCCGCGAACACTTCTCGGCGCTGCAGGCGCTTAAGGTGCTGCCGCCTTGAAGCACTTGGTGGCCGACATCGGCGCCACCAGCGCCCGCTTTGGCTTGGGCGACCGGGGCGGGGTGGGGCGCCACGCGGAATTCGCCACCGACGATTTTTCCTGCGCTGCCGATCTGTTGGCCGCCGCGACCGAGGCCTTGGAAGCCGGCGCCGTGGATTCCGCATGCCTTGCCGTGGCCGGCCCGGCGACGCATGGCCGGGCGACGGTGACCAAGCACCCCGAACTGCGGTTTGATGCGGCAGAGCTTCAGGATGTGCTCGGCTGCTCCGTGCAGGTGCTTAATGACTTCCACGCCTTGGCCATGATGGCGCCGGTGGCCGAGTCGGTGCGGCAAGTGGGTGGCGGTTCTGGGGACGATGGGGTGAAGGCGGTCATCGGCCCGGGTTCGGGGCTCGGCATGGCGGGCTTGATCCCCATTGGCGGCGGCTGGCGACCTGTGGCGTCGGAAGGCGGTCATGCGGACTTGGCGCCTGGGTCGCCCTTGGAGCAGGAGCTGCTCGGCGTTCTGCAGCGTCGTCACGGCCATGTCTGTTGGGAAACGGTGGTCAGCGGCCCTGGCTTGGCGCGCCTGCACCAGGCGGTTGCTGAGCTTTGGGGCGCGTCGGCCGAGG
>CAZRBP010000353.1:0-2549 GCA_964598305.1 uncultured Pseudomonadales bacterium | reverse complement strand
GGGCCTGAAGATAGAGCCCCGCGTAGCGGGCCACCACGTCAACCTCCGGCATGTGGACCCGCGCCCCGCCCCGTGAGCCGCGGGAGACGCTGATCAACTGCTCGGTTTCAAGAATGCGGAACGCTTCCCGCATGGTCGGCCGGGATATGCCGAACTCCTCGATCAGGGCCGACTCCGGAGGCAGGTTGTCGCCTTCCCGCAGGTCGCCCCGAACAATGCGCCGGCGCAGTTCCGAAGCGACCAGTTCGGCGGTCTTCGGCACCCGCACCTGATCGAGGGCGCTCCTGCGCCGCTGTTGGCCCCGCGCCAACTTGTTCAAGTTTTGCGCCTCCAAGGAAGGGGATGAAATGTGAACAAATTATCTCCGCGTTGCTGCGTGAAGTCCACGTTCGCGCAGCCGGCCATCTTCGCGCCGCTGGCGACCGCGGCGATTTCCCTCACCACCGATTATCCAACTAAGTTAGATGATATGTTGACTGACTGACCAAGCCCGTTATGCTAGTCGGCTTGGCAATTGACACTGGAAGGGAGCAGCCATGGCCACGGAAACATCAACAGTGAGCAAGGCCTTCAAGGTCGATGACAGGCTCGAAAAGGAGTTTGAGCAAGCGCTCAAGTACCAGCTGAAGGACGAGGACATCGAACGGGCCAGGCTGCTGGTCGGGGTGAACGTCGCCAGCAAGGAAAGGGAACTCTTCTCCGAAGCCACCCCCGACGCGATCCGCAACTGGGCCCAGGGCATGGGCGACGACAATCCCCTGTACACGGATGAGGGCTACGGCCCCACCACGAGGTGGGGTACGCAGATTGCCCACGGCACCATGGTCGGCCACGTCAAAACCCCCATGATGGGCGACCCGATGCCTGCCGAAATCAAACAGGCCACCAAGGGACTCTTCCGCGGCGTGCATGTCTTTGTTTCCGGGGGCACGTGGGACTGGTACCGGCATCTGCGTCCCGGCGACCGCATTTTCAGCTATCGCGGTGAAGAGTCCGTGGAGGAGAAGAAGTCGGAATTCGCGGAACGCTCCGTCATTCGCGTCAGCCGCAACGTGAACATCAACCAGCGCGGCGAGGTGGTGGGCGTGTACCGCACGCTGCGGGTGGAAACCGAGCGCAAAAAATCCCGCAGCAAGGGCAAGTATGCCGACATCAAGCCCGCCGACTACACCGACGAGGACTACGAGCGCATCGACGCCATCTACGAAGCCGAGCAGGCGCGCGGCGCCAAGCGGCGCCTTTGGGAGGACGTCAAGGTGGGCGATGAGCTGCAGCCCATGGTGAAGGGCCCGCTTTCGGTCACCGAGATCATCGCGGTGCATGCGGGCGGTTATGGATTCACGCCGTACGGGCTCAAGGCCTCGCGGCTCGGCTACCGGAACCGCAAGCGCATCGCGCCGTTCTACATCAAGAACGAGATGGGGGTGTGGGACGTGGCCCAGCGCCTGCACTGGGACAACGAGTGGGCCAAGGCCATCGGCAACCCGATGGCCTACGACTACGGCGTGATGCGCCAGTGCTGGCTGTACCACATGGTGTCCGACTGGTGCGGCGATGACGCCTTCATCGAGCGCCTCGAGGATTCCATCCGCAAGTTCAACTACCAGGGCGACACCCAGTTTCTGACCGGCAAGGTGGTGAACAAGCGCGAAGAGGCCGGACGCCACCTAGTGGACCTGGAAATGCGCATGGTCAACCAGCGCGACACCGAGACCGCCTACGGCTCGGCCACGGTGTCCCTGCCGTCACGAGAAGCCGGCCTGCCGCCGCTGCCTGCGGTGCCGGTGGCGCTGCAACGAGAGGCCGCACAGATGTTCGCGCGCCACAACGAACTGCTGGCGCAGCGGCGTCGGAGCGGATGAACCACCCCGACGCCGTATGGCTGTTCGATGTGGACGGGACGCTCATCGGTTCCGTGCGCAGCGACGTTCTGCGGCCCGGCGCCATCGAGTTGCTCGGCCGGCTGCGCGACGCCGGGGTCACCCCGGTGCTGTGGAGCGCGGGCGGCGCCGAGTACGCGAAGAACATGCTTGCGCAGTTCCGCATCGACCACTGTTTCGCGGCCTTCTACAGCAAGGACCGCCGCGGTCCAGACGGCCGCTACCTGGTCGATCACCTGCGCCCTGAACACCGGCCGGGCACGCTGGTGGACGATTACCCCGGCGATGTGCCGGACCAGCCGCGGGTCATCGGCGTACCGCAATTCCTGGGCGGCAATCCCCATGACACCGGGCTCGGCCGCGCTCTTGAGATCGCCCGCGGCCTGCCAGTGCAGCAAGTCGCCGCCGGCGGGGCAGGGCCATGAGCCAGCCGCTGGTGGGCTACGAGGAGCGCGGCACCGTCGCGCTGATCACCTACAACCGCCCGGAGACGCGCAATGCCTGGAACGTGCGGATGACCCGGGAAGTCATGGCGGCGGTCGAGCGCGGCAATGACTCCGACGCTGTGGGCGCCATCGTGATCACCGCCAGCGGGCCGGTGTTCTGCGCCGGTGTTGATTTCAAGGCTAGGCCTGAGCCGAGGGACCCGGAAACCGGCATTCGCCCCCG
>CAZRBP010000352.1:0-2550 GCA_964598305.1 uncultured Pseudomonadales bacterium | reverse complement strand
GGACAAGGGCCACAATCGGCTGCCAACGCCGCCGGCCAACACCACGGGTACGAGGGGTTTCAAATGGGTTCGAGCCTTGGGGATAGAAGAAGTCCGGACGGGGCTGGCGGCATCTCGATGGATCCTGTTCGACCGGGCGGAGCGGCAATTCTAGCGCTCACTGGCTGTTGACGCACGTTCACCGACACAGTAGCTTCTTACTCACGTCTTACATGAGATTCGCAACGATGCAATTGACCAAGATGTCCAGCAAGGGTCAGGTTGTCATCCCAAGCGCCATTCGCGCCGCGCACGCATGGGAGCCAGGCATCGAGTTCGAGGTCGAGGATCGAACGGACGGCGTGTTCCTTCGGCCCCGAGCCGGATTTGCACCGACTAAAGTCGATGAGGTGGTTGGCTGTGTCGGCTACGAAGGTCCACGGCGGTCCTTGGCTGAGATGCGATTCGCAGCGCCGCCGGGAATCGACGAGCACACGTGATCGCCCTGGACACAAATGTCGTCGTCCGGCTCCTTACCAATGACGACCCATCCCAGGCTGCCGAGGCCGCTCGTCTTGTTGAGAGCGAACCGGTGTTTCTTCCACTGTCCGTGGTGTTGGAGACGGAATGGGTGTTACGGAGCGTGTACGACTTAGGGCGTGAGACAGTCGCCAACGCCTTTCGAAGCCTGCTCGGCATCCCGTCCGTGGCGGCGGAGGCGGTTGATCGGATCGGTCAGGCCTTGGATTGGTACGAGCAGGGTTTCGACTTCGCCGATGCGCTTCACTTGGCGAGCGCCGCCGAAGCCGGTGCCGAGCGCATTGCGACCTTCGATGGTCGGTTCCTGCGCTTGACCAATGCAAAATCGCTGGGCGTTAGGGCCGTCAGGCCTTAACGGTTCGCCAATCACTTCAGGGCGACGGTGGTGGTGCCATCGCCTTGCCGCTCATGTGGCCGATGGCATCGGCAAGTTCCTGTTCCGAGCAGTCGAAGCACAATCCCATGGCAGGCATGCCGGTCATGCCGTCGATGGTGGAGCGGAGCAGCGCATCTCGGCCCTTGGCCATGCGCGGCGACCAAGCCTCCGCATCGCCCGTCTTGGGCGCCCCGGCAACGCCCGCCGCATGGCAGGAGAAGCAGTAGCGCTGGTAGATGGCTTCGCCAGAACGATGAACCTCGACTGGCGCTTCGCCGCCCGCCTCGGGAGCGCCCGACTCCCCCCCGCATGCGGCAAGGCCAAGACAGGCGCCCCAGAGCAGCCAGCCGCGAATCCCGGCCCAAGGCAATGAAACTCTGCGTATTCCTCCCCTTCGTCCATCGGTCATGGCGTTGTTCCGTCGATCACGAAGTCATCAGCGTCACGCCAAGCAGGAAACGCCGCCCGATGGGCATCCAAGGCGGACTTTTCCAAGGTGGCGGTGAATACACCCTTCCGCTCACCCGCATCGAGAAAGGCATCCCCCTCCGGCCCATAGAGCACACTGCCCCCTGCGTACCGCACGCCATTGCCATCCTCGCCAAGCACGTTGACGCCAGCGACGAAGCTCAGGTTCTCGATGGCCCGGGCGCGGAGCAGAGTATCCCAAGCCAACCGCCGCGCTTGCGGCCAGTTGGCGGCGCACAGCAATAGATCGTAGTCGCCCCGGTTGCGCAGCCAGACCGGAAAACGCAGGTCGTAGCAGACCGCCAAGCTGATCCGCCAGCCCCGGCAATCCACGACAACGCGCAACGTTCCTTCGTCGTAATGCTCATGCTCGCCGGCCATGCGGAACCGATGGCGCTTGTCGTAGGCAGTGATACCGCCGTCGGCGGACGCCCAGATCATGCGGTTGAAAAACTTGCCGCCCTCCTCAATGACCAGGCTCCCGCACAATGCGCAATCCAACGCTTGCGCCCGATTGCGCATCCAAGCGACGCTGGGGCCATCCATGGACTCCGCCACGTCGGCGGCACGCATGGTGAATCCGGTGGTGAACATTTCCGGCAGCAGCGCCACATCCACATCGTGCGGCAGATCCTCAAACAGGGCGTCAAAGCGCGCCCGATTGCGCGGCGGGTCATGCCAATGGGTGGGCGTCTGCACGAGGCTAAGGGTCAGGTCGGCCGTCATGATTCACAGCCCAAGCAGGATTTCGGCGCCTTGGCGCAGGGTGCGGTCGTCCTTGCAGAAGCAAAAGCGCAGCATTTTATGGTCGGCGCCATCGGCGTAGAAGATCGATACCGGGATGGACGCGATCTTGGCTTCGCGGGTTAGGCGCACCGCCAGCTCGCTGTCGCGCTCGTTGCTGATGCCCTCGTAGCCGAGCAGTTGGAAGTAGGTGCCCGCACTGGGCGTCAGGCTGAAGCGGCTTCCCTCCAGCAGGGCGCAGAACAGGTCGCGCTTGCGCTGATAGAAGGCGCCGAGCTGCAAGTGGTGCTCCGGGTGCGCGTTGAGAAAATCCGCCAAGCCGTGCTGCACCGGCGTGTTCGAGGTGAAGGTCACGAATTGATGAATCTTGCGAAACTCCGTGGTCAGATGCTCCGGAGCGACGCAGTAGCCGATCTTCCAACCGGTGGTGTGGTAGGTCTTGC
>CAZRBP010000351.1:0-2558 GCA_964598305.1 uncultured Pseudomonadales bacterium | reverse complement strand
ATGCGGAGCAGTGCTCGTTGGGCTTCCAACGGCAGATCGCCGATTTCATCGAGGAACAAGGTGCCGTAGTTAGCTCGCTCAAAACAGCCGATATGCCGCTTCACAGCACCAGTAAAGGCCCCTCGCTCGTGGCCGAACAACTCGCTTTCGATCAGCCCGGCGGGCAGGGAGCCGCAATTGAGCGCGACAAAGGGCTGCCCTTGGCGTCGGCTCAGGTTGTGGATCCTCTGAGCCACCACCCCCTTGCCCACACCGGTCTCGCCCATCACCAGCATCGTCATATCGGTCTCGGCCATCTGTGCGACCTCTTCTAAGAGCTGGGTCATGGCTTGGCTCTGGCTGAGGAAATCCTGATCCGCATCCCGCAGCATGTGTTCTAAGCGCTGGAGGCGTACGCTCTTCTCGTCGGGGAACACCTGTACGTCAAGGCTGGCGACTTCCGACATGAGACCATCCCGGTCTAAAGCCCGTACCTCAAAGCGGAACTGGCCGACCGGTACGCCGTTGTACGACACTCTGTTGGCAGACGTGAACGTACTCCACTCTTCCGCCGGCCCGTGGCCGACGAGCCGATGGCTGTAGCGCATCTGCTCGGCCCCGCTTCTGAAACTGAGACCCTGGAAGTGGAACTGAATCTCGGGTGTGCTATCCGGGCAGGACACGGCTTGGGGCGTCTCCAACAGACGCCCTGCCACAACTTGGCGAATCACGATACCCGGGGGTGTATTACCAGACTGATACGCAATCAGCCCCGCCCTCGTCCCGAACCACAACCGGCCCCGACTATCGCGCAAAATGGCCTCGACAATATTCTCCAGGGTGGATTTGCCTAAACGAATGCTCTGAAACACTCGGCCATCGTACTTCATCACACCCCCACCACTAGTCCCCATCCACAGACATTCCTGCTGAGGGTCAGCTACCAGAGCCAAGATGCCATTGACGGACAGATCGCCTTGGTCTGCCGTAAATCGACGCACCTGTTGGGTGCGGTAGTCAAAGGCGAAAAGGCCGTTAGCTGTCCCAACCCAAAGAGCATCCTCGTACTCGCACAATGCACTTACGTAAGCGACGGTTTCTATCCCGGCCATATCAGACGCGTGGAAATGGCCATCTTTGCAATAGTACAGAGCCGGCGTTGCCCCATAGCTACCGATCCACAAGGTGCCTTCGCTATCCTGCAACACGACTCGGCAATTAACTGGTCCCTGCTTCTCCGCTATAAAACGGTCGTCTTCTATCCTTCCCAAACGTCCCTCGGAAGTGCCGACCTTTATGCCCCCTTCTTGGTCTGGGTATAGCTTAACTTCTTCGTAGTCGTAGCAGTTGTCTTTTGTCACCTCGATCACTTGGGCCTCTTTCCCCACTCCCTTAATTACTTTGCCCTCGGGGCTCCCGTGCCAGACTTGCCCTTGGCGGTCTATCGCCAACGCCGAGACCTTGTGCCCGGTCTCCACCGGGCGAATCCGACCGTCTTCAAGACAGGCTAGGCCTCCCATCGTGCCGATCCAGATCCGACCTTGGTGGTCTTCCCTTAGCTGGTGGACCTCGCGGTCGGGCAGGCCGTCGGCCCCGGTGTACAACTGGACACTGACCGGATCGCAAAAAACTAGCCCGCCGCCCCACAATCCTACCCAGATATTTCCTTCGCGGTCCGCGTAGGTCAGCCGCGCCTCCGAAAAGTGAATATCCGGCAAGCCGGCCGAGAACGAATGCCAGTCAGCCCCGTCGTACACTAGCACGCCCTGACGAGCCATCCACAACCGGCCTTTATCGTCCAAGCGCACATGGCGCGTACCGTGATTTACGGCCTCCGTGCCTTCGATAGCCGCGTCCGCCTTGATGAGGTCGAGCCGTTGGCTGTCTGGGTCGTAGCGGCCTATAACGACTTCGGTGCCAACGTAGCGAAAGGCGATCCAAAGCGGGCCGGAGGCGTCTTGGGCGAATTTCCACGGCCACTGCATTGCGCCGTTCTTCGCGCTCATGCGCCGACCGTCTAGGCTGATGGTCCCCAGTTGCTGCGTCGCCAGCCACGTCGTACCCGCTGTGTCGGTGGCCATGTCGTACACCCACCCTAGCGGCTGACCCGCAATTTCTGTCACGCACTCTACGCATCGCCCCTCGACAAACCAGCCGATCCCTGCGTCAGTCAGCACTCGCATCGAACCATCGGCTTGAGGTTGCAGGCTCATTATGTCGTTGGAAGGCAGTCCGTGTTCGGTGGTATACACTTGAAAACCACGCCCGTCGTAAGCGGCTAGCCCACCGCCCAGCGTACCGAAAAGCAGCCGCCCGTCTTGGTCCTCGGCGATGCTCATTACCGTGAGACTGGGTAGCCCGTCCGACAGGCCAAAGGTATCGAAATGCGCTCCGTCGAACCGGCTTACGCCGCCGTCGGCTGTGGCGATCCAGAGCAGGCCGCGCTGATCTTGGTAGATGTCTTCCACCTGCATCCCAGCCAGTCCGTCGAAAACCGTGTACTGGTGTCCTAGGATGTGATCAAAGGGGCTTCTCTGCCTTGGAGGTCCGCTCGCGTCGTTCACCTACGCCTTCTCTTT
>CAZRBP010000350.1:0-2559 GCA_964598305.1 uncultured Pseudomonadales bacterium | reverse complement strand
GCTGCCGGCGAACAGGACGTCGTCCTGCAGAACCACGCCGATCGAGCGCCGGTAGCGTTGCCGCCATTCGTCATCGACGGCCCGACCGGCAAGGCGCAGCTCGCCGCGGGTCGGGGCCGCTTGGCCGAGCAGCAGCTTGAGCAAAGTGGTCTTGCCGCCTCCGGAGGGCCCGATGATGGCCGTGAAGCCACCCTCCCGCAGGGTCAGGCTCACGTCCTTCAGCACCCAGGGCTCCCGTTCGCCGTAGCGGAAGCCGGCGCCGTCGAGTTCGAGGTCACCCCTAACCGGCTGCGCAGGCGGCGGCTTCATGGACAACTCAGGCACCGCCGAATAGGGGTCGGACAAGCGTTCGAGATGCACCCGCAACAAGCGCAGATCCAAGCCTTGGCGGATCAGCTCGCCGAAGCGGCCAGTGAAGTTGCCCTTGTAGCTCAAGAAGGCGTACAGCATGCCGATGGAGAGGGCGCCGTCGAGCACGTGCATCGCGCCGAGGGTGATGACGACAATGGTCTCCACGCCAAAGATCAGGGTCAGCGCGCCGTCGCCGATCAGCAGCAGCTTGGCGCGGCGAATGCCGGCGTTCAGCGCTTCGGCCTGATGGTTCTGCCAGCGTTCCAGCCGACCCCGCTCCTGGCCGTAGGCGCGCACCGCAGGCATCGAGCGCATGGACTCCAGGAAGCTGCTCTCCGCCTTCGCGCCGGCGTGGATCTCGTCCATGGACGTGCGCATCAGGGCCGGGATCTGCACCAGCCGGGCGAGCAGGTAGAGGCCGCAGGCGCACAGCACGATGGTCGCTAGGCCTGCATCGTAGCCCAGCATCATCACCAGCATGGCCAAGGCCATGAAACCGTCCACGCAAACGGTCACCAAGCCTTGTGTTAGGGCATCCTGAACCGGGCCGAGGGAGCCGAATCGGGAGGTCAGATCACCCAGATGCCGCTTCTCGAACCAGTCCAGCGGCAGCCGCAGCATGTGCGCCAAGAGGTTGCAGGCAAACTCGAACGCCACCAGGTGGGTCAGGCGCACGATCAGCCAACCGCGCAGCAACTGGGCCGCGAGCTGGATGGCCAAAACGCAGAGGAAGCCGAACGCCAGCAGGCCGATCAGTTCACCGTCCGCATGGGCGACGCCTTGGTCAATGGCCCACTGCAGGTGCAGGGGTGCGGCGATCAGTGTGAGCTGCAGCAGCATCGACAGCGCGAAGATGGCCAGCAGATTCTTGTTGAGCGCCCCGGCACCGCGCCAAAGATGCCAGATTTTCAGTCTCGGCGGCGGCGATTGAAGCTGGAACCCGGGAGCAGGCCGCAATTCCAAAGCGACCCCGGTGAAATGCCGGGAGACTTCCTCATAGGACAGCTTGCGGTGTCCCAAGGCCGGGTCGTGAACATGGACCTGGCGCGGCCCGGCCTTCACCAGCACCACGAAGTGGTTGAGGTCCCAGTGCAGGATGGCGGGCGCTTGGAGCTGGCCCAGATGGTCCATTTCCAAGCGCAGACCCCGGGTTTGGAAGCCCTCCGCAGCCGCTAGCGCTGCCAGATCGTTGAGCGTGGCGCCGCGTGCACTGAGCAGCCCCCGGCTGCGCATGTCGGCCAGGTCCAGGTGACGGCCATGGAAGGCGGAAATCATGGCCATGCTCACCAGGCCGCACTCGCTCGCCTCGGCCTGCATCATCACCGGCACTTTTCGGCCCCAACCGAGATTGAGCACTCACAAACCCTCAAGGGCAGCGGTCAACGGCTCCAGCAGCCAGCGCCACAGCCGGTGCGACTCGGTGACAACGAAGGCATCCACCCGCAGACCGCCCTTGACGGCCAGACCTTCCGGATGCCGCAGCACCTCGGCCTTCGCCCGGAACACGGGCCCATCCACGGCAACCCAACTGCGCAACTGGTAGGGCTTTTGCGGCGCTTGGCTGACTTCGCGAACGACGGCCGCGCCAATGGGATTACGCCGGCGCTGCCCGCCCAGCGCTTTGAAGCGCACTTCGTCGCCGAGGGCGATATCGGCAGCCGCAGCGGCGTCCGCCAGCAGCACCAGTTGCGATGCCGCATCCATTGGCGCCACGGTCATGAGCACCTGCTCGGCACGCACCCGGTCGCCAACGGTGAACTGCACAAAGGTCACAACACCGCCCTTGGGCGCCACCACCGCGGTTTGCCGTTGTTCCGCTAGGCGCGCCAGTTGCCGAGCCAAGTCGGCCCGCTCCTGCTGCAACTGCAAACGCAAGGCTTGGTGCTCCCGTTCGATGCGCACTAGGGCTTGGTTGCTTTGCGCCGACTGCCGTTGGTTGCTCGCCAAGGCACGGCGGAGTTGGCTGACAGCTTGAGCGACGGTTAGGGTGGCTTGGCGCTCCTGGTCATAGCGAGCGGCCGCAAGCAGGTCATCCGCCAACAGCTTCTGCACCCGCTCGTCTGCGACTCGGCGCAACGCTTCCCGCTGCTCCGCGAAGCGCAGTTCCTCGGCCAGCGCGCCCTGCTCAAGAGCCAGATAGCCAAGTTGCTCGCGCACCGCACCGAGATCGGAAGTCCGCCTCTCCTCCGCCTCGCGCATCCGCTGTTC
>CAZRBP010000349.1:0-2568 GCA_964598305.1 uncultured Pseudomonadales bacterium | reverse complement strand
GAAAAGAACTTCTTCGAGACCCGGGTGGTCGACTACCAAGGAGCCGCCTCGCTAAACTGGGATTGACGGCAAGACCTGCCGAACGGCGGGCATTGATGCAAATCCGATCCTGATGGCGCTCGTCAGCGATCCGAATGGGTGGGTCGTTTTTGGCGTAGTCGGCAGGGCGCGCAACCCCTCGCTCTCGCTATGCGGGGACGAGATCATCCAAGGCTAGCTGCAGGGCGTTGGCCAGCCTGCGAAGGGTGTGTACTGAGCCGGTGGCACGACCGGCTTCAATGTCGACGATCTGGATGCGGTTGGTCCCCGCAGCGCGGGCAAGTGCGGATTGTGAAAGTCCTCGGAATTCGCGCCAGACCCTGAGGGGAGTTTCTCCGTCAATCAGCCTGTCGGCAATTTGAGCTGGTACGAACTCCTCGGTGCCGACCGCGATGTGGGCGCGGACTGCGAGCGCCGCCTCGATGTCTGCGAATTCCTCCTCAGTGGCGCAAAGGCGCTCGTACTCAGTTTTGGAGATGGTGACGGTTTCGTTCATGTGTTCACTCCTTGTAGGCGCCGCTTCGGGCCGCGATGTGTAGAATCTCCAACTGTTGGGCGTCTTGCATGACCACGCGCCAGTCGCCGACTCGAAGGCGTAGAAGTCGATCAGGGCCGCGCAAGCGTCTAATGTTGTTGGCTTGGGTAGTGGGGTTTTCGGCGTAGGCTCGAATCTTGTCGCGGATGCGGTCGGCGACATTGCGCGGCATTCGGACCAAACTTCTCACGGCGCTGCGGCTGTAGGCGATCTCCTTCACGAACCAATTGTAGTTTTACGCTACACTGTCGTCAAATGTGATAGCTGGTGCGATAGCCAGTGCAGCTAGCGCCGGAGGCGAGATGCTGAATGGCAAACTGGCTCGTCGGGAGCGGAGGAGATGTCGACGGCGTCTTGGCTAGCCGCCCAGACCCCGATAGACGAGCGCAATCGCGGTGCCCAGCATGACCCCCCAAGTGGCGAAATTGCCAATGACCCGGGTCTTGGGCAGCGGGGCGAATTGCTGGATGCCGTGCGCATGGAGCAAGCGGGCGGCGAACAGCGTGGCGCAAAGGGCATGAACCCAAGCGGGGGTGCTTCCAAAAACCACCAGAAGGGCGATGCAAAACAGGATGATGGGCACGTACTCGATGTTGTTCCCATGCGCCCGTATCGCCTTCTCTAGCCGCCGTTCATCGTACCCCTCGTTGCCCGACTGCAAGCGGTGCCGGGTCACGTTCAGCGCCAGTGCCAGCATGAGTATGACGTGCAGCCCGGTCCAGACTAACAGAGCGGCCATTGCCGAGTCGTTCATATTGCCTCCTTCTACATTCGCTCCAGAATCGTTGCCGTGCCCATGCCGCCGCCGGTGCACATGGCGACCAAGGCGGTTTCCTTGTCCAGCCGGTGCAACTGCTCCACGGCGGTGCCGATCAGCATGCCGCCGGTGGCGCCGATGGGGTGGCCCAAGGCGATGGCGCCGCCATCGACGTTGACCACGTCGTGATCGACCTCCATCTCCTTCATGAACTTGAGCACCACGGAGGCGAAAGCCTCGTTGATCTCGAACAGGTCGATGTCATCGGTGGCCATGCCGGCCTTGTCCAGGCAGCGCTGTGCAGCGGGCGCTGGGGCAGTGAGCATGATGAGCGGCTCGGTGCCGGCGGTGGCGGTCATGCGGATGCGCGCCTTGGGCTTTAGGCCGTGGGCCTTGGCGTAGTCGGGCTTACGACCAGCACGGCGCTGGCGCCATCGACCACCCCGGATGAGTTGCCGGCGTGGTGCATGTGGTCGATTTCCCCCACATCCGGATAGACCTCCCGGACCATGTCCTTGAAGGGCCGGTCAAAGCCATCGAACTGGGCGTCCGCCATGGCGGCGAAGCTCGGCTTCAAGTCCTTGAGGCTCTCCAAGGTGGTGCCGGGCCGGGGATGCTCGTCGCGGTCGAGCGCCAGGCTGCCATCCTCGTTGTGGATGGGCACCAGTGAGGGTTTGAAGCGTCCTTCCTCGATGGAGCGGGCGGCCCGGGTCTGGCTCTCCACTGCGTAGGCGTCCGCGTCTTCGCGGGAGAAGCCCTCCAGGGTGGATATCAAGTCGGCGGAGATGCCTTGGGGGACCTGCGGGTGCCGCTGGCGCAGATGCTCGTTGTTGGCGTGGAAGCCGGTCGCATGAACCGGCGCGTAGCGGGACATGAACTCGACGCCGCCGCCGATCACCGCCTCCTGCTGGCCGGACATCACGCCCATGGCGGCGAACGACACCGCCTGTTGGCCGCTGCCGCAGAAGCGGTGCAGGGTGACGCCGGTCACCGTCAGCGGCCAGCCGGCGTCAAGCACCGACATGCGGGCAATGTCGTGGGCGTGGTCGCCGCTGCCGGCGCCGCAGCCGGCCACCACGTCCTCAATGTCCGCCGGGTCAAAGCCCACCCGTTCCTGAAGGCCGTTCAAAACCTGGGCCAAGCAACGTTGGGGATGGAGATGGCTTAGGGAGCCGACGCCGGGCTTGCCCCGGCCTCGGGGCGAGCGGGCATGATCGATGATCCAAGCTTCGCGCAT
>CAZRBP010000348.1:0-2581 GCA_964598305.1 uncultured Pseudomonadales bacterium | reverse complement strand
GTGAAATCAGCAGTTCTCATTTTGGCTTTTTCGTTATGCCGAGCGAAGTTCCCCGAGCGAGGACATCCTGCCCTCGACGGAATTCCCCGGTTCATTGCGAGGGCAAGCTGCCCTCGCTCCGGCAGAGGGCCTCGCTATAATGCAGGGAATAGAGGAGGGAAGCCATGCCCGCATTCGATGTCGTCTCCGAGGTGGATCTGCAGGAGGTCCGCAACGCCGTGGACCAGGCGTCCCGCGAACTGCGCTCACGCTTCGACTTTCGCGGCGTGGACGCGAGCTTTGAGCTCTCCGACCAAGGCATCCAACTGGCCGCCTTCGAGGACTTCCAGCTCAAGCAGATGGAGGACATGCTGTGCGCCAAGATGGCCAGCCGCAGCATCGACGCCGCCAGCCTGGACCCACAGCCCATCGAGGGTGCAGGCAAGCAACGCCGCCAGCTGTTCCGCCTCAAGCAGGGCATCGACCGGGACTCCGCCAAGCGGATCACCAAGCTGGTGAAGGACTCCAAACGCAAGGTCCAAGCCCAGATCAACGGCGAGAAGGTGCGCGTCACCGGCAAGAAGCGTGACGACCTGCAGGCGGTCATCGCCGTGCTCAAGGACGCCGAACTGGACGTCCCGCTGCAGTTCGACAACTTCCGCGACTGAATCATCAACCATCTTGAGGTGACTGACCCAGCACGACGGCGCGATGCGCTGGGCATCCTTCCTTTCCTGAACGACACGCGCCTGTGGCGGATCTTCCTGTTCGGCGCGCTGAGCGGATTCCCGTGGCTGCTGATCGGTTCCGCCATGACCCTTTGGCTCAAAGATGAAGGGCTGTCGCGCACCAGCATCGGCGTGTTCGGCCTGCTCTTTTCGGTGTGGACCTTCAACTTCCTGTGGGCGCCGATCATCGACCATGCGCGCCTTCCCTTCCTGCACCGGCTTGGCCAGCGCCGCTCCTGGATCGCCCTCTGCCTCGCCGTCCTGGTCGCCTGCTCGGCGCTGCTGGCGTTTTTCGGCCCGCACGTCAGCATCGCCGCCACGGTGGCCCTGTGCTTCGTCATCGCCTTGGCATCCGCCACCCAGGATCTCGCCATCGACGCCTACCGCATCACCGTCATCGGCGAGGACGAACCCGAACTGATCGGCCATGGCGCCGCCATGGCCACCTGCGGCTGGTGGACCGGGGTGAGCCTGCCCGGCGCGGTGGCCTTCCAATTCAGCGACGCGCACGGCTGGCCACCGATCTACTTGGCGCTGGCCGCCGTCCTGGCGCTGACGTCGTTGCTGGCGCTGCGCTGGTTTCGCGAGCCGCCGAGGGGCAGCGCACCAGGACAGGCAACGCCGCCTTCCGGGCAGAGCCGCGCCTTGGACTGGTTCAACCGCACCTACGTCAGCGCCGTCAGCGAGTTCTTTCAACGCAACGGCGCCCGCTTGGCTTTCGGCCTGCTCGCCTTTATCTTTCTGTTCAAGATCGGCGAAGCCTTTCTGGGCCGGATGGTGGTGGTCTTCTACAACGAAGTGGGGTTCAGCGACGCCGAGATCGGCACCTATTCGAAGGCCCTGGGGCTGCCTGTCACCATCGCCTGCGCCCTCGCCGCGGGCCTGTTCTCGGGCCGCTTTGGGGTGGTGCGCGGACTGCTGGTGGCCGGCATCGCCATGGCGGCGACCAATTTGCTGTTCGCCTGGGTGGCCGTGGTGGGGCCGGATGTGGGGGCGCTCTCGGTGGCCGTCATCGCCGATGGCGTGACCTCGGCGTTTTCCACCGTTGCCTTCGTCGCTTTCATCTCCTATTACACCAGCCGCCTGCACACCGCCACGCAGTACGGCGCCCTAGCCTCCTTGGGCAACGCCGGGCGCAATGTCGTGGCTGCCGCCAGCGGGTTTCTGGTCGATGCGCTCGATGGCGATTGGGCGGCGTTCTTCGTGCTGACCTCGGTGATGGTGTTGCCGTCCCTGGTGATCCTCATCTGGATCGCGCGCGGCGTGGCCACACCGGCTACCGCCCAGCCTCCCACCGGCACTCCGCCACCACCCGCCCGCCAACCAGGCTGACGCCTTCGGCTTCAAGGCGCCGCCTTTGCTCGGCCTCGCCATCGGGGTCGCCTCGGGCGGAGACGCGCAGGCCCGCATTGACCACCCGATGCCAAGGCAGCCGGGTGCCGGGCGGCAGCCGGGCCATCAAGGCACCAACATAGCGGGCGTGAGCCGGCAGGCCGGCGAGCGCCGCCACTTGCCCATAGGAGGCCACCTTGCCCAGCGGAATCATCGACACCACCTGCCAAATGCGCTCTTTGGGGGTGGGATCCTCGCCTCCCTGGCCTTCAAATTGGCTCTTTTTCATCGAGATATCGTCAATTTTCTTCCGACAAGCCTTGAAACTGAAAACAACGGCCCTATGATATGCCGCCCTTGGATTAGCACTCTCATGGCGAGAGTGCTAATTGGGGGTTGCGGCGTTGTCCAGTCTCGGGACCGCGGCGCAGCGGGTAACCATGAAACCAGAGCTTGCCGCACGGCGGCAAAGAGAAATGGGAGAAATCAGTCCATGAACATTCGACCCCTACATGACCGCGTCGTGGTGCGCCGGTTGGAAG
>CAZRBP010000347.1:0-2590 GCA_964598305.1 uncultured Pseudomonadales bacterium | reverse complement strand
GGCACCTTGCCCTCGCATTGAACCGGGGGATTCCATCGAGGGCGGGTCGCCCTCGCTCTGGGAGCCCGCTTGATGGCAACGAAAAAGCCAAAATGAGAACCGCTGACGGGCTATAGGCCCGCTTGAGCACCGGGTTTAGGGGGGTCAAACTTGGTGGCCTCGCGCCGACTGGGATAAGGCGCCTTCAAGGAAGCCAGTACTGATGAGCATGACGTTCAGCGATCTGATGACGTTGGAGCCGCAGGGCGAGGATCGCTTTGTGGGTCCACCTGCCCCGGATAAGGGCGATACCCTGTATGGGGGGCAGCTCCTGGCCCAGTGCCTGATGGCGGCCGAGGCGACCGCTGGCAGCGATCGTGCTTGCCACGCCCTGCACGCCGTTTTTCTGCGTCCCGGCGATGTCGATGCGCCGGTGGAGGTCGCCATTGAGCGGGTGCGCGATGGCCGTTCGTTTTCCTCGCGCCAGGCTAGGGCCTACCAGCACGGCAAGGAGTGCTTCCGCATGCTCGCCTCCTTCCAAGTGCCCACTGAGAGCCCAGCCTATTGCGGAGTTTCCATGCCGAGTGCGCCGCCGCCGGAAGATCTTTCGGCCACCTACGACGACTTCACCTTGGCCCAAACCGGCGAGTCGAGTTGGTACGGCTCCGACCGGCCCATGGACATCCGCTACGTCAATCCGCCCACGGCACCCCGCGGCGAGCCGGTGACGGAACCGCAGCTCATGTGGATGCGAATTCGGGACAAATTGCCCTCAGCGGAGATTGCCTCGCATGGCGCGAACCTGCACCGTGCAGGCCTTGTCTATCTCTCCGACGCCACCTTGGTGGATCATGTCATGCTGCCCCACGGCCTGCGCTGGCAGGACGAGGACTTCCTCGGCACCAGCCTCGACCACGCCATGTGGCTGCACCGCCCGGCCGCCGCGGACGAGTGGCTGCTCTTTGAACAGATCGTGGTGGTGACCGGCAACGGCCGGGGATTGGCCCACGGGCGGTTCTTCGAGCGTGGCGGCGAACTGGTCGCCACCTGCGTTCAGGAAGGGTTGATGCGCTGGGTGTCGTAACGCGTCCGGTCTTGCTACCCTTGCCGCAACGCCAACCACTTCGCCGCCGGAGCGCCTCTTCCTCCCAATCCCATGCCAGTAGTTGCCGACAAGGAACGCTTGGAGCCGAAGCTCGCCGACTTGCTTG
Source organism: uncultured Pseudomonadales bacterium (assembly GCA_964598305.1). Classification (GTDB taxonomy): domain Bacteria; phylum Pseudomonadota; class Gammaproteobacteria; order Pseudomonadales; family Azotimanducaceae; genus Azophilus. The sequence continues at coordinate 1,400 of CAZRBP010000347.1, read as the reverse complement.
AAGATGAGCAGGAGGAGAGGAAGGACTACATCTATTGCGCGGTCTGCTCCACGGTCATTGGGCGGTGCAGCGACCGCATGGAAGTCAGCGGCAGCCACGACCATCACTTCACCAACCCCTACGGCCTGCAGTTTCATGTCGGCTGCTTCAGCCAGGCGCTCGGCTGCGAAATCGCCGGCCCACCGCAACGGGCGGACACTTGGTTCATGGGTTTTCAGTGGCGCATTGCCAACTGCGCCGACTGCCGCCGCCACCTTGGCTGGTATTTTGACCGCATCGCCCCGCCCGGTGGGGATTTCTTCTACGGCTTGATTTTGGACCGCATCCAGCATGAAGGCGATTGATCCCAGCCAGTACGCCACCCTCACCTTCGATTGCTACGGCACGCTGATCGACTGGGAGGGCGGCATCGCGGGCTACCTGCAGCCGCTGCTTGAAGGCTACGATGTCCACGTCATTGATGAATTCGTGCTGGAGGCGTTCAGTCGGCTCGAGCCCGAGCTGCAGGCCGAGGGCGGGGCCTACACTGACGTGCTAGCGCGGCTGCTTGAGCGGCTGGGCGAGCGCTTGGCTTTTGCGCCGAAGCCGGAGGAATTGGCCGGCTTCGGCGCCAGCATCGAGCGTTGGCCTGCCTTCGAGGACACTGTGGCCGCCCTTGAGACGCTGGCGGCCCACTTTGAGCTGGCCATCGTCTCCAACATCGATGATCGGCTCTTCGAACTGTCGGCGAAACACTTGCAGGTTCCTTTCGACCACGTCATCACCGCCGAGCAGGTGGGCGTGTACAAGCCGAATCCGAAGGTGTTTGAAGCCGCCTTGGGCCGGGTCAAGGGGCCGGTGCTGCATGTGGCCCAGAGCCGCTTTCACGACATCGTGCCGGCCACGGCGGCGGGGCTGGACACGGTGTGGATCAATCGCCCATCGAAGGGCGCGGCCAAGCCGGTTGCCGCCAGTCCCACCTGGACCTTCACCAGCATGGCCGAGTTCGCGGCCGCGGTCGGTGAACAGGCCGCCTAGAGTACCGTGCCCCGCACCCACATCGAAATCACCAAGGAGGCGCTGCACTTTGCCGCCGCGCACTTCACGCTGTTCTCCGCCACCGAGCGCGAGAACCTGCACGGCCACAACTTTTACGTGGCCCTCGAAATCGAAGCGGAAGTGGGCGATGACGGCCTGGCCTTCGATTACAACATCGTCAAAACCGCCCTCAAGACCCTTTGCGACGGCTTGGATGAGCACACCCTGCTACCGGAACGCTCCCCGCATCTACGCATTGAGCGGGACGGAGACTATGTCGTTGCGTTGTTCAACGGCGAACGCATCCCCTTCCTGCCCCGCGACGTGCGCACCCTGCCGGTCGCCAACATCACCGTCGAGGCGCTGGCCGCGTGGTTTCTGGA
>CAZRBP010000346.1:0-2597 GCA_964598305.1 uncultured Pseudomonadales bacterium | reverse complement strand
GTGCGTATTCCAGATGAAGTCTGCCACTGATTCCATTCGAAAGCTGCCACCCATTCCAGGCGAAGCCTGCCACTGATTCCAGAGCAAAGCTGCCACCCTGGCGGCCTTGATTGCGGGGTTTACGGGAGCGTATCGGCGCGGGATAACGAGCCGCTACTCTGCCTCCTTTTTTAGGAGAGGCAGATGCCGGCGAAGAGGTTATCGATGCGCAAGATCAGAGAAGTGTTGCGGCTCAAATGGGCCGCGGGGATGAGCAACCGCCGGATCGCGGCGAGTTGCAGCGTAAGCCGGCCGACGGTGAGCGAGTATCTGCGGCGCGCCGAGTCGGCAGGCTTGAGCTGGCCCTTGCCGGCGGATGCAAGCGATGCCCGTTTGGAGCGGCTGCTGTTTCCGCCGCCGCCGGATGTGCCGGCTTCGGCGCGGGGCGTTCCGGACTTCGCCGAGGTTCACCGGCAACTCAAGAGCAAGGGCGTGACGCTGTTCTTGCTGTGGCAGGAGTATCGGGCGGCGTGTCCCGACGGCTATCAGTACAGCTGGTTCTGCGAGCGCTATGGCGCGTGGCGGGGCAAACTCGATGTGGTCATGCGCCAGGACCACCGCGCCGGCGAGAAGCTGTTCGTGGACTATGCGGGGCAGACCGTCGGGGTCATCGACCGGGCCACCGGCGAGCTTCGCCAGGCGCAGGTCTTCGTCGCGGTTCTGGGCGCGTCCAACTACACCTATGCCGAGGCCACCTGGACCCAGGGCCTGCCCGACTGGATCGGCGCTCATGTGCGCGCCTTCGAGTTCATCGGCGGCGCCCCGGAGCTGGTGGTGCCGGACAACCTGCGTTCGGGCGTTCGCAAGGCCCACCGCTACGAACCGGACATCAATCCCACCTACCAGGAGATGGCTTCGCATTACGGCGTGGCGGTGCTGCCGGCGCGGGTTCGCAAGCCCCGCGACAAGGCCAAGGTGGAGACCGGCGTCTTGGTGGTGGAGCGCTGGATCCTGGCCGCGCTTCGGCGCCGTAAGTTCTTCTCTCTAAGCGAGCTCAACGGCGCGATCCGCACATTGCTGGATACGCTCAACAAGCGCCCCTTCCGGAAGTTGCCGGGTTGCCGCCGTTCCCGTTATGAGGAACTGGACCGGCCCGCGCTGACGCCGCTGCCGGTGCAACCCTATGTCTATGCCGAATGGAAGAAGGCCCGGGTGCATGTCGATTACCACGTGGCCGTGGACGGGCATTACTACTCCGTGCCCCACGCGCTGATCAAAAAGGCCGTCGAGGTGCGCTTCACCCGCCACACGGTCGAGTGCTTTTACCGCGGCCAGCGCATCGCCAGCCACCGGCGCTCGCATCAAAAGGGCGGCCACACCACGGTGGGGGCGCACATGCCCGAAGCGCACCGCCAGGCCGGCGAGTGGTCGCCCCGGCGGCTGATCCGATGGGCGGCCCAAAACGGCCCGGCCACCGGCCAGTTGATCCGCGCGGTGCTGAACTCCCGAAAACACCCGCAGCAGGCGTACCGCGCCTGCCTGGGCATCTTAAGGCTCGGCAAGGCCTACGGCGGCAAGCGCCTGGAGGCGGCCTGCCGGCGGGCGCTGACCCTGGGCAGCTGCCGCTACAAGAGCATCGAATCGATCCTTAAGAACCGCCTCGACGAACAACCGCTGGCCGAACAGCCGGAACTGACCCTGCCCAACGCGCACACCAACATCCGCGGGCCGGACTATTACCACTGAAGGAGAACCTCATGTTGCCTCATCCCACCCTGGAAAAGCTCAAGACGCTCAAGTTCACCGGCATGGCCGCCGCCCTGGCCGACCAGATGGCCATGGAGAACATCCATGAACTGAGCTTCGAAGAACGCCTCGGATTACTGGTGGACCGCGAAGCCGCCGAACGCGAGAGCCGGCGCCTGACCAGCCGGCTGCGCCGCGCCCGGCTGCGGCACAACGCCGCGATCGAAGACATCGACCTTACCCGCCCCCGCGGACTGGATCCCGGGCTGATCCAGTCGCTGGCCGCCTGCCGGTGGGTCCGCGAGCACCTCAACGTGTTGATCGCCGGCCCCACCGGCGTCGGCAAGACCTGGCTGGCCTGCGCGTTGGCCCACAAGGCCTGCCGCGAAGGCCATACCGCCCACTACTTCCGCCTCGCCCAACTGCTGCGCGAGTTGACCATCGCCAAGGGCGACGGACGCTACACCAAACTGCTGGCCCGACTCGCCCGGACCGAGGTCCTTGTCATCGACGATCTGGGACTGGTCAAGCCCAACGCCGAAAATCGCCGCGACCTGCTCGAAGTGCTCGAAGAGCGACACGGCCGCCGTTCCACCATCGCCGCCAGCCAGTTGCCCATCGATCAATGGCACACCGCAATCGGCGACCCCACCCTGGCCGACGCCATCCTGGATCGGCTGATCCACAACGCCTACCCGATCAACATGAAAGGAGAATCCATGCGAAAACGACATGCCACCTTGACGAATAACGACCCGCCCGAGTCATAATGCAACACCCGCGCCGCTATGCACCCATAGGTGGCAGCTTTGCTCCGGTTTGGGTGGCAGGCTTCAAATGGAACAGGCGGCAGACTTCAGCGGTTTACGCAC
>CAZRBP010000345.1:0-2608 GCA_964598305.1 uncultured Pseudomonadales bacterium | reverse complement strand
AAGGTGGTCGATGAACTGTCGCGCCTGGCGGCGGGGGCGGATGCGGTTTACCTCGCCACCGACCTCGACCGGGAGGGGGAAGCCATCGCTTGGCACCTGCGGGAAACCATCGGCGGGCGCGCTGACCGCTATCGGCGCGTGGTCTTCAATGAAATCACCCGCAAGGCCATTCAGGACGCCTTCCGCTCGCCCGGCGAACTGGACATGGACCGGGTCAACGCCCAACAGGCGCGACGCTTCCTCGACCGGGTGGTGGGCTTCGAACTCTCCCCGTTGCTCTGGTCCAAGGTGGCGCGGGGCCTGTCGGCAGGGCGGGTGCAGTCGGTTGCCGTGCGGCTGGTGGTAGAGCGCGAACGGGAGATTCGGGCCTTCAAGCCCGAGGAGTATTGGGAACTGTTCGCCGACCTCAAACGCCAGCAAGATGCCGAGCCGCTGCGCTTCCAAGTGGTCAAGGAGGACGGCAAGACCTTCCGTCCCGGCAACCAGACGGCCGCGGAAGACGCGCTTGGCCGGCTTCGGCAACGCCGCTTCGAGATCAGCGACCGCACCGACCGGCCCACTAAGACCCGTCCCCATCCGCCGCTCATCACCTCCACCCTGCAGCAGGCCGCCAGCGGCCGATTGGGCTTTGGCGTCAAGCGCACGATGACCTTGGCGCAGCGGCTCTACGAAGCGGGTCACATCACCTACATGCGCACGGACTCGACCAACCTCAGCGGCGACGCCGTGGCCGCCTGCCGCGATCACATCAAGGCTGAGTTCGGCCAGCGCTACGTGCCCGACAAGCCCCGCTCCTACGCCAGCAAGAAAGGTGCCCAGGAGGCCCATGAAGCCATTCGCCCGACCAACGTGGCCACGCCACCCGACCAACTGTCCGGCGTGGCCGAAGACGCCGCACGGCTCTACGACCTGATCCGCCGGCAGTTCATCGCCTGCCAGATGCCGGATGCGGAATACCTCGCCACCACGGTGCTGGCCGAGGGCGGCGAATTCGAGTTGCGCATTCGCGGCCGCATCCAGCTATTCGACGGACACACCCGAGCGCTGCCATCGATCACCCGGGGGGACGACGCCAAGCCCTTGCCGGATCTCGCCGTTGGCGAGGCTTTGGCCTTGGTGGACGCCGAGACGGTGCAGCACTTCACCAAGCCGCCGCCCCGCTACGGCGAGGCGAGCCTCGTCCGGGAGCTGGAAAAACGCGGCATCGGCCGCCCGTCCACCTACGCCGCCATCATTTCCACCATCCAAGAGCGGGGCTACGTCAGCATCGCCAAGCGCCGCTTCCATGCCGAGAAGATCGGCGAACTGGTCACCGACCGGCTCGTCGAGCAGTTCAGCAACCTCATGGACTACGGCTTTACTGCCACCTTGGAGCAGGAGCTCGACCGGGTCGCCGAGGGCGAAGCCAACTGGCGTGGGGTGCTCGATGCGTTCTACGGCGATTTCAGCGCCAAGCTGACGGTCGCCCGCAGCGATGGCGGCATGCGCCCCAACACGCCGACCAACACGGGCATCGCTTGCGCCAAGTGCGGTCGGCCCATGCAGCTGCGCACGGCGGGCACTGGCGTTTTCCTAGGCTGTTCAGGGTATGCGCTGCCACCCAAGGAACGCTGCCAGAACACGATGAACCTCACGCCCGGCGAGGAAGCGGTGGATGTGGACGTGGACGATGAGGGGGAGTCGAAACTGCTGCGCAGCCGCCGCAGGTGCCCGCTCTGCGAAACGCCAATGACCAGCTACCTAGTGGACGAGACGCGCAAGCTGCACATCTGCGGCAACAACCCGGACTGCCCTGGCTCCGAGGTGGAGCAGGGGCAATTCCGCGTCAAGGGCTACGAGGGGCCGGTGCTGGAGTGCGACCGCTGCGGCGCGGAGATGCAATTGAAAGCGGGCCGCTTCGGCAAGTACTTCGGCTGCACCGCCTGCGCCAACACCCGCAAGCTGCTGCGCAACGGCCAGCCGGCACCGCCCAAGGCCGACCCGGTGCCGATGCCGGAGCTGCGCTGCGAAAAGGTGGACGACCACTATCTGCTGCGCGATGGCGCAGCGGGCATCTTCCTGGCGGCCAGCCAATTTCCCAAAAACCGGGAGACGCGGGCGCCGAAGGTCACCGAACTGCTGCCCCACGCTAACGAACTCGACCCCAAGTTCAAGTACCTGCTCGCGGCGCCGACCGAGGACCCGGACGGTGAACCAGCGGTCATTCGCTACAGCCGGAAAACGGGGCAGCAGTACGTGCAATCCGAGATCGACGGCAAGGCCACCGGCTGGCAGGCGTTCTACCAGGACGGCCAGTGGGTGGAGCGTAAGGCGGCCGCGGGCCAGGCCCGTGGCAAGGCCCGCGCCAAAACGGCCAAGCGCAAGCCCGCCAAGCGCACCGGCCGCCGCGCCGCCAAACCCCGTCAGGCTTGAGCGCGACCGCTTCCCTGCCATTGTCACCCCGAGGCACATCCAAATGATCGACCATCAAGCCGGCATTTTTTGCGAAGGCACCGCGCACCACATATTCCTGGAGTTCAGCGTTGCCGGCACGCCAGCCTCCTTGCCCGGCCGAGCGCTGGCCGAAGCGCCGGTGGCCGGCGGCGAGCAGGTCATCGGCTTCGGCCGG
>CAZRBP010000344.1:0-2614 GCA_964598305.1 uncultured Pseudomonadales bacterium | reverse complement strand
TCCATCGCCCGGAGCGTACCGACGAGCAAATTGGTTGCGCCAAACCGAGAAGGCGGCGCCCATTCATTGGGAACAGCTCACCCGGCCGGTCAGAAGTCCAGCGGCAAGCCGTGTTTGGCAAGCACCCAATCGCGTTGCTCGACCAGTATGGGGTCCAGTTCGCCGAGTTGGCTTCCCGCGATCTCGTAGGCCTTGCGCATTCCCGCCGGCATCGGGCAACGGGCTTCCGGAAAGGTCCCCACGGCTTGGGAGAAGTACACCCAATAGATGTCAACGGCGCTGAGCGCGTTCCCCACGATGTAGCCGCTGCCTACCTTGCGCTGAGCGAGGAGCTGGGCGGTCAGCCGCTCCATCACCGCCCTGGCGCGGTCCGCGGCCACCGCGGCCGCTTCCTCGCTGTAGCCGTACTGGTCGTACATCGGATTTCGGACACGCTCCGCGGCGACTCGTTCGGGGCCGCCCAGCCCGAGCATCACCAGCCGCAGGCTCCAGATGAAGCCGTTCTCGCCGATCAGTTCGTTCGCTAGGCCCACCATCAACATGCGATCGTCGAAATCGGACGGGATCAGGGACGGCCCATCCCCAAGCCGCTCGGCGAGATGCAGGATTTCCAGCCAGCCCACGCGCGGCGCTTCGTCGTTGTACACCGCCACCGGCGCGTTGCGGTGCCCGGTCCAGGCCACGAGGTCTTCGTTGCTGCCGGCTCCGACTTGCAGCACCGGCACGTAGGCCACGCCGTGATGATCGAGTATCGCCCGGGCCGACAGGCTGTAGGGCGCTGGCGCGTGCGCGGTCAGCGCCAGGCGCAGGCCGTCCATCTGCCGCGCTGCGGCGGGTTCGACATAGTCCATAGGTCCTCCAGACTTGAAATCAGGGTGCGCTCATTGTCCACGAAATCCCGCGTTCAAGCTGACGCGACGCCGCTGGCGCGGTGTTCCTGCTCGGGCGCCTCAACCAAGACTCATAATTGCTGGCAGGAGAACATCACCCATCAGTTGGCCCTAAAGACGGTCCAGCGCGGCTTGCACGAATGCATCCACAGCAGATTCGAGTGCATCCGCGGTGACGGCTTCCAACCGGGGTGCGCCAACATAGCGAAACGTCCCTGAACACGGCTCAGCAGAGGGCGAGGAGGTGACGCGCACACGCTCTCCATCAGACGCAAGTTCTACGCTGGGCCACCGATAGCCACCGCCCACCGAAGACAGTCGATGGGCAAATGCCCAATGCCTGTTGACCTGAGGTGGCGTTGGCTCCCACCTCAGGCGCCACCAATTCCAGACCAGCCATTCGGCCAGCGGATAAGCTGAAACCAAAGGCCCAGCCCGCAGCACCTCATCATCGAGCGACACGCCCTCAGTAAAGGATGTGCCGTTAGCGCTAATCGACAAAATGCCTGCGGTAACCGCCTCTTCAGGGGACGCCTGAGAATCGTCCAGCGTCAGCGGGTCGAAACTCAGCTTCATCGTGTCCGCAGGTTCCATTCTTCGATCACCCAGTCGCGCATGTCGCGATCGTCTTTCCCAAGCCGATAGCCATGATACCCCCCTCGACCCAGCTTCGCTTCGTAGGCCTCCTGGCTTGAATCAACAGCCCAAGCTTACTTTGGCATCGACACGGGCTCGCAAGCGCTAACCATGCCCCAGGCAAACCCCGCTCGCAGCAAATCGCCCGCCTCCCGTCGCTTGATGATGCGGATGTCATCGCACACGGACTTGGCGGGTCGAGGGTTGGTTGGTGGCTGGAAGCCATAGTCAGCAGGCTTCAACTTGTGCAGCGCACTCCCCTCATATCGGGCTCGGGCGGCAAACTCGTTCAGTTCGGCAGGCGTGAAGTAACCCACCGGAACGATGCGCCGCTTTGGATTGTTGCCTCGGGATCTAATGGCACCGCATAGTGGACGGAGGCAAGGGCAAAGGCAACTCTGCCAACACTCTGCCAGCACTCCGCCCGACGCTCGGAACCCTAACGGAAGGTTCCCGCCGAGCGTCCAGCTTCCCACGAAAGCGCCCCGATGCGGCACCTCTATAGGTTCGCCAAAGCGTCAATCAGGGGTCTCGTCACCCCAAGTCCAGGGTTGGTTCTGTTAACCTTGAGCCTTGGGACGAGCCCGGCGTCGCTCCCTTCCACGATTCTCTACGCGCTCGATGGGGCGAATGTCGTAGGACGGTATAGCGGTCAGCAAGTCATCGCCTAGGCCGAGGGCGATCACGACGCGGAGAAAAGTATCGAAGCTGGTTGGTTCACCGGCTTCCAGCCGACGCAAAGTGCGCAGGCCAATGCCAGCTTCGAGAGCGAGCATCTGCTGAGTGACGTTCCGCGCAAGTCGCAGCCTAGCTAACCGCTTGCCGACTTCGGCTTGTAGCCTAAGTGAGGTCTCCACACCGCTAGCCGAATAGGTCATTTATGGCCTCTTAAGGGCGATCAGCCATCGTTAAAGGCCACATATTGCCTTTTAAATGGGAAGAAATCAACGTTAAAGCGAGCCACCAACTAAGAACTCGCTCATGCGGCCAAATGAAGCTTAACGCTCGAACCCGCGCACCTTGGCCACTAGCAGCAATGAAGCTCCTGGTGGCGGAGCAGGGCGTTCAGGTTTTCGCTTGGCGCGTCC
>CAZRBP010000343.1:0-2629 GCA_964598305.1 uncultured Pseudomonadales bacterium | reverse complement strand
TGCCCTTCGAACCGGCCTGCCTTGAATTTCACCGCAACAGCCGACCGGTGCGCACCGCCAGTTCCGAGCAAGTCCGACAGCCGCTCTACCGCGACGCCATGGCGCAGTGGCGGCGTTTTGAGGCGCACCTGGAGCCGTTGCGGAAAGCTCTGGGTGATCTCGCCGAAAGCTGAGGCGGGTGAAAGGTCGCCTCAGCCCGGCTTCATCGCGACTCAGATGGGACTTTCTTCTTGCGGATATCAGAAACCCATCCCAGGTGAGGCCGTGTCTTCGGGAGGCGGGGGCGCAGGCGGTTCGTTGAAAAATCCAGTAGCCTCAGCAACCTTGTCCTCGATGCTGCGAAGGCGCTGGACAAATTTTGGGTCGCTGAGATTCCTAGCCAATTGCGGTCCCCATTCCGAAACATACTCTAGAGCCTTGTCGACTCCAATGATGGGTCCTTCCATTTCCCCTTGCGGGTTCTCGTTGCGTACGCGAGTCAGCAAGGTGTCTAGGTCAAGCACATCCTTAGCCACCGCAAGGTCTTCAAACGGCACCGGATCTGCCCCTGCAATTCGCACCATCACATTTGCCGTGCCGCGATCGATTATCACCGTCGTCTCAATCTTATTGGGCCCCTGAGCCACCAGCAGGGCCGATATTGGACCGCGGCCGTCATCAAGCCACTCCGGTGCGCTTACGGTCCAATGCCTGCCCAGCTTTCCCCGCAGCCATTTGAGTGCCTGCTCGACACTCACAATCTATTCCTCGTCGCTACGTCCATGCGGGCACCCTCGAAAGCGTCAATCCCTGAGACCTGAGGTAGGCCAACTCGCGGAAAAACCACGTTCCAGGCCGAGCTAGACGCGGATCATTGGAGAATACGAAATGGTCATTGGCCTTAATCATCGCATCTAAGAACTCGCGGTTCGCAGTCCACCGGGCGGACCCGGACCCAAGCACCGCCCACGTCGACGGCCCCAGATCGAATCTTCTAGCCCCCAGCTTATCCGACAGCGCAATGTAATGGGGGAAACTCCCAAGGACGGTTACACTCACGCTGCCACTGCCCCCAAACCAGCACTTTCACTGAAACCAATCACCTGTCCAACTCCTTAAGCTCTGAAAGCTCCTCATCGACGATTCACAGACCACTTTAGCTGGCGTCTTTAGGCTTGTCTGTAGGACATTCGCCATTCGTGAAAAGGGTTGCAACCGCGCTGCTGTCCGGCCTTTCCGGCTGCTGCCCGTTCGTTCGGGGGATGAATGTCGGCCTGCAGTCGGCAGTAACGCCCAAGCGTATGCCCAAGCGTATTGGCTTTCCGCTCACATTTGCGTAAGGTGACAGTGCATTTCATGGAGAGGATCCGATCGATGCGCGACGAAAACTCCGTCCACAGCGCTGCCCGTCCCTTTGGCTTGAAGCCCGTCGTTCGGGCCATTCGGCGCCAGTCATTGGCTTCCGCGGGGGCCGTGGCCCTGGTTTCCGGCGTGGCGACGGCGCCGATGGCCGCTGCTCAGGAGGGCCTGGCCATCGAGGAGGTCATCGTCACCGCCCAGAAGCGGGATGAGAGCGTGCAGGACGTGCCGATCAGCATCGACGTGCTCGGCGCGGGCGAATTGGAGGACCTCGGCGTCACCGACCTTGAGGACTTCGCACAACTGTTGCCCTCGGTGAGCTACGTTGCGTTGGGGCCGGGCAGCGGCAGCATCTACATACGCGGCATCTCCGGCGGCGGCGAGAACGTGCTGGGCTCGTCGCCCAACGTGGCCGTCTATCTCGACGAGCAGCCCATCACGGCAGTGGGCGGCTACCTCAACCCGCACATCTACGATATTGCCCGCATCGAGGCGCTGGCCGGTCCGCAGGGCACGTTGTTCGGAGCCAACTCCCAGTCTGGCAGCATTCGCATCATCACCAACAAGCCCGATCCGTCGGGCTTTGAGGCGAGCTACGACTTAGAGGCCAGCTCCATCAAGGACGGCGATATCGGCTATCTGTTCGAGGGCATGGTGAATGTTCCGTTGAGTGATCGCGCCGCCCTGCGGCTGGTGGCTTGGCACAAGGAGGACGCTGGCTTCATCGACAACGTGCCCTACAGCCACACCTTCAGCAACGCCAACATCCGTGCCGGGCTGACCGATCCCGCCCTCATCGCCAAGGCGGCGGACATCACCGTGGACAACGCCGACATCGTCGAGAAAGACTTCAACGAGGCCACCACCACCGGCGCCCGCGCGGCCCTCGGCATTGACCTCAACGACAACTGGACGGTGACTGCCAGCGTCATGCGCCAGGAGTTGGAGGCTTCCGGCGTTTGGGACCACGACCCAGAGGAGGTGGGCGACCTCGAGGTGACCCGGCTGCTGCCGGATGAAAGCGATGACGAATGGACCCAGGTGTCCTTGGTGGTGGAGGGTGAGATATCCGGCTTTGAGCTGACCTACGCGGGCTCCTACTTGGATCGCAAGTCCTACGCCACGGTGGACTACTCCCTGTACACCGACTGGTACATCAGCGGTGGCCTCGTGCAGCGCTACTACTCCTGCTACGTTGCCTACTTCGGCGAATGCACCGACCCGCGGGAGCAGTCCACCTACGACGATCACGTCAAGCGGGACAACCACGAAATCCGCATCGCCTCGCCGC
>CAZRBP010000342.1:0-2631 GCA_964598305.1 uncultured Pseudomonadales bacterium | reverse complement strand
GCATGTCCCGAAGGCGTTTCTCCACGCCGCGGGCCCGGCGCTCCCGTTCGAGGCGCTCGCGCAGCGCGATCGTGATTGCTCCAGTCATCAAGCATGTCCAGCTTTGGCACTTGGTCGCCGGTTAAGGCCGAAGCGGGCCTTCATGGATTCCGTGCGCACCCAAGGTTTGCCTGGTATACGACCAACCAGGGTGGTGAACACCCTTCGGAACGCATCGGCACCCGCCTCTGCTGTTAAGGCATCTGCCTGTTCTGTCGACAACAACGGGCGAACGTCCTGCCAAAGGCGCGGGTGGGCTAGCTTTGTGAACATCCGCTCCTCAGCTTGGGCTCGTGAGATCGAGGAGCCTGAGAGTTGCAGATAGGAGCTGAAGATCTCGACAATGCGGTCGACGGTTAGCTTCTCGAACACGTCCAGCCCATGGGCTAAGTCATGCAGGTCGCGGCCCTTGTCGCGCTGAAGCAGCGCGCGTAGCTTGGTTGCCAGCATTTCCTCGCGTGAAAACGTGGGAATCGTCGCCGCGCCGGAGAACCATGGGTTGGCTACCTCAAATCGAATTGCCACGGGTGCGTCGAAGGACTCGATTTCGCGAGTGTTGATCTCAATTTTCAGACGGATTGGCGCAGCCCTGCCGTCTTCGGCTTCGGCTCGGAAACGGAGCTTCGGGGCCACCCGGCTACTGCCGAACTGCGCCCGCCCGAGCCACGGCTGGAGCACGGCCCGCAGACCATCCAAAATCGGTCCGATTGGCCCCGCTGAAGTTCGGACAAGGTCAATGTCCTCTGAGTAACGTAGTGGAGCGGGAAAGTGGAGCTTGTTCAGCGCGGTTCCACCTCGAAACCGAAGGGCATTGCGCAGCACATCATCGCGGAATATCTCCACCAGCGCCCGGCTGATTACCAAGTCCTGCTCGACTTGCCGGGGGTCTGCCCAGGGAACAACGTTGCCCCAAGCGACTATGTTCTGAGCCGGAATCAAAGGTCGGGCTCCGGCACTCGCCTCGCCACGACCTTCCACTTCGAGTCACGCACTCGCGGATTCGGGGCGAAGTTCAGATCACGCGCCCCCAGCGGATCAAGCTCGGTCCAGCGCAACGCGCCCTGCGACAGCAATCCTTCTCGCATCGGACTGGCCAAGTCCTCGCGACCGACATGCTCAAGCAGATGCCCCAGCCGTTGCACCACTGGACGCTCAAAAGCCATCGACAGCAGAGCCAGCCGCTCCGGCTTAATGTTCCCCCCGAGGTCCGAGAGAACCGTGGCCACGCTATCGATGCCACCTGATGCCTGGGGATAGCGCAACAGATCCAGGGCGGTCAATTCAGCGGACGAAACCTCCATGGTGCCGGTGTCGGTTTTATGGTCCTCGACGCCCGACGCCAGCGCTGTCATATCCCTGCGAAAATAGAAAACGACCCGATTGCGCCCGGCCCGGATTTCAGGAAGCCGTTTCCCGCAGACAACCTGGAATTCCATAACGGCTTGGTGTGTGGCGCCATGCAGCTCTGCCGCCTTGAGCAGCCCAACGTAGTAGGGTTCATCCTCTCGGGCCATCAGCGCGTCGATGTACCAGGCTGGCGGAGGCGCACCCCATGCAGCAAACTGCGGCGGAACGATGACATAGAATCCTCGGCGCGGCTGCAGCAGCATTCCCCGCCGCTGCAACCGCTCCGCAGCATCAAGGAACGCCCGATGCCGGACGCCAAGCGTCAGCTCTGCCTCTTCGGCCGTGAACACTGCCCGGCCTTCCGAAAGAAGCCGGTTCATATAGTCAGTTAAGCTGCGCCGATGACGAATCATGTCTCATTATCGGCCTTTAACGCGGAAATTTGAACATGTTTCGTCAAATTTCCATATGGAACGGATGGAGGGCAGCCCCAGAGAAAGGGTATGTAGAGGCCCTACGCTAGTCTAAGATTCCAATCATGCCTACCACACCACCCAAAAGTGATGCGCAGGCCCTGCTTGCAAGATTTCCCAAGGCGAGCGCATACCCCATCGAGTGGATTATCGAAAACGAAATGGGGCCAAATGTCCTCTGGCTGACTGAATTTTTGTGCGAAGCAATGACATTGCGATCGGGAATGCGCGTCCTCGATCTGGGATGCGGGAAAGCGGTCAGCTCGGTTTTTCTTGCCCGCGAGTTTGGGGTGCAGGTTTGGGCCACCGACCTGTGGATTCCGGCGTCCGATAACTCTGCACGAATTGCGGATCAGGGGATGAGCGAGAGCGTGTTTCCCATTCATGCCGATGCTAGAAATCTGCCTTTCGCGAACGAGTTCTTCGACGCAATCGTGTCGATTGATGCATTCGAGTACTTCGGCACTGACGCATCGTTTCTTCCAGCGATTAGCCAGTACCTAAAACCGGGAGGCCAGATCGGGATAGTGAACGCCGGAGTTTTACAGGAAATCAAGGAACTGCCTCCAGAGTGGCCTTCGGAGTTCTGTTCGTTTCACTCTGTGGAGTGGTGGCGTCATCACTGGACACTCCCAAGATGTGTGGAGGTTGAGTGTGCAGATGAGCTGCCGGGTGGTCGTGATCTCTGGCTCCTTTGGCACCAGATTACCGGCGCTTCCGGCGACGAATATCTGACTTCCAGCGCCGGTGAGAACCTCGGCTTTCATCGAGT
>CAZRBP010000341.1:0-2634 GCA_964598305.1 uncultured Pseudomonadales bacterium | reverse complement strand
GCTTGCCCCGGCCTCGGGGCGAGCGGGCATGATCGATGATCCAAGCTTCGCGCATGGTGTTTCCTCAGTGTGTGAAAGGGGATGGCGGCATTCTAGCGGGCCGATTCGGGGTTGTCGTCAAGTCACGATTCGAGGTAGCGCTCCTGCAACCGCCGCATGCCATGCAGCCAGCGATCGTAGTCCTTGGTCTTGCGGCGGATGTACTCCGCCACCTCCGGGTGCGGCAGCACTAGGAAGCGCTCCTCCCGCAGGGCTTCAATGACCGCATCGGCCGCCTGTTCCGGCTCGATCATGCCATCGACGCCTGCTACCCCGGGGCCATCCGCAGTCATCGCCGTACGCACCGCCTGCGGGCAGAGCACGGACACCTTGATGCCGTCCCGGCCGTGGGTGATTGAAATCCACTCGGCCAAGGCGACTGCGGCGTGCTTGGTGACGGCGTAGGTGACCGAGCCGATTTGCGTCAACAGGCCGGCCGCCGAGGCGGTGTTCAACAGGTAGCCGCCGCCCCGGGCGATCATCTTGGGCACTAGATGGCGGGCCACCCAGATGTGCGATTGGGTGTTGACCCGCCAGATGGTGTCCCACACCTCGTCCGGCTCATCGAGGCCCTTGCCGAGGCCGATGCCGGCGTTGGAGCAAAACAGGTCGATGGGGCCGAAGCGGCTTTCGGCGTCGTCGATCAGGTCGATCAACTCGGCCTCGACACCCACATCGACTTGACGGGCGGCGGCGCCGGTTCCGCCGCCGGAACCGATGCGCTCGGCCACAGCTTCCGCGCCATCGCCGTTCAGGTCCGCCACCACCACCTGGCGCGCCCCTTCAGCGGCGAACCGCTCGCACATCGCTTTGCCGATGCCGCTGGCACCGCCGGTGACGACGATGGTCTTGTCTTGAACTTCCATAAGCACTCCCCGGACAAAGACACACACATTAGACGCATCAGCCGTTCGATTCTATAGTTCGAACCTCCGCCGGCGGCGTTGCCGGCACCGCGTGGAGACCTGATGTTTGACTTGTCTGGCCTTGAGCAGGCGCGGGATGTGGTGGCCGCCGCCATGCCGCCAACGCCCCAGTACCGCTGGCCGGGCCTGTGTGGGCAATTGGGCTGTGAAGTGTGGGTCAAGCACGAAAACCACACCCCGATCGGCGCTTTCAAGGTGCGCGGCGGCTTGGTTCTGCTCGATGAGCTGAATCGTGCCGGGCAGCTGCCGAAGCGGATCGTCACGGCCACCCGAGGCAATCACGGCCAGAGCATCCCCTTCGCCGCCCGCCGCTTCGGAGTGCCGGTGACGGTGTTCGCGCCCAAGGGCAACAGCGTGGAGAAAAACCAAGCGATGCGGGGCTGGGGCGCCGAGTTGGTTGAGTTCGGCAACGACTTCGAGGATGCCCGTCTTGAGGCGGTGCGCCGCGCCGACTCGGAAGGGGCGCTGATCGTGCCGCCCTTTCATCCGGCCTTGGTGCGGGGGGTGGCGACCTACGCCTTGGAACTGTTCAGCGCGGTTGCGGATCTGGACGCGGTCTATGTGCCCATCGGCATGGGCTCGGGCATCTGCGGCCTGATTCGAACACGGGACCTCCTAGGGCTGAAGACGGACATCATCGGCGTGGTCGCCGCCAAAGCCCCGGCCATGGCGCGCAGTGTGGCAGCGGGGAAGGTCGTGGCCACCGATGCCGCTGACACCTTCGCTGATGGCGTGGCCTGCCGGGTACCGATGGCGGAACCCTTGGCAATCGTCGAGCAGGGCGCCGCCCGCGTCGTCGAGGTCAGCGAGGCGGAAATCGCCGAGGCCATGCGTACCCTGTACCGCCTGACCCACAATGTCGCCGAAGGCGCCGGTGCCGCCGCCTTGGCCGCGCTCACGCAGGAGCGGGCGCGACAAGCGGGCAGGCGGGTGGGCGTCATTCTGTCCGGCGGCAACGTGGATGCGGAGGTGTTCCGCACCGTACTGGCCGGCGAGGTGCCTTGATCTTGACTGTTACCTAATCCGTTTTTCCAGCCGTTTGCGCTGCTTGTTTGACAGGCCAAGCGCGTCGAGCGCTTCGCGCAGGCGCACTCGGGTGATGTCGGCACCAAGAAAGGCCATGGAATCGAACAGCGGTAGGGCCACCGCCCGCCCGCTGATGGCGATGAACAGGGGGGCTAGGAAGTCCCGCAGGCTCAAGCCCATGCGCTCGGCGTTGGCCTTGCACAGGGCGAGCAGTTCGTCCTGGCCCCATTCGGCCAAGGCATCGCTGGCTTGCGCCGTGCGGAACAGAACTTCCACGACTTGGTCTCGGCTGAGCTTCTTGTGCGTGAAGTCCTGCTCGCTGAGGGGCCGCCGGTCACCGAGCAGGTAGTCCACTTGGGGGGCGATGTCGGCGAAGCGCTCGGTGCGCGTCTGAATGAGTGGGGTGAGCGGCGCCAAGCGCTGGCGGTTGATGGCCCAATCCTGCAGCCGGTCCATGAAGGCGTCGGGGTCGAGCCCGCGCACATGCTGCCCATTCAGCCAATTCAGTTTTTCGAAGTCGAAGATCGGTCCGCCGAGGGAGACGCGATTCAGGGAAAAGGCCTGTAGGAACTCCGCCTTGGAGAAAATCTCCCGCTCGTCGGGCATGGAAAACCCCATCAGCGCCAAGTAGTTGGTGAGCGCT
>CAZRBP010000340.1:0-2636 GCA_964598305.1 uncultured Pseudomonadales bacterium | reverse complement strand
GGAGTTCTCGTCAAAGCCCCAGAGACCGCCTTGCAGGGCGCCAACGGCGCCGACATCCTCGTGGATCTTGTTCTGCGGCAGCGGCCGGTAGATGCCCTTGGGCCGTCCCGTGGTGCCGGAGCTGTAGAGCATGAACGAGCCCGCCGGCTCATCGTCGAGGTTTTCGGCGGGCTGGCTGGCGATGGCGTCCTCATAGGCCTCGAAGCCATCCACGGTGCCCCCGGTCATCAGCCACGTATGGCAGTTGGGCGCGTGCGGCGGCAGATCCTGGGCCACCTCGCCCAAGTAGCTCGACGCGATCAACGCTTGGGACTCGCTGTTGTCGATGATGTAGCCTGCCTCTTCGGCGGTGAGGTAGCGGTTGACCGTGGTTATGTAGAGGCCAGAGCGCAGCGCCGCCCAAATCACCTCGAAGTAGCGCAGGTTGTTTTCCATGAAGATGCAGACGTGGTCGCCGTGCCGCAGCCCGCGTGCCCACAGCAGCTGCGCGAGCTGGTTGGAACGGTCGTTCAGTTCGCCGTAGGTGACCGCCTCGCCGGTGGTCGCGTGAATGACCGCTGGTTTGTTGGGGTGCTCAACCCCCCATTTGCCTGGATACATGGTGCTGTCCTTAATCGATGTGTTTGCCGCCGCCCGTCGGCCAGCCCGTGCTTGCTCAACGCAGCGGACATGGTCGCAAAGGCCGTCAAGCGGACGGTTCCG
This sequence comes from uncultured Pseudomonadales bacterium, assembly GCA_964598305.1. Lineage (GTDB taxonomy): Bacteria > Pseudomonadota > Gammaproteobacteria > Pseudomonadales > Azotimanducaceae > Azophilus. The sequence continues at coordinate 1,934 of CAZRBP010000340.1, read as the reverse complement.
TGTTGAGCCGGGCGCACTCGGCGGCGAAGGCAATGGCCGCCTCGTCGCCGCCAATCGTCAGCCCGGTGAGGCCAGCGTCCTCCCAAGCCCGGAAGCGCTTGCGGATGCGCGCCTTGGGGCCGACCAACGCCCCCTGGTCAACGAACTCGTTCGGCACGGCTGCCGTCGCCTCGTCCTTGCGCTTGGCTAGGAAGAGCTCCTGAATCCTCTCCGCCGCGTCGCCAAAGCCGCGCCGGACCATCATTTCCTTGTGGAAGTTCTTGTGGCGATGCCCCATGCCACCGACGTACAGGGCGACGTTGGGCTTGAGCCGGTCGAGCGCCGCCTGCACCGCGGCGCTGGAGTCCTCGGTGATCATCACCTGGGTGCCCGCCTGGGCTTCAAAGTCCGCCCGGCTCTTGCCCGCCTTGGCCAGCCCTTCATCGATCCAGTCCTGATAGAGGTGGGCAGATTCGGGCACGTAGCCCAAGGGCAGCCAGCCGTCGGCGATCTCAGCGGTCAGGCGCACCGTGGAGGCCATGCCGGTGCCCAGCCAAATGGGGATGTCCGGATTCATGTGCAGGATCGACTTAAGCGGCTTGCCGACGCCCATCGCGCCTTCCCCTTCGAAGGGCAGGCGGATTTCCTTGCCGTCATGGGTCACCGGCTCTTCGCGGGCCCAGATTTTCTTCATGATGGCGACGTAGTCCTTCAGGCGGTAGTAGGGCCGGCCCCAAGGCTGCCCGTACCAGCCTTCCACGATTTGCGGACCGGACACGCCGATGCCGCAAATCACCCGGTTTCCACCCGCCAATTGATCCAGAGTGGCCATGGCCATCGCGGCGTTGGCCGGGGTGCGTCCGGCCAACTGAATGACCGCCGTGCCGAGGCGGATGCGCTCGGTGCGCGCGGCGATGAAGGCCAACGGCGTGATGGCATCGGAGCCATAGGCCTCGGCGGTCCACACCGAGTCGTAGCCGAGTTGTTCGGCGAGCTGCACCTTCTTGATGGGCAGCGCGAGGCCCGCCCCGGAATAGCCGAGCATGAGTCCGAGTTTCATCAATCCTCCCTAGTTGTTCTGATCGCGGGATGGGCGCGCTATCTTCTCAGATGCCGTCGCTGTTTTGAATTGCCATCTCGCCGTCATGCTCGGCTGGCTGGTCGGCGAGCGCGTTCATGGCTTCGTCGGTGGTGAAGAAGATCCGGCCAGTCAGTTCGTCGGGCAGCTTGGAGCGCTTGAGTTGCGCCATAACCGGCCACTTGACGTCCGACAGATGCAGCTTGATGCCCTCTTGCGTGAGGTTGTCGTTCAACCGGGCCAGCATCTCGACGCCGCTGACATCGATGATGTTGACCGCGCTGCAGACCACCAGCACCTGGTGGGTGCCCGGACGGCGGGCAATCAGCCGATGCAGCTTGCTCTCGATGTGGTTGGCGTTGGCGAAGTAGATGTTCTCGTCGATGCGCACGGCGGTGACGTGGTCGTGGGTCTCCACCTCGTGGCGGCGGGCGGCGCGGAAGCTCTCGGATTCGCCGATGCGTCCCACCAAGGCAATGTGCGGGCGGCTGGAGCGGCGCACGAAAAAGGCGATGGACGCCAGCACGCCGGCGATCAGCCCGGTTTCCACGCCGAAGGCCAGCACCGTCGCCATGGTGATCAAGCCGGTCACGCCATCCTCGCGGTACAGCTTCCAGTGGTGGCTGATGGCGCGCAAGTCGATCAGGCCGACCACGCACACGATCACGATGGCCGCTAAGGTGGCTTGGGGGAGATTGGCGAACAGCGGCGTCAGGAAGAGCAGGGTCACTAGAATGACCGCGGCGCATACCAGCGAACTGACCGGGGTGCGGGCCCCGGACCGATAGTTCAGGCTGCTGCGCGAGAAGCTGCCCGCCACCGGCGTGGCGCCGCTGATTCCGGCCGCCAGGTTGGCGGCGCCCAGCGCCAGCAGTTC
>CAZRBP010000339.1:0-2664 GCA_964598305.1 uncultured Pseudomonadales bacterium | reverse complement strand
CGGAGCCGCTTGATGAACGTCCGCACCACTTCTGCATTGCGGATTTCCCGCTCTCCCCACACTTGGCTCAGCAGGGTTTGGTAGTCCAGCACCTTGCCGGCGTTAACCGAAAGCACGCGCAGCAACTCGTACTCCGTCGCGGTTAGCGACACCGGTTGCCCGGCCAACGTCACCCGGCGCCGGTCGTAGTCGATGGTCAGTTCATCGAGCACCAAAGGCTCGGCTTCAGCGCGCCGGCGCAATGCGGCCCCGACCCGGGCTCTCAACTCCGTCGGCGAGAAGGGCTTGACGATGTAATCGACGGCTCCGCTTTCCAAGGCCCGCGCGATGGTCTCATCGCGCCCGTAGCCGGAGATGAAGACGACCGGCAGGCTGGCGAGTTCCGGGATGCTGGCCATCAACTCGATGCCGTCGGCACCCGGGAGCACGAGGTCAAGCAGCACCAAATCGGGCCGCTCCGAGCGGAGCAACCCCGGCAGTTCCGCCGGGTCGCCGGTCACCAAGGGGATGTACCCCCCCGACGCGAGGGCATCCCGGACTTGGCGCAACGTGCGCGGGTCATCGTCCACAACAAGGACGCGGGTGCCTGTCAAGGCTTCCATCGATTGGCCCGAACGTGGGGCGAGCGCTTCAACAGAGCTGTCCGCCACCGGCAAAGTAAAGGTGATCCGGGTGCCTCGGTCCGCGCCGTCGCTCTCCGCCCGTATGCGGCCGCCATGGGCTTCCACCAGCCCCTTGCAGATGGCCAAGCCCAATCCGTAGCCATCGGCGTCGCCCTCACTGCCGGCCAGCGCAGCGTGCCGGTCGAAGATGTGCGCGAGTTGCTCCGGGGGAATTCCCTGGCCTTCGTCCGCGACCGAGACCCGGACATGAACCCCGTCCCGTTCGGCGGCCACGCGGATGACGGAGGTCTCCGGCGCATGCCGAGCCGCGTTCGAGAGCAGGTTGCTGAGAACCTGAACAATCCGCTGCCGGTCGGCCATCACCTGGGGCAGGTCCGGCGGCAGGTCAATTCGTATGGCCTGCCGGCCCCCGCCGCTGATGAAGGTGTTGCGAGCTTGGTCGATCAAGCCCGCCATCCGGGAAGGCTGCGGAGCGACCGACAACATGCCGGCCCTGATGCGCCCGGCGTCCAGCAAGTTGCCGATCAGGTCGCGCATGTGGTCGGCCTGCTGATCAATGATGCGAAAGAACTGGATCATCTCGGCCGCGTCGAGATGCTGGGCGGTGCCCAGCACGGTGGCTGCCGAGCCCTTGATCGAGGTCAGCGGAGCGCGCAGCTCATGGCTGACCATGCCAAGAAACTCTGCTCGCATCCGCTCGACTTCCCGAAGCGGCTCCAGATCCTGCATCGTGACGACCACCGACACGATCTCATCCTCTTCGCCGCGGATCGGCGTCGCGTTGATCAGCATGGCCACGCTTCTGCCATCCGGCACCGAGAGAACAATCTCTTCAGCGCGCACCGCTTGTGCGGTGCCGAACTGGCGAGACAGGGGATACTCCTCAAGGGAGACCTCACGTCCGTCCCCGAACCGGCAGGTGATGACCTCCAACTGCTGCTCGATCGAATTGCCCGGGATATGCAGCCCCCCCACGATTCGCTGCGCCTCCCGGTTGACCGACTGCGGCCGCCCGGTCGCGGCGTCGAACACCACCACGCCAATCGGCGAAGTGTCGATCAGCGCCTCCAGGTCGGACCTCGCCCGCTGCTCCGCCCCATAGGTGCGCGCGTTGGTGATGGCGGACGCCGCCTGCGAAGCAAACAGCGTCAGGATTTCCTCGTCTTCGTCCGTGAATTCGCCTCCGTCCTCCTTGGCGCCGAGAAAGAAGGCGCCCGACGGCTCGCCCCGATGCCGCATCGGCGTGCCCTGAAAGGTGGTCTCCGGGATGAAGTCCGCAGCGTAGCCAAGCGAACGGACATAGCTGGCCAGATTCGGAACCCGCAACGGCTTGGGCTGGTCTCGCAGATGCTCAAAGAACTGCTGTCCCTCAGCCCATTCCTCGAACCGCTGGTACTCGTCCGGCGCCATCCCCGAGGTGACCAACTCCAAGAGCTGCCCGCCTTCATCCAAGGTCGTGATCACGCCGTAACGGGCTCCGGTCAACGCCCGGGCGCTGTCCACCGCCTCCCGCAGCACCGTGGACACGTCAAGGCTCCCGCTGATGCGCAGAACCGAGCCGCTCAGCCGGGAGATGCGCTCATTGAGCGCCTTGACCTCACGTTTCAGCTCGTCGATATTCCCCATCGCCCCGCTCCGGCAAATTCCTTGGTCGATTGCGGCCCCAACTGCGCCTTAGGCCGCAGGGGTGGAGCATACCACTCCGCCTGACCAGATGATGGCAACTGTGACTATTCTGTGAAACCCCGTAAGGTCCGTGGCACTACACTCCCCGCTGCGCCCGCCAAAGTACGGGCCAGCACAGGCCGATCCCCACCGCAAAACAGAGCAGCGCAAACCCGCCGTTGGCTCCGAAGCCACCGGCGGCATCGCTGATGAAGCCGCCAACGAAGGGTGCCAGGGCACCGCCAAGAAGCACGAAGGCCGGATGCGACCCGGCCAAGGCTCCCGAGGGGTCGAGCCGGGACAGAACGCCCAGCATGATGGGCATGAAGGCCGTCGGCAGCACCGCGAACACCGGCGTGGCGATGATGAAGGCCAT
>CAZRBP010000338.1:0-2676 GCA_964598305.1 uncultured Pseudomonadales bacterium | reverse complement strand
TGGGGATTGACCAGTTCCGGCCAATCCAGGTTCACTTGGTCGTTGACCCGGTGGCCGGTGACGAAGCGCACGGACTGGGCGAGGTCGCGATGGGTCAGGGGGATGCCGGCGGTGCTGGCCGCGCCCAGGGCGGCGGTAATGCCCGGCACCACCACACAGTCGATGCCACGGGCGGCCAGCGTCTCCACTTCCTCGCCGCCGCGGCCGAAGATGAACGGGTCGCCGCCCTTGAGGCGCACCACACGCTGGCCCGCCAGTGCCCGTTCGGCGAGCAGTTCGTTGATGGCCGCTTGGCGCACGCCGGCGAAGCGCTGCCGCTTGCCGACATAGATGCGCTCCGCGTCGCGGCGGGCGAAGTCCAGGATTTGCTCGTTAACCAAGTTGTCGTAGAGCACCGCATCGGCCTCCTGAAGCAGCCGCAGGCCCTTGAGGGTCAACAACTCCGGATCGCCCGGGCCGGCACCGATCAGGGCCACCAAGCCGGTGCCCTCCCCGGCGGAGGCCCCAAGGGCTGCTTCAAACGCCCCCTCGGCGCCGGCCGTGTCGCCCGCCAGCAAGCGCTCGGCGGCCGGTCCGTTGATGACTTGCTCCCAGACGGCCCGCCGCCTTCCCAACTCCGGCACCGCCGCCGCGACCCGTTCGCGGCGCTTGGCGGCAAAGTCCGCCAGCGCACCCAAACGCGGCGGCAGGCGGGCTTCAATCCAGCCCCGCACGATTCTGGCCAAGGTGGGCGACCGGCCGCCCGTGGAAACGGAGACCTGGACCGGGCCGCGGTCCACGATGGCGGGAAAGATCGCCGAGCAGAGGTCAGGCGCATCCACCGTGTTCACCCAAATGGCGCGCGCTTGGCAGTCCGCGTAGATCTGGGCGTTGATGGTGGCATCGTCGGTGGCGGCGATCACCAGCCGGCGGCCATCGGAGTCGGTGGACCGGTAGGCGCGTTCCGTCAACTGCACGGCGCCGCTTCGGGCCAAGCCATGCACCGCATCGCAACAGGCCTTGGCGACCACGGTGACCGCTGCGCTGGCCTTGAGCAGCAGCTCGATCTTGCGCAGCGCCAACGCGCCGCCGCCCACCACCAGGCAGTCCTCGCCGCGCAGATCGATGTGCAGCGGCAGGTAGTCCATGCCCCCGCCTCCTTCAGATGGCGTTGAGGTCGAGCTTGGCCGCACCGCCCATGTAGGGCCTCAAGACCTCCGGAACGGTCACCCCGCCAGCACCGTCCTGGAAGTTCTCCAGTACCGCGACCAGGGTGCGGCCAACGGCGAGCGCCGAGCCGTTCAGGGTGTGGACGTACTCATTGCCGCCGCCGTCCGCTTCCTTGTAGCGGGCCATCATGCGCCGCGCCTGAAAGTCCAGGAAGTTGCTGCATGAGGAGATCTCGCGGTAGCGGCCCTGCCCCGGCAGCCAGACTTCGAGATCGAGGGTCTTGGCGGCGGCGAAGCCGAGATCGCCGCCGCACAGCGCCACGGTTCGGTAGGGCAGGTCCAGCTTCTTCAGAATGGCCTCCGCGTGGCCGGTCAGCTCCTCAAGCGCCTGCCAAGACGCCTCCGGCCGCACGAACTGCACCAACTCAACCTTCTCAAACTGGTGCTGGCGGATCATGCCCCGGGTGTCCTTGCCGTAGCTGCCGGCCTCGCTGCGAAAGCAGGGCGTGTGGCAGACATGGCGGATGGGCAGCGCGTCGGCGTCGATGATGACGTCGCGGTAGAGGTTGGTGACCGGCACTTCCGCGGTGGGAATCAGGTGCATGCCGTCCGCGCCTTCGAGGGTGAATTGCTCTTCGGCGAACTTCGGCAATTGGCCGGTGCCGAACAGCGACGCCGAGTTGACGATGTAGGGGGCGTACACCTCGGTGTAGCCGTGCTGCTCGACGTGGGTGTCGAGCATGAACTGGGTGAGCGCCCGGTGCAGGCGGGCCGCCGCGCCCTTCATGACCACGAAGCGGGCGCCGGATATCTTCACCGCGGCGGCAAAGTCCAAGGCGCCGCCAGCGCCGAGGTCCACGTGGTCCAAGGGCTCGAAGTCGATTTGCGGCATCCGTCCCCAGGTCCTGAGCTCCAGGTTGTCGGCTTCGGTTGCGCCTTCGGGCACCGAGGCGTCGGGGAGGTTCGGAATCTCGGAAAGAAAGCGATGCAGCCGCTCCTGGAGGCCCGTGAACGCTGCCTTGGCGGTGTTCAGGCGCTCGCCCAAGTCACCCACTTGGGCCACGAGGGGCGCGATGTCCTCACCCCGGGCCTTGGCCGCGCCAATGGCCTTGGAACGGGCGTTGCGCTCTTGCTGCAACTGCTCGGTCTGGGACTGCAACTGGCGGCGCTCCGCCTCCAGGGCACGGAAGGCCGCCGTGTCCAAGTCGAAGCCCCGGACTTGAAGCCGCCGGGCGGCTTCTTCGGGGTCCTGCCGCAGTTGCTTGAGATCCAACATCGCTCAAACTCCCAAAACGCGTTGGCCAAGCCAAGCCGCCAGCAGGCAGCCGACCACGCTGGCCATCGCATAGCCAATGGCAGCGCCCCAACGCCCGGCATTGATCAGCATGAGGCTCTCCAGGGAAAACGCGGAAAAAGTGGTGAAGCCGCCGAGCACGCCGACGACCAGAAAGGCCCTCCCCCAATCCTGGAACCAAGGCAAATGCGACCAACTCCCCCAGGCCAAGCCGATGCCGAGGCTGCCGGTGAG
>CAZRBP010000337.1:0-2678 GCA_964598305.1 uncultured Pseudomonadales bacterium | reverse complement strand
AGACCGGCGTGACCCTCGCTTGGTGGGCCGAGCACTGGCTGGCCGGACTGCTGCTCGCAGCCTACACCGGCCTGCTGCTGCATCACGCCAACCTGGGCCGGCGGCAGGCGAAAGGGGTTGCGGGCTACTACGTTGGCGGGCGCAGCGCCGGCGGCTTCGTCATCGGGGTTTCCTTCTTCGCCACCTACGCAAGCACCAATAGCTACATCGGCAACGCCGGCAAAGGCTACGACTACGGCCTGCCGTGGCTGGCCTACGCCGGGGTCATCGTGTTCTTCACTTGGCTGGCTTGGACCACCGTGGCGCCGAGGGTGCGCCGCTTCGCCGCGCACTGGGACGCCCTCACCCTGCCGGACCTGCTGCACGCCCGCTTCGCCCCGAAGACCCCAACGTTGCGGCTGGTGTCCGCACTGGTGGTGGTCGCCTCCAGCCTGCTCTACCTGATGGCCATCTTCAAAGGCGCAGGCGCCTTGTTTCAGCACTTTCTGCAGATTCCCTACACCGCTGCCATTGGGGTGACCCTAGTGATCGTCATGCTCTACACCTCCGTGGGCGGCTTCGTCTCCGTGGTGCGCACCGACGTGGCCCAGGGGTTGCTGATGGTGGCGGGCTCGGCGCTGATGTTCTACTTCGTTACCTCGGCGGCGGGCGGCGTCAGCGTTCTGCCGGAGCTGCGGGAGCGGCCGGACACCGCCGTTCTCTTCGAGTTCGGCGGCGCGGTGCCCTTGGTGGTGCTCATGGGCATCGCCTTGAGCGGCTCCTTGAAGCTGCTGGTCGATCCCCGGCAAGTGGCCCGCTTCTACGCCCTGCGCGATGAGAAGGCGCTGAAGGTCGGCATGTGGGTGTCGGTGGCGGGGATCGCCTTGGTGCAGTTTTGCCTGTATCCCATCGGCATGTACGCCCACTTCCTGGTTGAGGGCGTCACCGACACCGACAACATCGTGCCGCTGCTGATCAACGACCGCAGCGTCTTTCCGCTGGCGGTGTCGGACTTCCTCATCATCGCCATCCTGGCCGCCGCCATGTCATCCATGGACAGCGTGCTGCTGGTAGCGGCTTCGGTGCTCTACAACGACATCGTCAAGACCATCAAGCCGAGCAAGCGGCCGCTCGCCTGGACGCGCATGGGCATCATCGGATTCGCCGCCGTCTCCGCCGCCCTGGCCCTGGACCCGCCGGCGGGCATCATCGAATTGACCATCTTCTCGGGCAGCCTGTACGCCGTCTGCTTCTTCCCGGCCATCGTTTTCGGCTTGCACTGGCGGCGCGGCTCGGCCCGCGCGGCGCTCGGCGCCATGGCCACCGGGGTGCCGGTGCTGCTGGCCTGGCTGGTCAGCGGCCTGTCGGCCCACCTCCACGAAGTGTTCCCCGCCCTGGCGACATCCTGCGCCACCTACGCCCTGCTGGCTCGGAGAACTGATATGGACAACTTTTGCAACTGGTCATAAAATATGTCCGTTCTTGCAAGGAGGCCGGAGCCATGCAAACTATCGGAGCAGCAAAGTTCAAGGAGCAGTGCTTGGCGCTGCTGGATCAGCTTGGTCCGGACGGCCTCGTGGTGACCAAGCACGGCAGGCCAGTGGCTTGCGTCCTGCCCTACGAGCGGCGTTTCGAGCCGCTCATTGGCAGCCTGCGGCACAAGATCGAGATACGGGGTGACATCGTATCCACTGGCGTGCTTTGGGACGCCGATGCTGAACCTTGACACGCACATCCTGGTTTACGCCCTCCGGGGCGAATTGCGGCCACGGGAGCAGACCCTGCTATCGACGGAGGAGTGGGGGTTGTCGGCCATCGTTCCTTGGGAACTCTCGAAACTTGTGCAGCTCGGCCGCATCGACCTTGATCTCGACGATCGGCAGGTGGTCCGGACCCTGAACGGCATCCACCTGTGGCCCATCGACTTTACCGTGGCGCGCATGTCCACCCGCCTCGATTTCACCGGCGACCCTGCGGATGAGCTGATCGCGGCAACAAGCGTCGTACATGATGTGCCGCTCTTGACACGAGATCGGGTAATTCGCCGCTCCGCGATGGTGCCGCTGGCTTGACCGCTTGAGGCCGCCACAGGCGCCGCCTTTACTCCGGCAGCTGGGCAATCTTCTGAATCAACGGCAGCCGTATGGCGTTGACATCACTTAAGGGCGATGCGCGGTACTGGCCGACTTCCGGTCCCGTGTAGGGCTGGAAGTCCGCCGGCAGTTGGTCTGCGCTGATTTCTAGGAGCATCCAGTTGAGCAGCTCGGCGAGGGCCGCATCGTCCAAGGCGGCGTTGGCGGAGCCCGGCACTTGCACCAGGAAGGCCCGCCCCCCGGGCACCTTAAGGAAGTTGCCGACGAAGTTCTTCATTTGCGGGATGTCGCCGACGCCCCCGCCGTCGGGCAGGTGGCAGCCTTGGCAGTTCAACATGTAGTTGATGCGCGCCCGGTCCGCGTTGATCTCGGCGCCGACCGCAGCAGCGGCGGTACCGAGCGCCAACATGAGGATGAAGAGCGCCCCGAACCTCACGGCGCCCGCTACTCGAGGCCTTGGGCGATGATGATGGCCGTGGAGCAGTGGTAAACGGCCGATTGGGTGCCTAAGCACCAGTTGATGTCGTTGTTCTTTTGCGGCAGGTACATGGGCAGGTCGCCCTCGTTGCGGTTGCACAGGCATTGCCCGCAGGGCGTACGGCCGCA
>CAZRBP010000336.1:0-2686 GCA_964598305.1 uncultured Pseudomonadales bacterium | reverse complement strand
GGAGGTCGGCGACTGGATCATCGACTGCGGCACCGAGGCGGAGTTCCTGGCCCGCGCCGAACGCGCCCGAGATCGAGATCGGGATCGCTAGCCAGGCAGCTCCCGCCCGCAAGGGCAGGCCGGATGGGGCCTCAGTTGGGCGTTTACGTGGTCCGCGACCACGCGGAAGGCTCCCGCCCGACGGAGTAGCTCAAGGCGGGGCTGGAGCTGCACGGCCGCTATTTGGTTGAGTGACGGCCTCGTTTTCCGGTTTTGGCCCTGAATTCGCCCTTGTTTTCCTGACGAAAGCTCTTTTTTTTTTGCGATTTTTGATTGATTACTGGTGAACAGGGGCTAGAATGGCGTTGCACCGCGCTTCGGAAGGGCTGTATTATTCGTCCGGCCTTGGCATCAGCGGGGCTTCGGGCCTTTGGGTTCCGACGACAAGACTCAACCAGAGAACGGAGAATCAAATGATCAGACAAATGGTACGGTCGGCGGCCTTGTTTGCGGCGGGCCTGCTGCTCGCCAACCTCGCCTGGGGCCAGGCGGCGGTGCTGAGGCAGACGTCCAGCATGGCGGCCTACGTCGCGACGGAGTACTTCGGCGGCGCGGAGCCGCGCGTGGTCCAGGTCAGCGCCATGGACTTGGACAATGACGCAACCACCCCCCAGCGGCGTCCCTACGTGCAGCTCGCCTTGTCCGGCGCTGCCGTCACTGACGGCAACGTGGCGGAGATCACGTTCACGCTGAATGGGGCGACCTTTCAACAGTCAGCCAGCCCGACCCACCTCGACCAGCGCGCCACAAGTTGCGCCGAAGCCGCAGCAACAATTGGCGATGAGATCGAGGCTATGGTCATTGAGGGCGGTGCGCGCGGGGACACAAGCGTCACCTACCGGGTTGAAGTGACGGACGCGAGCGCCGACGGCGATCTTGCAATAGGCCAAGCGCTTTGCTTCTGGGTTCCCGACCTGTCGGTGACGCTGGCGACCCTTGATGCGGAAGCGACGCCGCCGGTGCAAGGCGTGAGCGTGACGGCCAGCGCAATCAAGCCGACTGCCAGCACCGGGACTCCCTTCCCCTCGCGGATCAGCGGGGTGACGGACGTGGACGCCGATATGAGCGGCGCGGTTTCCGGGAGCGAGATTGGCAACGCCCCCAATGTGGACGTGAGGATATTGGAGGCCACGCCGGCCCTGACGGCCGGCTTGGGCATGGGTGGTACGGCCTATGTGGTTGACCTTGCGAAGCGCCTGACGATCGGCAGGGGAGGCGTGCGGGATCCGAGCGCGGCCGGCACCGACGCCCCGATGGGCCTCTTGGTCGGCAGGCTCAGCGTTGGCGTGTCCCAAATGGACATCTGGGAGCTGGACGGCTCCGGCCTCCTCCCCAAAGACTCGGTTGATGGCAGCCTGAGCGGCCAGATCGACCTGACCGTCGGCGGGCGGTTCCAAAGTGGCGACAAGTTGGTCGTCGGCAGCGGCCCCACCGCATTGATGGGTGAGATAGAGGGCGGTATGGCTGAGGTGTCGGTGCAGATAGAGACGATCGCCGGCATGGACATCGTTTACGTTCCGGGCGGCGTGGATGCGTTGAAGCCGGGTACGTTCGCGGCGGCCGGGGCGCACCTCTTCAACGACCGGCGCAACCGCAACGGCCCGTTCGGGATGAGCACTGGCGAGCTCAAGTACTTCGGCATCGAAGTCGAGGGCTACGCCTACGGCGTGGTCCGGGGCAACGGCACCGACAGGTCCTTCGTGCGCGTCACCTGCGAGGCCGCGGCCAATTGCGCGATCTTCGCGGATTGCACGGGCGCGGACGGCATGGAGTACTTCGAGGCCGCGCCGCCGATTCCTGCCGGGGTGACCGTGGCATGGAGCAGCGACGACATTGAGGGCTTGATTGGGGACGGCTGGACGGCTGGCCGCGGCCGTTGCGATGTCTTCTCGAACGGGGAGCTGTCGGTTCAGCACCTGGTCCGCAGCGGCGGCATACTGGTCAACAGCTCGGCGGTGGTCGGTCGGAGCCTCGACCTGCGCGCGGACCGCGCCAGGGCGACGATCGACATGGTCGTGGACAACATCTGCGCTTCGGTCGAAGGCCACCTGGGCCGCGCGGGCGACCCCGATGGTCCTGACGACAACGCGGAGACCCTCACCGACAACATCAGCGCCCACAATGCCACGGCGTGCCGTAGCGCAATGGCGGCGGTTATTCCCGATAACCACGACACCAACGGCGTTGACGCCGACGGCACCAACTCCAACGGCTTCTAGGAGCTTGGGCTAAAGGCGGCCGGCCCAAAACGGGCCGCCCGCCATCTGGTTGACCGGGGCGGGGGCGAGTCCCCCGCCCGTCGGACCCCATCGGCCCCGGTCGCCCACAAGGCGGCCGGGGCCTTCCTTTTTGCTAGGCCCGCTGCACGAACAGGCGCTGGCACTGAACCGCCCCGGAGACCGGGTTCCCCGCTCAGGCTCCAGGGTCGGCAAACACAGCCCGCGCTCCCCCTTTGTGCCCCGATTTCGGTTTTTTTTTTTCGATTGATACGTCTTTTTTTCCTTTCTTTGGTTGATATGGTGGGATTTGGGGCTAGAATGGGCTTGCGCCGCGCTTGGCAAGGGCTATATGATTCGTCCGGCCTTGGCATCAGCGGGGCTTCGGGCCTTTGGGTTCCGACGACAAGACTCAACCAGAGAACGGAGAA
>CAZRBP010000335.1:0-2687 GCA_964598305.1 uncultured Pseudomonadales bacterium | reverse complement strand
TTCTCCGTTCTCTGGTTGAGTCTTGTCGTCGGAACCCAAAGGCCCGAGGCCCCGCTGATGCCAAGGCCGGACGAATAATACAGCCCTTGCCAAGCGCGGCGCAAGCCCATTCTAGCCCCAAATCCCACCATATCAACCAAGGAAAATGAAAAAAACGCATCCGTCGAAAAAAAAAAGCCAAAATCGGGGCAAAAGCGGGAGCGCGGGCTGTCGTTGCCGACCTTGGAGCCTGAATGGAGAACCCGGCCTCCGGGGCGGTTCAGTGCCAGCGCCTGTTCGTGCAGCGGGCCTAGCAAAAAAAGGAAGGCCCCGGCCACCTTGCGGGCGGCCGGGGCCGATGGGGTCCGACGGGCGGGGGGTTCGCCCCCGCCCCGCTCAACCAGAAGGCGGTCGGCCCGCTTGGGGCCGGCCGACCGCCAGCAGCACGGCGCTATAAGCCGTTGGTGGAGTCTGTAGCGCCCATGCTGTTGAGGTCGATGTCATTTCCAATAACCCTAGCCAAGACACTCTTGCACGGCGTGGCGCCTGTGGCGCTGATGTTGTCGGCGAGGGTCGTCGCGTCGTCGTCAGCACCATCGGGGTCGCCCACACGGCCCATGTGGCCCTCGACGGATTCGCAGATGTTGTCCACGACCATGTCGATCGTCGCCCTGGCGCGGTCCGCCCGCAGGTCGAGGCTCCGGCCAACCACCGCCGAGCTGTTGACCAGTATGCCGCCGCTGCGGACCAGGTGCTGAACCGACAGCTCCCCGTTCGAGAAGACATCGCAACGGCCGCGGCCAGCCGTCCAGCCGTCCCCAATCAAGCCCTCAATGTCGTCGCTGCTCCATGCCACGGTCACCCCGGCAGGAATCGGCGGCGCGGCCTCGAAGTACTCCATGCCGTCCGCGCCCGTGCAATCCGCGAAGATCGCGCAATTGGCCGCGGCCTCGCAGGTGACGCGCACGAAGGACCTGTCGGTGCCGTTGCCCCGGACCACGCCGTAGGCGTAGCCCTCGACTTCGATGCCGAAGTACTTGAGCTCGCCAGTGCTCATCCCGAACGGGCCGTTGCGGTTGCGCCGGTCGTTGAAGAGGTGCGCCCCGGCCGCCGCGAACGTACCCGGCTTCAACGCATCCACGCCGCCCGGAACGTAAACGATGTCCATGCCGGCGATCGTCTCTATCTGCACCGACACCTCAGCCATACCGCCCTCTATCTCACCCATCAATGCGGTGGGGCCGCTGCCGACGACCAACTTGTCGCCACTTTGGAACCGCCCGCCGACGGTCAGGTCGATCTGGCCGCTCAGGCTGCCATCAACCGAGTCTTTGGGGAGGAGGCCGGAGCCGTCCAGCTCCCAGATGTCCATTTGGGACACGCCAACGCTGAGCCTGCCGACCAAGAGGCCCATCGGGGCGTCGGTGCCGGCCGCGCTCGGATCCCGCACGCCTCCCCTGCCGATCGTCAGGCGCTTCGCAAGGTCAACCACATAGGCCGTACCACCCATGCCCAAGCCGGCCGTCAGGGCCGGCGTGGCCTCCAATATCCTCACGTCCACATTGGGGGCGTTGCCAATCTCGCTCCCGGAAACCGCGCCGCTCATATCGGCGTCCACGTCCGTCACCCCGCTGATCCGCGAGGGGAAGGGAGTCCCGGTGCTGGCAGTCGGCTTGATTGCGCTGGCCGTCACGCTCACGCCTTGCACCGGCGGCGTCGCTTCCGCATCAAGGGTCGCCAGCGTCACCGACAGGTCGGGAACCCAGAAGCAAAGCGCTTGGCCTATTGCAAGATCGCCGTCGGCGCTCGCGTCCGTCACTTCAACCCGGTAGGTGACGCTTGTGTCCCCGCGCGCACCGCCCTCAATGACCATAGCCTCGATCTCATCGCCAATTGTTGCTGCGGCTTCGGCGCAACTTGTGGCGCGCTGGTCGAGGTGGGTCGGGCTGGCTGACTGTTGAAAGGTCGCCCCATTCAGCGTGAACGTGATCTCCGCCACGTTGCCGTCAGTGACGGCAGCGCCGGACAAGGCGAGCTGCACGTAGGGACGCCGCTGGGGGGTGGTTGCGTCATTGTCCAAGTCCATGGCGCTGACCTGGACCACGCGCGGCTCCGCGCCGCCGAAGTACTCCGTCGCGACGTAGGCCGCCATGCTGGACGTCTGCCTCAGCACCGCCGCCTGGCCCCAGGCGAGGTTGGCGAGCAGCAGGCCCGCCGCAAACAAGGCCGCCGACCGTACCATTTGTCTGATCATTTGATTCTCCGTTCTCTGGTTGAGTCTTGTCGTCGGAACCCAAAGGCCCGAGGCCCCGCTGATGCCAAGGCCGGACGAATAATACAGCCCTTGCCAAGCGCGGCGCAACGCCATTCTAGCCCCTGTTCACCAGTAATCAATCAAAAATCACAAAAAAAGCTTTCGTCAGGAAAACAAGGGCGAATCCAGGGTCAAAACCGGAAAACGAGGCCGTCACTCAACCGAAAAGCGGCTGTGAAGCTCCAGCCCCGCCTTGAGCTGCTCCGTCAGGCGGGAGCCTTCTGCGTGGCCGCGGACCACGTAAACGCCCCATTGAGGCCCCATCCGGCCTGCCCTTGCGGGCGGGCGCTGCCTGACTAGCGATCCCGATCCCGATCTCGGGCGCGTTCGGCGCGGGCGAGGAACTCCGCCTCGGTGCCGCAGTCGATGATCCAGTCGCCGACCTCCGCCAGGC
>CAZRBP010000334.1:0-2704 GCA_964598305.1 uncultured Pseudomonadales bacterium | reverse complement strand
GAGAGCGACATCGACACCATGACCGCGGTGCTGCGCGAGGCCGTGGACGAGGTGGTCGGCTGAGCGCTGGTTCTGGACGTCGAATGCGTTCGTGGACAATGCGCTGAATTGATGCAACGTTGTCAGTTCAATGGAGCACGGGTATGAGCAACTGGCTTCCCGTAATTGACGGTTGGTCCAACGCGCTTGTGTCTTGGTCGATTGAGCACCTGCTGATTTGGGCGGTGTTCTGGCAACTGTCTGGCTTGCTGATTTTGACGGTCGCGGTTTACTTTGCGGCCCGCCCTCTCAAGCCGGCATTCGAGCAATGGATTGCTAGGCACCGCCCCGATTCGGGCGCTGGCCGGCTTGCACGGGAGGTGGCGAACCACCTAGCCGCCATCCTGTTCCTCGTTGCGGTCTGGCTGGCCGTCGGCATTTTGGCCGAGCTTGACCTCGCCGAGGAAAGCACCCTGCTCGTCATAGTTGCGAGCCTCTTGAACGCTTGGGTGCTCATTCGGGTCAGTTCGTCGCTAGTTGCTAACCGCTTGGCGGCGAATCTGATCTTCCTCTTCGCTTGGGTGGTGGCGGCGCTCAACATCTTGGGCCTGCTCGGTGCGGCAATCGCCGTCCTTGACGCCGTGGCGTTGCCCATTGGCAGTTCCAAGGTGTCCATCCTCACCGTGCTGCATGCCGCCCTGCTGTTCGCCGTACTGCTTTGGATCGCCGTGACATTAAGCGGGCTTGTTCAGAAACAGATTCAAGGCCATTCAGAAATCAGCCCAAGAGCCCAAGTGCTGCTGGGCAAGGTGGTGCGTTTCTCCATGATCGCGCTGGCGGTGATCGTCGCCTTGGCCAGCGTGGGCACAAACTTTGCCGCTTTGGCTGTGTTCACAGGCGCTCTGGGGGTCGGCATTGGCATCGGGCTGCAGCATCAAGTATCCAATCTGCTCAGCGGCCTGTTCCTGCTGCTGGACAAGTCCATCAAACCGGGCGATGTCATCGAAGTGGACGACACCTTTGGCTGGGTCAAGGACATGCGGGCCCGCTATGTCGGCGTGATCACCCGCGACAACAAGGAATTGTTGATTCCAAACGAGGACTTTGTGTCGAAGCAGGTGATCAACTGGTCACACAGCGATGTTGAAGTGCGCATGCAGATTGAATTTGGGGTGGCCTACAAAAGCGACCCCCATCTGGTTCGCCGCCTTGCCTCAGAAGCCGCCTTGGCCGCGAGCCCCCGGGTGGTTCAATCTCGGCAGCCGCTCTGTCATGTGGTTGGATTTGGCGAGAGCTCGCTCGATTTCGTGCTGCGTTTCTGGATCGAGGATCCGCAGAACGGCGTCACGAACGTGAAGGGCCTAGTGTTTCTGGCGCTCTGGGATGTGTTCCAGGAACACGGCATCGAAATACCGTACCCGCATCGGCAAATCATCAAGCGCTAACCAATGCGGTAGTCGGGTGAGATTGTCCGCGTTGGCAGGCCATGTTCCCAAACGCCGCCCCTCACGCTCTCCGAAGGCCACTGAAATGGATCAGTTGGGTGCCTCGAACGCAGCGGGTGCCGGACGCGCCGCCAAGCTTCGTAGCTGGCTCTCGATGCTCGACAGCCGCGTGTTGACTTGGACGCGGTAGGCATCGATGGCGGCAATGGCTTGCTCGTTTTCGGTCACACGGCTGCTGGAGGCCGCCGCGGTCTGCGTGGCGGCGTTGACCCGATCCACGAGATCCCGCTGGCCCCGGAGCACCTGCTGAAGCTGCAGCTCGATGCTGGCCCGTTGATCGATTAGCGCCTGCTGTTGGTTGAACGCCTTGTCGTGGCGGTCCACGGCGCTCTTTAGGGTGCGGTCGGAGCTTTGCAGGCTGGCGATGGCGGTCTTCTGGGTCTGCAGCAGCTTCTGGTTGTCCTGGATCCACTTCTTGTTGCGCTCGTTGGCCACCGCCCAGAGCTTGCGGACCTCGGATTCCCAGAAGTTGATCTCCTCGTCGGTTTCCGCCTCGGTTTCGCTCATGACCTGATCGGTCATGCGCAGGCGGTCCTCCAAGGCCCGCAAGCGACTGTCGGCCTCGGCCGCCTTGCGCTGCTCCTCGACCAGCAACTGATGCTGGTTGGCGATGAACCAGCCGGCAACGCCGAGGCCGGCAACGAGTGCGGCGACCACCAGATTGATGGCGATCGACCGGCCCCCGCCCCGGCCATTGCCGCCTGGGCGCGGCCGGCCACCGCCCGCCGGACGCCGCCGAGCGTCATCCGGGGCGGTGGATATGCTGGAGGCGGACGACGGCTCCGACATCGACTGTTTCCCGAACCGCGCTCGCTGCTACCCGGTGACCACCAGCACGCCGAGCATGACGGCCCAGAGCACGAAGCCGGACGTGATGACGCCCTTCACGGTGGTCAAGGGCCCCTGCTTGCCAAAGATGGCGTTCAGCTCCAAGGCCGCGATGATGATGAGCAGAAGGATCAGCGCGGTCATGTTGCCGCCGATTAAGTTTCCACTGGGCAGGTGGGCGCTCGATCCCATGAAGTAAAGCATGGGAACCGAAAACAGAACGTTGGTGCGCGACGCCAAGGCGGCCTTCGGGGCGGCGCCGGCGGCTTCCGGCAGGGCCTCCCCGCCAGCCTTGATTTGCTCGTTGGAGGCGATGACGATCTTCTGGTTCGGCCAAATGATGAGCCAGACGTTGAGGAACATGAGGATGGCCATGACCGAGCCGATGAAGA
>CAZRBP010000333.1:0-2727 GCA_964598305.1 uncultured Pseudomonadales bacterium | reverse complement strand
CCGATGCGGTCGAGGTAGCCGGACAGGGCGCTGCGCTCCTCCGGCCCGGCTTCGAATCCGGCCAGCACCCGGCCCCAGGCGGAGCCGTGGTTGCGGTAGTGGAACATGGTGATGTTCCAATGGCTGCCCAGGCCCTCTAGGAATTCGAGCAGGGCGCCGGGGCGTTCCGGGAACTCAAAGCGGTACAGCAATTCCGGCTTGGCCCGGAAGGCGTGGCCGCCGACCATGTGCCGCACGTGCAGCTTGGCGGTCTCGTTGTCGGTCATGTCCACCACCGGATAGCCCGCGGCGGCCAGGCGCCCGGTCACCGCCGCCCGGTCGTCGGCCGATGCCACTTGCAGGCCCACGAAGATGTGCGCCCGGTCCGCATCGGCAAAGCGGTAGTTGAACTCCGTGACCCCGTGGGAGCCGAGGGCGCCGCAAAAGCGCCGGAAGCTGCCAGCTTGTTCATCGATGGTGACGCCGAGCACCACTTCCCGCTGCTCGCCCACTTCGGCCCGTTCGGAGATGTGGCGCAGCCGGTCGAAGTTGACGTTGGCGCCGCTGATGATCGCCACGCAGCGGCGTTTCCCGCCCCGTCGGGCCGGGAGGCGGCCGGACTCGACCGCCTTCTTGAGGCCGGCGACCGCCAAGGCGCCGGCAGGCTCCGCCACCGAGCGCGCGTCGTCGAACACGTCCTTGACCGCGCCGCAAATCTCATCGGTGGAGACGGTCACCACGTCATCGACGCAGTCGCGGGCGATCTTGAAGGGCAGCCGGCCGATTTGCGCCACCGACACCCCTTCCGCAAAACGGTCAAGGGTTTTAAGCGGCAGGCGCACCCGGCGGCCGGCGGCCAGCGCCGCTTGCAGGCAGGCCGAGCCCTCCGCCTCCACGCCGATCACCCGGGTGGCGGGCCGCAGGTACTTGACGTAGGCGCCGATCCCGGCGATCAGGCCGCCGCCGCCCACCGGCACGAACACCGCGTCGGCGTCCGGGCATTGGTTCATGATCTCCGCGCCCACCGTGCCTTGGCCGGCAATTACTTGGGCGTCGTCGTAAGGGTGGACCAGCACCCGGCCCTCGGCCTGGGCCAGCGCCAGCGCCTTGGCCGCGGCCTCGTCGTAGCCATCACCGTGCAGAATGACTTCGGCGCCGAGGTCGCGCACCGCCTGCACCTTGATGGACGGCGTGTTGCGGCCCATTACGACTTGGGCATGGATTTGCAGTTCACGGGCGGCGAGGGCGACGCCCTGGGCATGGTTGCCCGCGGATGAGGCGACCACCCCCTTGGCCCGCTCGCGGGCGGAAAGCTGCGCCATCTTGTTGTAGGCGCCGCGCAGCTTGAAGGAGAAGATGGGTTGCAGGTCCTCCCGCTTCAACAGCACATCGAAGCCGCGGCCCAAGCGCTCGGAAATGCCCCTTGCGTATTGCAAAGGGGTTTCATTCGCGACATCGTACACGCGGGCGGCGAGGATTTTCTTGACGTAGGGCTCCAACATGGCAGATCGGCCAGCAAACTAAGGCGAGGGGGTGAGAGTATGGCGCAAGCAGCGCTGAAACGCAGTGCGGCGGAAGCGGCGCTGGCCTACATCGAGCCGCGCTTGGCGCCGAAGACGGTGGTCGGCGTCGGCACCGGCAGCACCGCCGACTGCTTCATCGACGCCTTGGCGGGGGTCAAGCACAAGTTCGACGCCGCCGTGGCCAGCAGCGCGGCGAGCGCCGAACGCTTGCGCGGCCACGGCGTTCCGGTCATCGACCTCAACGCCGCCCCGTCGGTAGCCGTGTACGTGGACGGTGCCGACGAGGTGGACCCCGGCCGTTGCCTGACCAAGGGCGGCGGCGGCGCCCTGACCCGGGAGAAGATCGTCGCCGCCTCGGCGGACGAGTTCGTCTGCATCGTGGACGATTCCAAGATGGTTGCGCGCCTAGGGGCCTACCCCCTGCCCGTGGAAGTCATCCCCATGGCCCGTGGGCTGGCGGCCAGGGCGCTGGTGGGGCTTGGCGGCGAACCGGAATGGCGTCAAGGCTTCACCACCGACAACGGCAACCTCATCCTTGATGTCCACGGCTTGGACATCGCCGACCCCCGAGCCCTGGAGCAGGAGATCAACAACATCGTCGGCGTGGTCTGCAACGGGCTGTTCGCCGCCAACCGAGCCGATCTGGTGCTGGTCGCCGACGCGGACGGAGTGCGCCAGCTTTGAGAGTGCTGGTGCTCCAGCACGTCGATGTGGAGCACCCGGGCACCTTCCGGGACTGCTTTGCCGAGGACGGCGTGCATTGGGACGTGGTTCACCTCGACCAAGGCGACCGGATTCCCGAGCTGGCCGCCTACGATTGCCTGCTGGTCATGGGCGGGCCCCAGGATGTCTGGGAGGAGGCCGCCCACCCCTGGCTGGTGCCGGAGAAGGCGGCCATCCGGCAGTTCGTGACCGAGTTGCAGCGGCCCTTCCTTGGCATCTGCCTAGGCCACCAACTGCTGGCGGACGCACTCGGCGGAACCGTGGCGCCGGGCACCCCTGAAGTGGGCGTCATGACCATCACGCAAACCCCGGCGGGCCAGTCGGATGCGCTGTTAAGCGGCCTGCCCAACCCCATGACCGTGCTCCAGTGGCACGGCGCACAAGTCACCGAGCTGCCCGCCAATGCCACGCTGCTGGCCAGCTCCGCCGATTGCCGCGTGCAGGCCTTTCGAGTGGGACCGCACGCCTACGGACTGCAGTGCCACGTGGAGGTCGGCGCGGA
>CAZRBP010000332.1:0-2735 GCA_964598305.1 uncultured Pseudomonadales bacterium | reverse complement strand
AGGTCAAGGGCGCTCCCCTGCACGTCAGCGCAGCAGAACGGATGATCGCATCGCCGCCCGGCTTATACTTGCCCTTTGCGAACACAGGAGGCTTTTCATGGCGATCATTGAAGGCGAGGCGCCGCCGGCGTTTACGTTGGCCGACACCGATGGCGCGGCGGTGTCCCTGGCGGACTTTGCGGGGCGGGATCTGGTGGTTTACTTCTATCCCAAGGACGACACCCCGGGCTGCACCAAGGAGGCCTGCGGCTTTCGCGACCTGTGGAGCGACTATGAAGCGGCGGGCGTCGCCGTGCTCGGCGTCTCGCCCGATGAGGGCGCGTCGCACCGCAAGTTCATCGATAAGTACCAATTGCCCTTCGCTCTGCTGTCGGACCCCGACCGGGAGATGATGGCGGCCTACGGCGCTTGGGGCGAAAAGACGATGTACGGCAGGAAGACGGTCGGCGTCATTAGGTCCACGGTCTGGATCGGTGCCGACGGCAGGGTGCGCCGCCATTGGCGGCGGGTGAGCCGGGCGGCGGACCATCCGGCGAAAGTGCTGGAGGCCATCACCAGCGCCTAGGGTCACGCTGATCGACCGTGAACGCGCCCCGCCCAAGCCGCCAACGGCACCTGGCCGCGCTGTTGGCGGTGGCCCCGGGCATCTTGTTGAGCGCTTGCGGTGGGGGCGGCGGCAGCAGCGCCGCACCGGCACCGCAACCCGCGCAGCCTCCGCCACCGCTGACCAACTCGGCCCCCACCGCCCATGCCGGCGTTGGCCAAGTGGCATTGCTCAATGCCGAAGTCACCCTCTACGGCGGCCTGAGCCAAGACCCCGATGGCGACGGCCTAAGCTACCGATGGCAGTTCGTCGCCAGGCCCAGCGGCAGCCAGAGCACCCTGGCCGAAAGCGGCAAAACGGCCGTGTTCACGGCCGATGCGGTCGGCGACTACGAAGTCAGCCTAGTGGTCAACGACGGCCAAACGGACAGCGATCCGCATCACGTGGAAGTGCACGTGGTGGCGTCCCGGTCCATCCTCCGCGACGGCATCCAAGACGGCATGTGGCCCAACTACGCGGGCACCCTCGGCAGCGCCAAGCACACCCCCTTAAGCCAGATCAACAAGGACAATGCGGCCGAGCTCGAAGTAGCCTGGCGCTGGTCATCGCCGGACAACGAAGTTGACGGGGTGCAGAACGCGGTGTTCGAGGCCACCCCGCTGATGATCGACGGGGTGCTCTACACCAGCACCTCGTTCAGCCAAGTGGCCGCCATCAACGCCGTCACGGGCGAAACCCTTTGGGTCCATGACAGCCAGTCCTACAACTACGGCATTCCGCCCAACAACGGCTTCCTGCACCGGGGATTGGCGTACGCCGAGCACGGGGGCCGCAAATTCCTCTACATGGCCACAGGCGATGCCCGGCTGATGGCCCTGAACCCGATCAGCGGCGAGCCGGATCCGGACTTCGGAGGCCCGGTGCCGGGCACCATCAGCCTGCTCGACGGGGTGCCGCGCCTCAACGAAAGCGCCGTGCGCCTGGACAATGCCCACGACCAACCCAACGTGCCGGACCTCGCCGGGGTGCGCAATCAACTGGGCGCCACCTCACCGCCAGCCGTGTGCGGCGACGTGCTGGTGGTGGGCACCAGCGTCCACGATGGGGAAGTGCTGCCGCCGTCGCCACCCGGCGACGTGCGCGGCTTCGACTTGGCCACCGGCGCACTCCGCTGGACCTTCCACACGGTTCCCCGGGCGGGTGAGTTCGGCATCGAGACCTGGGGCGAGGACTCCTGGCAAGTCAACGGCAACACCAACGTCTGGGCGCCGATGAGCGTGGACGCGGACTTGGGGCATGTCTATCTGCCAGTTAGCTGCCCCACCAACAACTACTACGGCGGACGCCGGCCCGGCGACAACCTGTTCGCCAACAGCGTCGTGGCGCTCGACTGCAGCACCGGCAAGCGGGTCTGGCACTACCAAACCGTACATCACGATATCTGGGACTACGACTTGCCGGCCGCACCGAACTTGGCCGACATCACCGTGGACGGGCGGGCCATCAAGGCCCTGGCCCAAGTCAGCAAGCAGGGCTTCGTCTATGTGCTGGACCGGGAGACCGGCGCGCCGGTCTGGCCGATCCCGGAGGTGCCGGTGCCGCCCTCCAACGTGCCGGGCGAAGTGGCCTCCCCCACGCAACCCATCCCCACCAAGCCGCCGCCTTTCGTGCGCCAAGGCGCAAGCCGCGACGATCTGATCGATGCGGCCTCCGCCCAAGACTTTGACACCGGCCCGCTGTACACACCACCGACCACCAAGGGGCTGGTCATCACCCCCGGAGAGGGCGGCGGCGCCAACTGGGGCGGCGCGGCCTACGATCAGGGGGCGCAAAGGCTCTTCGTGGCAGGCTTCGGGCCGCTGACTCATGTGGTGCGCCTGGAACACGGCGGGCGGCCCAACTTCTACTATGGCCGCCCAGAGCTCTTCTTCGGCCCCAACACCGCCTCGCCCTACCCCGGCCGCGGTTCGGCCATCACCGCCTACGACCTGAGCCGCGGCGAAATCGCCTGGCAGGCGTCGGGCGCCCAGGACCCCACCGTGATCGGCAATTCCTCCGTGCTGGTCACCGATGAACTCCTGTTCTACAAGAACTCATCGCTCAGCACGCTCAACGCCATCGACAAGGCCAACGGCGCCTTCATCGCCGCCATCCCCATCGGCGGCCACGTCACCGGCGCGCCGATGAGTTA
>CAZRBP010000331.1:0-2737 GCA_964598305.1 uncultured Pseudomonadales bacterium | reverse complement strand
GACCCGTTCGATGAGCGGCCACGCGCCCACGCCCACGGCTGCGGCGAACTTGGCCTGGCCTTGGAGAAGCACTTGGCTGGCAGCCCCGTCAACATCAGCGAACGGGACTTCATCATGTGGGCCAGAGCGGGGGACGCGCCGGACGAGGAGCGCCGGTTCGCCTTGCGTGAAGCCCTGCTGAACATGCAGGCGAGGGAAACCCGGCGCGCGGCGTTTGACGGACGGGCAAGCACACGGCAGGTATGCCGGCTGGTTGTTCGGTGCGGCGCGGAAACCGGCCCGGAGTGGAACGCGCTGATCCGCATCCTGCACCCGGAGATCCAAGTGCCGGACCTGCCGGAGAACCCCATGCGCGACAAGGCGCTCATGTGGCGCACCGCCGGGGATGGGGTCATGGGATTTTAGCAGGGAGGACGCCCCCATGCCCAGCCGGTTTGGCCTTTCCGGCAAGCCGAAGCTTTCCTTGTTTCGGTCCCGCAGCCTTCTGGCGCAATTCGCCTTCGCCATACCACTTCGACCCCACCACCCTAGACCGCGAGGAGCAAACTGGCACCCTCATGATCCCGGCCTACGACATACTCAGGGGAAAATTGTTGGGCCGCGCCATTGACGGGGGCAAGCTTCTAGCCCGTGATGGGTACGATCTGGCTTGCGCCTTTCACTACGACCGTTCCGCAATCGAGTCACTCGTTCAGGAGGCGTGGGCCACCCGAAGCGCGGAGCTTGCGGAACTTTGCGCGATGGTCAAGGCATCGAGCCGCCGGATCATCGTGGGGCGCCCCTTGATGCGGCCTGCCCACCCGGACTACGCCCATGACCCTTGGCGGGAATTCGTGGTTCAAGCGGAGGCGCTCTCCCCGGGATGAGTCGGGCACCAGAACCGCTACGCTTCATGCCGACGGGATCAAGAAGCTCCGGGAGAGCTGGGTTTACAAGGCATAGCAGCTTTCTTGGGGGGATAACTCGTTAGCCGGGGACTAGCCTCAACGGCGGTGAGGAAGTACGCCCGGTCCTTCTCAATGCCAATGCTCTCGTAGCCCACGGCATTGCAGGCGGCCAACGTTGAACCGGCACCCGCGAAGGTGTCCAGGACCACGCCCTGGCCCAGCGGCAGCGCCCCGCGCACAGGCTGTCGCAGGAAAGCCTGTGGCTTGAGGTTGGGGTGCGGCGCCAGTTTCCGCTCGGCCCGCCTGGTGGGTGCTGGAGGCAACAATTGCGCTAACCCGACAGCCCCGATCGCGGGTTGAAAAACGACCGCACCGCCCTTTCGCCGACAACAAGCATCGGCAGGCCCGCGGTTGGTTCCCTACTAGAGAAACTGGCCGAAGATCAAACCACCCGTGACACCCGCCATGCCGAGAGCGATGGCCAGCATCAAGTTGAACAGCTTGGTGGAGTCCACCCGCTGTTGCTGCCGTAAGTCGTTGACATTGGTGATGATGTCATCCAAGCGCTGGTCAACCGCATCGAATCGCTGGTCAACGTTCTCCCTGGCGCTTTCGAACTGCCTGTTGACCGCATCGAAACGCTGGTTAACGTTCTCCTTGGTGCTTTCGAACTGCCTGTTGACCGAATCGAAACGTTGGTCAACGCTTCGATCGGCGACTTTGAATTGATGGTTGACCGACCCGAACCGCAGGTCCATCTCCTTTTTGATGCGTTGGTACCAAGCCTCTTGGGACTCCTCAAGGGTTTTCCGCAGCAACTCCGGAGTGACTGCGAATTTCTCAATCGAGTTGGCGATGGCCTCAAGGGTTGCCGCCGCCTGCGGTCGCTCGATTCCAGTGGCCTCGAGGTTTGTGCTCATGTCCGAAAGTTCTTTAAGCGCCCGTTTCATGAGTATATGCCCCTTTCTCAGGTTTGAAAAAAGCTGATTCAAACCTCTTGGAGACCTTCCCGTCTTTAGCCAATCTCTCAACGCAATGTAGGAAATTACCCTTACGTGCACAGGGGACGCATTGAACCCCTGCATCCGCCGTGGCAAGCTTTCGCGACCACCCACGAAGGGCTGCCACCTGAGGAACCGCACCCCATGACCCGAATCAGCAAGATCGAACCCGAACACTGGGACCCCGCGCTCAGGGAAATGACCCGGCCCGATACCGCCACACCCTTGGAGCAGGGGCTGATGCGCATGTTTGCCCACTGCCCGGGGCTGGCCAAGGGGGTGGCCGCGTTCGGCGGCTCGCTCAAGATGCATCGCACCCTGCCCGAGCGGCTCGTCGAACTGGTGCGGCTGCGGGTGGCCTTCCACAATCAGTGCCGCAGTTGCATGGCCATCCGCTACACCGATGCGGTGGCCGATGGCGTTACCGAGGACTTGGTCTGCGAACTCGCCGACCCGCCCAGCGCGGACAACCTCACGGATGCTGAACAGGCAGCCATCGCCTTCGCCGACCTGTTCGCCACCAATCACCTGGCCATCGATGACGCTGTCTATGACGGCCTAAAGGACCACTTCAGCGAAGCGCAGGCGATGGAACTGGGCATGACCGTGGCCTTCTTCGTCGGCTTCGGCCGTCTGGCCGCCACCCTGCACATGACCGAGGAACTGCCCGCCGCCTTTCAGGCCGAGACCGGCGAACCGCTCTCCCCTTGGAACGAAGAGGCCATCGTCGTCAGATAGACGACAGTGCGCTAGCCCGCGGCTGCCGGCCCCGCCGCCCGCTGCTCCAGTTGGGTGCGCATCTCCGCATGCCGCGCCTCCGTGATGGGGTAGTTCCAGACCACCGCCGCG
>CAZRBP010000330.1:0-2752 GCA_964598305.1 uncultured Pseudomonadales bacterium | reverse complement strand
TGTACGTCGTCACCGCCATCGACCCCACGGCTTGGCCCGATGGCTGCGGGCGCATCCGCCTCGGCATGAATCAGGCGCGGCGGCGGGCCTACGGGAACGATGCAGCCTTTCGCGCCGCTTACCTTGAGGCCGTGCGCGCCTATGAGCGGGAGCGCCGCGCCATCGACCGGGGCGAGCGTCCCCGGGGGGATGCGGAAGGCGAGAAGCGAGCCTTCATGGAGGCGTTCACCGCTTCCTCGCCGCTGCGGGTCGGCGACGTGGTGGCCCTGCCGCCTTGGATGCCGCACGCCCTGCAGCACGGGGTGCGAGTCGTTGAGTTTCAAACGCCGACTTATGAGCGCCGCATCATTTCCTTTGCCCAGAAGGTGGTCACCCAGGGGCATTGGGACAGCGAGGAGGCGATTGCCCGCATGAGTTTGGAGCCGCCGCTGTCGCCGTCGTTCGAGGAGGTCGCCCCCGGTGTGGAGCGGGTCGCCGCCTTCGATGACTTTGGCGTCTGGCGCGCGGCCTTGCGCCCGCAGCGCCCCATTGCCCTGCCGCCCGATGCGCCATACGCGCTCTGCATGGCCGTCGGCGGCGCGGTGCGAGTTGGCGATTTGCGCCTGGCTGCCGAGCAAGCCTGCCTAGCCCCCCGGGGGAGCTTGCAGCGGCACGACTTGCGGGGAGAGGAGGGAGCCATCTGCCTGTTGGCGGCGCCCGGTCTGTAGCCTTGCGTGAAAAACGGCGTCCATGCGGTCCCAGAGGTGACCCGGCAAAGCAAGCAATTGATTTGCCAAGAGTCGGGGTATAGGGTTCGCTGCAACGTAGAGGCGTTGGGCTTAGAGTGACCGAGTGCCCGCATCCCGTTGACCCATGAGGGTCGCATTCTCCTCCACTGCATTGAGGCCCCAGCTGCCGCTGTCGGCTACTAGGGCGCCGTCGCGCAGTTGGTCGGCGGCGCTGTCCGTTGCGCTCATGGGATTGCTGGTGGCCGCTTGTTCCTTGGCGCCGCCGGCCCCGCTCTCTGAGGCGGGGTTGGATCGTTCGCAGGAGGTTGCTGGAACGGGGACGGAGGGTCGGATCCAATCGATCGAGTGGTGGAAGTCCTTTGCGGACCCGGTTCTCGACCGGCTCATGGACACGGCGCTCGGCCGAAGCTTCGATCTCGCGCAAGCCGTTGCCCGGGTTGATCAGGCCCGGGCGCGGGCGCGCATCGCCGCTGCGGCGCGCTTTCCGACTGCCCAGGCGTCGCTTGGCGCGAGCCGGTTTGATGCGCCAACCAACGCCGGCTTGGGTGCCCAGCTTGACGAACTCGGGCTCGGCTCCGAAGTGACCGAGGCCTTTGGCGTCACGCTGCCGGACCGGCTCGACCTGACCACCTACACACTGGGCGCGAACTTCGCCTACGAGGCGGACTTTTGGGGCCGCCACCGCAATGCAGCGCTGGCTGCGGGCGCGGAGCACCTGGCCTCCGAGGCGGATTTTCAGGCTGCGCAAATTGGCGTTCTGGCGGAAACGGTTGCGACTTACCTCGAAATCGTCGATCTGCGTTGCCAGCGGCGTCTGGCCACCGAAATGGCCGCGATTTTCGAAGAGCAGGCATCGTTGGCGGCGGACAGCTACGAGCGCGGCTTGACGGATGTTCGCGATGTCTATGCCGCGCAGCGCAGCCTGGCCGATGCGCAGGCCGAATTGCCGCGCATGACGAGTCGTCTTGCCGACGCCGAAGGGCGGCTCTGGATCCTGCTCGGCGGGCATCGTGGCGATTTAGAGGGACTGCTGCCGGACGCGCTCGAACCGGCTGCACCGTCCGCCCCGGTGCCGACGGGAATCCCTGCGGACCTGCTGGCGCAGCGGCCCGACGTCAGCGCCGCGCGGCAGCGGGTGGAGGCTGCCCGCTTCGCGGTGGGCGCCCACCGGGCGGCGTTGCTGCCGTCGTTGTCGCTGTCCGGTTCCATCGGTTTGCAGGCGACGGAATCCGGCGAGTGGTTCGATCCGGATCAGTGGTTCGAGAATCTGAGTGCGAACCTGCTCTTACCAGTGTTCCAAGGCGGTCGGCTACGCGGCAACGTGGCGCTTGCCGAAGCCCAGCTCGCCGAGGCTGGTGCGGCGTTCGGGCGCGCGGTCGTGACGGCCGTCAGCGAGGTCGAAGCCGCGTTGACCGGGTTGGAGAGCAGCGGTCGCCGCGTTACCCTGCTGAGCACTCTTTTGGAGGCCGCTCGAGCCGAGGCGGCACTGCAGGAGCAGCGCTATTTGGCTGGCGTGGTGGACTATGGGGGTTACTTGGGGGCTCGCCAGCTTCTAGTCAGCGCCGAATCGGCACTGGCCGGCGGCAAGCGCGACCTAGGCTACGCGCGCTTGGCTTTGCACCGGGCGCTCGGTGGCGCTTGGACCGCGGACATGGAGCACTAACATGGGCAGACGCACGGGTTACTTGATTGCCGCGGCCATAGTCATTGGCGCTGTTGTCCTGGCCACCTTCCTCGTGTCGCTTGCCCCGGAGCCGGAACGCCGGGAGCCCCCGTCGCAAATTCCGTACGTGGAAACGGCCAGGGTCGTCGCCGGCTCCGGGTCCATTCCCGTGTACGGCGCCGGCACCGTGCGGCCAAGTGCTGAAATTGACGTTGCGCCGCAAGTCGGCGGCCGCATCGTCTGGGTCGATCCCGGGTTTGTCAGCGGCGGACGGGTCGCTGCTGGCCAGACGTTGTTTCGCATCGAGGAGGCCGACTACCGGTATCGCGTGCAGGAGGCTGAAGCGGCTGTTGCGGACCGT
>CAZRBP010000329.1:0-2756 GCA_964598305.1 uncultured Pseudomonadales bacterium | reverse complement strand
GCAAGGCGGCGCAGGGGTTCGCTGCCATCCCAGCCTCGGGATGCCTCTTCCACCATCGCATAGAAGCGGCGCAGGCCGGGCTCCTCCTCGTAGATCTCAAAGTAGTGGCCCAAGCTGGCGTTGGCGTCGGCGAAAGCGAACTTCACCTGGCCTGCCCGCGCCGTCATGCGGGTGGGGAAGCCCCGGGCTTCAAGGCTGGTGAGTTCGGCGTCGAGGTCGGGCGCAAAGTAGGCCGTGTGGTGCAAACCCCAAGCCCGGTCGGTGAACACCGATGGATCGTCGCCGTTCTGTTGCACCAACTCGACCATGACGCGCCCCCACCAGCCGTAGGCGGAACTGTGGTCGAGGGCCGCCGGGGCGCCATCCAGCCACACCGCGTCAAGCGGAATGTGCTCGGAGAGGAAGAACGGCCCGGCGCCTAGGTTCTTGGCCCAGCGCTCCGCGGCCTGCTTGATATCCGGCACGAAGTAGGCGAGCTGGACGATCTCCGGCCCGTCCGCTGGCTGCACGACTACCGTCCCCTAGGCCGGATACGCGGCAGGCGGCTCGAAGCGCATGCCCGCCGTCTCCAGCGCTTGGGCGATCTGTATGGTCAGCCGGTCGCTGTGGGCGTTACCGACGATTTGAATGCCAATGGGCAGCCCCTCATCGCCAAGGCCGGTCGGCACCACCGTCGACGGCAGCCGCGAGATGCCCGTCAGGCCGGCCCAGAAGATGTGCTGATAATAGGGGGTTTCCTCGTTATCGACCTTGAGGGTGCGTTGGCCGAAGGGGCGGTGATCGTGGGCAATGGCCGGAATGGCGAACTGCGGGGCGATCAGCGCATCGTAGTTCTGGAAGAAGGCGTGCCACTTCCAGCGCAATCGGTCCCGCGCATGGTTCAGGCGCAGCCAAGTGGTATGGTCCATGGTGGCGGCGCGGGCCATGCGCAGCGCCTCGCTGTCGTCGTCCGGGGCCGCGCTCTCGACCAGCGCCTTCCAGCCCTCGACGGTGGCCCTGGGCGATCCGGCGGTCATCAGCGACCACAGCAGGGGACGGTACACCGCATCCGACTCGGCGCCGGTCAGGTCCGGCTTGGCGTCCATGTCCACGGTGGCACCCAAGCCGCGCAGCGCTTCGGCGACGAGATGCACTCGGCTCTCAGTTTCGCGGCTGACTGGACAGGCCGCATCGTTGGCCCAAACGCCGACCCGCAACCCAGCCACGCCAGCTTCGGGCAGCCCCGGCAACTCGTAGCGAACGCCGGGCTCGAAATCGTCCGCCCCGGCTACGATGTCGAGTTGCAACTCCAGGTCGAAGGCAGAGCGGGCCATGGGCCCGATCACGGCGATGTCCGGCTCGGCCACCATGCCCGGCAGCGCATGGCCGCGGCTCGGCACCAGCGCCCAAGTGGGCTTGTGCCCAAACACGCCGCTGAAGTGGGCGGGGGTGCGGATGGAGCCACCGATGTCGGAGCCCATTTCCAAGGCGGTCATGCCGGCCGCCAGCGCCGCCGCGGAACCGCCCGAGGAGCCGCCGGGCGTGCGCTCCAGGTTGTAGGGGTTGTTGCACTGGCCGTAGATGTCGTTGTAGCTCTGGAAGTCGGCCAGATTCAGCGGCACGTTGGTCTTGCCCATGACGATGGCGCCCGCCGCCTTGAGCCGTTGCACGGCCAGCGCATCCTCGGTGGAGATGTTGTCGCGATAGTCCGGGTTGCCCCAGGTGGTGGGCGAGCCGACGAGGCCGTAGGCCTCCTTAACGGTGATCGGCAGGCCCAGCAGAGGCTGCTCATCGGTCGGCGGCCCCGCGACTTGGCGCGCCGCCGCCCGCGCCCCTTCGGCGTCCTGCCAGACCACCGCGTTGATGGCCGGATTCAACGCCTCGATGCGATTGAGGTACATGTCGGTCAGCTCCAAGGCGGAGGCTTCGCCCCTGCGCAGCAGATCGAGCAGTTCAACGGCGGTTGCATAGGGGTTGGGCATGGCGCGTCTCCTTTAGTCAAATTGCGCTTGTAGTCAAATTGCGCTTGGTCGCCGACTGGCCGGACCGTAGAATAAAACGCCGCCAAGGATGCCCTTGGCGGCGTCGATCATGAGGCGCATGTGGCGGACATGGCGGGAAGCCCCCGGGCGGTGGGTCTGACAAACCCAACAAAAGCCGTTCGGATCGGTTCTTCCGTTGGAGGGAGATAAAGCCCTCCCGCCTCACTGGACGTATCATAAGCGAACCCGATGGTTCAAGGGAACACATTTTATGGCCGAACATCAGGACAACCGCTGGCAGTCCCTGGCGGAAAAGGAGCTGCGCGGGCGGGCCGTTGAGGACCTAACGTGGCGCAGCCCGGAAGGCATCGACATCAAGCCCCTGTACACCAGCGCCGACTTGGAGCGCTTGGAGCAGGTGGACACCTTGCCGGGCCTAGCCCCCTTCGTGCGCGGCCCGCGGGCCACCATGTACGCCAACCGGCCTTGGACCATTCGCCAGTACGCCGGCTTCTCCACCGCCGAGGAGTCCAACCGCTTCTACCGGGACAATCTGGCCGCCGGGCAAAAGGGGCTCTCCGTCGCCTTCGACTTGGCGACCCACCGGGGCTACGACTCGGACCACCCGAGGGTGGCCGGCGATGTCGGCAAGGCCGGGGTGGCCATCGACTCGGTCGAGGACATGAAGATTCTCTTCGATGGCATTCCCCTCGATCAAATGTCCGTCTCCATGACCATGAACGGCGCCGTGCTGCCGGTGATGGCCGGCTACATCGTCGCCGCCGAGGAGCAGGG
>CAZRBP010000328.1:0-2765 GCA_964598305.1 uncultured Pseudomonadales bacterium | reverse complement strand
GTGCCGATGCGCATCCGCTCGGTGCGCTCGCCGATGGCGGCGGCGATGACCAAGGGCGACGGCGTGTAGCCGTCCTCGCAGAAGTGGTGCTCGGTGAGCCAGACGGAATCGAAGCCCAACGACTCCGCCCAAACGATCTGATCGAGGCTGGCTCGGTAGAGGTCCTGGAAGCCGACCGCGCTGGGCAGTGGATTGCGGAAGTCGTACCAGAGCCCGAAATTGACCTGCCGACTCATGAGGACACCCCGGCCAGAAAGTCCAGCAGCGCCCCATGATAGCGGTCCGCGTCCTCCAGAAAGACGGCGTGGCCGCAGTCCTCGAACTCGACGAGATCGGCGTTCGGCAGGCAGCCGGCGGCGTAGTGGCCGATCTCCGGCACCACCACCCCGTCCTGCCCGCCGATAGCCACCAGCGCGGGACAGGACAAGTTCGCCATGGCGCTGCGTTGGTCGAGCTGCGCCAAGGCGCCCAAGGAGGCATCCGCGCCGGAGCTGGCCTGCAGGGCGATGCGCCAGCACCAGTCCTTCACGTCCGTGCCCACGTCTTTCGCGAACACGCCGTCAAAGTACAGGGTCTTGAGGAAGTTCACCCGGTCGGCGCGCAGGGCGGCAACGGTGGCGGCAACGTCTTCCGCCTGGCCGCCGTGGGGGAAGCTCTCCCCTTGGGTGTAACGAGGCGTAGCGCCGCCAGTCAGCACCAAGCCGCCAAAGGCAGCGCCCAAGCGGGCGGCGGCATCCACCACCACCGCACCACCCAAGGACCAGCCGTTCAAAATCGGGTCGGCCAAGTGCAAGTGTTGGCACAAGGCCGCCAAGTCGGCGCCGAGGGCCTCGATGGAAACGTCGGCAAAGTCCTTGTCGGACTGCCCGCAGCAGCGGTGGTCGTAGATGACGACGCTATGCCCGGCATCCACCAGCCGCGCCACCGTGTTGTCCCAGACTCGGCAGCCCATGCCCCAGCCGTGGGACAGCACCACCGTGGGTTTGCTTCCTCCACCATAGTGTTCGAAGTGGATTTGCCGATCTCCCTCAACTGCCAAGCGCCCCATGGTTCCTCCTTGTTTCGGACTCTATTCGGACTGGATTTTAGCCAACGCAACGCGCAGCGGCTTCAGGCTCAGCGCCAAGCACAGTGCGGCGATGCTGTAGTTGAGCACGGCCAAGGTCGCCAGCGAAAGGTCGATGGCGTCCTCCCGGCCAAACACATAGTCGTTCATCACGCCGATGATGAGCGGCGCGAACAGGTAGGACAGGAAGGAGACGCAGATCAGGTAGAGGGCGATCAACTGGCCGCGCATCTGGTTGGGCGCTATGGCCTGCAGGGCGGCGTTGCTGAGACCCGGCGGCATGGCCATGGTGAAGGTAATCGGTACCAGCATCACGGCGGCCGCGATGCCGCTCTCCAGCAGCGGCAGGACCACCGCCACCGGCCCCAGCACCAAGGTGCCCCAAAGCGTGACCCGCATCGGCGCATCGCCCCCACCACGGCCGATCAGCCGCCCGGCGTAAAAACCCGCCCACACGCTGCCGATGACGCCCACCACCAAGGCGATGACGCCGTAAGTGAGGCCGATCTCGGTCCGCGTCCAGTCGTGCTTGCGCACGAAGAACTCGACCACCCAGGTCAGAAAGGCGAATCCCTGAATCGACAGGCACAGATAGGCGATGAAGTGGTAGGTGAGGTACTTGCCCCGGGAAGCGACGAAGCGCCACACATCACGCAGCGGAAAGCCGGCGGCGGCATCCTTCAGCGCCCCCCGGCGCACCGGCTCGGCGATGGTGAACATCACCGCCGCCAGGAGAATGCCCGGCAACCCCACGCAGACCAACACCATTTGCCAGGAGTACAGTTCGCCGAACAGCGGCAGCGTGAAGTTGGGCCGCGCCTCCAGCCAATCGATCAGCGGCCCGCCGACGATGTTGGCCAGGCCCGTGCCGATGAAGGGCGCGGCACCGACGATGCCGTAGGCTAAGGGCAACCGGGCGTTCTCAAAGTAGTCGGCCAGCAGCGAGGTCGATGCGGGGCCCAGGGTCGCCTCGCCGATGCCAACGCCCATGCGCGCCACAAACAGGCTGCGAAAGCTGTCCGCCTTGCCGGCCAGCGCCGTTGCCAGACTCCAGGCGAAGATCCCCGCCGCAATGATGTTGCGGCGATTGCCGCGATCCGCCATACGCGCCAAGGGCACGGTCGCCAGCGTATAGACCAACGAGAAGGCGAGGCCGATGATGAGCGAGATTTCAGTATCGCTTAAGCCGCCAAGATCCCGCTTGATGGGCCCGATCATGACGTTGAGGATCTGCCGGTCGATGAACGACAGGGTGGCCGCCAAGGTTAGCAGCAGCACCACGTACCACTGGGTGCGGCTGGAATAGGGAGCCTGCATGGCTGCCAACGGCGCCGAGGAAGCTAGACGCCGAAGGCCAGCTCCTCGTGGTACCAGCCCGCGCCGACCACCGCCATGGAGTTGTTGTTCGGCAGCCGCTTGCTCCAGCCATCCGGATCAGCCTGGTAGGCGGCCAGCACCCGCTCCGCCTGCTCGGCGTCCTCCCCTTCGAATTCATACATGGTGAGGTACTCCGACGGCGGGTCGCCCATGAAGCCCCGCGTGGCCTTGAAGCAGCGCACAGAGGTTATGTTGGGGCAGTTGAAGGTGTCCTCGACATGGTTGCCGAGATACCACTCGTTGAACGCCTCCACGAGATCCTCGCTTTCGGGCTGAACCAGCCCGACCAAAACCAGCTTCTTGGCCATCGTCGATCCTCTTG
>CAZRBP010000327.1:0-2774 GCA_964598305.1 uncultured Pseudomonadales bacterium | reverse complement strand
ACCCACTGAACAGCGCTTGCGGTGCTGGCCCGAACCTCCTCCGCGCCGTGGCCGATGACCACCAGCACATCGTCGGGCCCGAGCTTTTGCGCCGTGGAAACAACATGGTCGAGCAGCGTCCTGCCGCCGATTTGGTGCAGCGCCTTGGGCAGCGCCGAGGCCATGCGCTTGCCCTCCCCAGCGGCGAGGACGATGACGGTGAGTGGAGAGCGGGAGGACATAGGGGCGATGGCGGGCTGCGGCAGTATGGTGGAGAGGGCGTCATTATAGGCAGGAACGCACCGCTCGGCTTGGGGGTGTATTGCTAGGTGAGGGTTATCGCGACCTGTGCATTGACATCGAGCAGGGCAGTCAGGTGTGGTCGTCTCGCAAAGCGTTCACATCGGCGAGCGAGACTCGCCGAGCATGGGCCCGCGGCGGCAGAAGGGGAACGCCATTTCGTTCCGGCGAATGATCGCGCTTCTTTGCAAGCCCCAGCCGCGCCAAGTCGGAGACGACCTTCCCCATCGGCATGCCGCGAAGCCGGGCGATTTCCCTAGCGGCCCAAAGGGCATCTTCGTCAAGGTTCAGCGTAGTGCGCATGATGGAACGGTTTCGCATTACGCATCAGATGTCAACGCTCAGGATCCACTCCTGTTTCGTTGGCTATTGTCCAAAAAGGTGCCTAGAGATCGCTTACGGGTTGGTCTGAGCGCCCCGTTAGGGGTCTATAATCTCACCAACCAAAACCAACGCCGTCGAAATTCCATGCTTTGGGCCGACACAAGTCCCGCCCCTGCCGCCGTAGCGGCCAGCAGTGAAAACAAGCTGCGGCATGAAGACCGCGCCGTGCATCATTGGTATCGATTCGTCCTGTCCTTCCCTCCGCACTTGGTGCAGAACTACTTGGATCGATTCGGCATCGAGTCGGGCGACACCGTGCTCGATCCGTTCTGCGGCACCGGCACCACCTTGGTGGAGTGCAAGAAGCACGGGGTGGGCAGCGTCGGACTTGAGTCCAATCCCATTGCCCACTTTGCGAGTGCGGTGAAGGTTGACTGGCACACCAGCGTCAAAACGCTGGTCTCCGAAGCGGAGCAGGTCGCACAAGCGGTAACGAAGGCCCTTGCAAACGAGCAAGTGGAGTGCGAAGGAAGTGTGCGGTTGCGGGAAGCGGATGGGAAGCCATCGCTCTTCGATGAAGACGCCGCCGCCAATGGCGCGGATGTGAACCTGCGGTGTCTCGAGCCGGAGCGAATGAAGCTGCTGCTCAAGGATTCCATCAGCCCGCTGCCTTTGCACAAGTCCTTGACGCTGCTTGAGGCCGTCGACGGATGCGTCTCTCCGTCCTTGCGCAAGTACGGACGGCTGGCGCTCGCCAACGCCTTGGTGCAGCGCATCGGCAACCTGAAATTCGGACCGGAAGTGGGCGTTGGCCGGATTCGGGGGGATGCCCCCGTCGTTGAGGCTTGGCTGGCCGGCATGAAGACAATCGCCCACGACCTCGCTCAGTTCAGGCACCGAAGCGCCATCGCCTCCCAGGTCATCAAGTCAGACGCCCGTCAGGCCGGTGAAGCCTTGGCGTCAAGGTCCATCGACGCCGTCATCACCTCGCCGCCCTATCCCAACGAGAAGGACTACACCCGCACAACGCGCTTGGAATCCGTTGTTCTCGGGCTGGTGCGCAGCCGGACCGAGCTGCGTCAACTGAAGCAGGGCTTGGTCCGCTCAAACACCCGCGGCGTCTATGTGGCGGACACCGACGATCAAGCCATCGCGGGAAACCAAGCGATTGACCGAATTGCTGACGCCATTGAGCAACGGCGCATCGAGTTGGGAAAAACCTCGGGATTTGAGCGCCAGTATGCCCGCGTGACCCGCTTGTACTTTGGCGGCATGGCGCAGCACTTCGCCTCCTTGCGCAAGACCCTCAAGCCCGGTGCGAAGCTCGCGTACGTGGTCGGCGACCAAGCGTCCTACCTGCGCGTGATGATCCGGACCGGCCAACTGCTAGCCGAAATCGCTGAATCGCTTGGCTACAGAATTGTCGGAATCGACCTGTTCCGCACCCGGCCGTCAACTGTCACAGGGGAGCAGTTGCGGGAGGAAGTGATCGTGATGGAGTGGCCGGGAAGTGAGTGAGAAGGCCACGCCATCAGCGGGAGCGCCGAAGTCCAACCGCTATAAGGCTCTGATCGAGAAGATTTTTTTGGATCGTTACACAAGTGGCGCAGTGGAGGTTCCCTTCGAACGAAGCGACATCGAAGATGCGGCAAGAGCTCTGAGCGTCCCATTGCCGAAAAACATCGGCGACCTAGTGTATTCATTCCGCTACAGAACTCCAATGCCCGAGTCCATATTGGCAACCCAAACAGAAGGCCGGGAATGGGTGATCGAGGGCGCTGGCCGAGCGAAGTATCTCTTCCGACTGGCGCAAGTCAGCCGCATCGTCCCCAACCCAGACTTAGTGACCGTCAAGCTGCCTGATGCCACACCTGAGATTGTGTCGGCGTATTCCTTGTCTGACGAGCAAGCCCTGCTTGCCAAAGTTCGATACAACCGTCTGATCGACGTGTTTCTAGGCGTTGCTGCCTACTCGCTTCAGAACCATCTGCGCACCACTGTTGCGCATGTCGGTCAGCTTGAAATTGACGAAATCTATGTGGGCGTCGATCGTCAAGGTCGGCAGTACGTGATGCCGGTGCAAGCCAAGGGCGGCTCCGACCGCCTGTCGATCGTACAGACAAAGCAGGACATAGCCTGTTGTGCGGAGCGGTTTCCTCACCTCATTTGCC
>CAZRBP010000326.1:0-2789 GCA_964598305.1 uncultured Pseudomonadales bacterium | reverse complement strand
GGAAGTCGAAAACGGCCAGGGAGTTGTCATCACCCGGCGTGGCCGCCCCGTTGCGAAACTGCTCCCCCACACCGCGGAGAAGACCGACGACCCGGACTGGAAGGCCGCCCACGAGCGAATGATGAACCGTCTGAGGGAAGGAGCTTCACTCGGCGGCCTGAAGATTGATCGGGATGAACTCCATGACCGTTGAGGGAAGATTCTCCCTCGACACGAACATCCTCGTCTACGCGGTGGACCGCGACGCCGGAGACCGCCGCGAGTTGGCTCTGGAAATCGTTGGTCAAGCCGCTCGAGGCGATTGCGTGTTGACACTGCAGGCACTGGCGGAGTTCTTTCACGCCACGACCAGAAAACGCCTTTTGCCTGCTGCGCAAGCACGGGCCCTCATTGGCGACTGGCGCAGCCTCTTCACGATTGCCGTGGCCGATGCCAACGCGCTGTCGGACGCGATGGACGCCGTCAGCGAACATCGCGTTTCGTTCTGGGATGCCATGTTGTGGGCCACCGCGCGTCGAGCCGGTTGCTCGGCGCTGGTCAGCGAAGACCTGCAAGACGGCAGACGACTCGGCGGCGTTGAAATCGTCAACCCGTTCTCTCAAGATCAAACGCGCCGACTTCAATTGCTTCTCAATCCCCGAGAATAACCGCCGCACCGATCAACCATCCGCTTTGTTCTTGACAGTCATGTGGCGTCAGCCTCTGGCTGCGGGACCTTCACGAGGCCAAGACCGCCAGCCGCACGACGGTCGGGCGCTCGCACCCTGAAGTGGCAAGGATCGTTTCGGCGCGGTCAACGACCACGGCGACCCGCGCCCCCGTAACCAGCGCCAGCCGGGCCGAGTCGAGCAGTTGCCAAGTGATGTCGCCGTCCGGTTTGATCGCCACGATGCGGTTGGATTCGCAGCCCGTGGTCGAGTCCACGTCCAGGATGATGGCGTAAGTGGGGGTCAAGACGCCGGTTTGGGTGACGACTTTCCGAACGGTCGTGACGGTCCGGTAGTAGGTTTGCGTATCGACGCCCCGCCCGTTGGGGTATTCGACCGGCGTCCAGTCCTCGCTGTTGGCCAACGCCGTTGACATCGACGCCACGATGGCTAGAAGCGCCGTCCATGCGGACTTGGCGCGAAAGTGGGCGGTTGCGGGTTGCATGGGGAGTTCCCTCATGATTCTTGTCTCCTTCTTAGTGCGGATAGCGCGTTTCTCCATGAGGACGGGACAAACCGCCTTGATTCCGCCTGTGGCGGCCGCGGGTTGGTTTGCTCGTTGACCGGGCTTGGCGCCTCAGTGGGTGGATCGCCCGCCTCTCGGCCCTGCCGGTTGTTGGGGGTCGGCGGCGGTGCGGTGGCGCACAGGTCCGCGCCCGAGGCGGGCGCCTTGGAGAGCGTCCGCCCACCGCGCGTCTTGGTGTGCTCATGCGGCGTGCCGAAGGTCACCCGGACCGGCTCCCCCACGATGGTTGCGATGCAGAACCGTTCGTTGCTACCGCTGGCGTAGCTGTCCACGCAGCCAGCGCTGTCGCGGGCCATGATCGCGCGAGGGGCTCCAAGCCCGGTGAGTCGCCAATCGCTGCAAGGCGCATCGTGCGACCGCCAGATGACGGTGTTGGCGTACTCCGCCAGGACGAAGTCGAACCGGGGGTGGGCCGCGGCCAGCATCGGCAACGACCCAAACGCGACCACGACCACAAACCGCTGTCCGAACCGCCAAAGGGCCCAGGCGGCGACCCGCCTGCCACCGACTGCGGGGATCAACCGACAGGCGCTCCAACCGCTGTTCTGGCTGCAATGGGATGCGATATGCCTTCCCGCATCAACGCGTACGGACATGAGACTCCGCTGCTTTTTTGGTTTTGTCCGCCAAGATCCGCTGAATGACTTCGAGCGTGACGCTTACTGCCACGTCCAATGGCGAGAAGGGGGGCAATTGTAGAGCAATCCGCGCAGAATTCAACACGAACAGCGCGAAACATGAGCGTTTCGTGTCCAAAATCCGCTCCTTCCCTCCATAGAAGTGATTTGAGTGCTTTGAATGTGTACGAACGCGGCTTAGGCCGATCGGTTTGTGATCGCACGCCCCCTGCGATCGCCGCCGCTTGGGAAGGGCGCACGGACCCAAATCAGCGCCGACGTCGGCCCAAACCACCGATCCTTCCGGCGTTCTGCGCCGCACCATCGCACGCGATTACGCGAACATGCCTTATGCATGTCCAAAACATCCATTAATATGTCCTCGGCGGGGCATTGCGGATTTTTGGCTTGGGTGCGAGCATCCCGACGTCCGAGGCCCTTGCCCGCCCCTTCCGCCGCATCGAGGAGACATGATGAACGAACCCGACCCAACGGCACCCGAGGCCACCTCCAGCACACCCAGGAACGACGACAGCCTGGCCGCGGCCAGGCTGCGCATCGGCGCGAGTCTCGACCTCGACACCGTGCTCCGGGAGGTGGTCGATGGCGCCCGCGCGCTGACCGGCGCGCAGTACGGCGTCATCGCCACCGTGAACGCGCACGGCGAGCCGCGCGACTACGTCACCTCGGGCTTCGCGCCGGGCGAACACGAAGCGATGGAGGCGTGGCCCGACGCCCTCGACCTGTTCGCCCGGCTGCGCGACCTCGCCGCCCCGCTGCGCCTGCCCGACCTCGACGCCTGGACCGCCTCGCTCGGCTGCTCGGCGTTCCCGGTGCCCTGCGGGGCGTTCCTGGCGACCCCGCTGCACCGCCGGGGCACGGCCCTCGGCGGCTTCGACCACCGCGGCAAGGCCGGCGGCATCACCGACGCCGACGAGG
>CAZRBP010000325.1:0-2792 GCA_964598305.1 uncultured Pseudomonadales bacterium | reverse complement strand
TCGGTCCACTCCCATTCCCGCTGCAGTTCTTCGCTGAACGAATAGGAATAGGCCAAGCTTTCCACGTCGCAGCGGGCGCCGGGGTAGCGGTTCCAGTACCAAGTGCCGCCGACATCGCCGCCAGCCTCGTAAACCCGCGCGGTCAATCCCATGCCGCGCAGGCGATTCAACATGTAGAGCCCGGCAAAACCGGCGCCGACGATGATCGCGTCGAACGTGCAGTCCTTGTCCCTCGGCGGACTTGCGGGATGCGTCACGAGGCCTCCATCCACTTGGCGAGAGACGGCATGATAGCCGTTGGATCCTTCGGCTTTCCAGGCTGGTTCTGTTCAAAGCGGCCCAACCGGGCAATGTTATACTATCCGTTTATTCAAAATCCCACGCATTGATTCACCACATCCGTCCTTGGGGCCTTTGGCTCTGCGCATTCGCTTGGCTTGGCGCCAGCGCGGCTGGCGCGGTCGAGCTCGGCGCGCAGCAGCTCATCGAAGTCCTTGATGGCGTGCCGCGCCACCACATCCGCGTGCCGACCTTGGCCGATGCTGATGCGGCCATCCGCATCGACGGGGTGGTGGATGAGGTCGCCTGGCGGCAGGTGCCCGACTACGACAACATGCGTGTGTCGGTGCCGGGCACGGGCGAACCCGGCGCTCACCGGACCGAGTTGCGGCTGCTGGCCACAGAGGGGGCGCTGTACGTCAGCGCGGTGATGCACCAGCCTCCGGAGACGCTGATGCAGCGGCTGTCCGCCCGCGATGAGTTCATCGACCGGGACACTTTCGGCTTCACCCTTGACCCCGGCGGCGAAGGCCATTTCGCCTACTGGTTCATGGTTGCCTTGGGCGGTTCGGTGCTGGACGGCAAGGCGCTGCCGGAACGCCGCTTTCAGAACGACTGGGACGGTCCTTGGCGCAGCGCTACGGCGCGCCTCGACCACGGCTGGAGCGCCGAAGTGATGCTGCCCTGGTCGATGATGAGCCTGCCCCACATTGACGGGGAAAGGGCCATGGGCTTTGCCTTCGCCCGGTACGTCGCCCATGCCAGCCAGCGTTACCAATGGCCCGGGCTCTCCTACTCCTCGGCCCGCTTCGTCACCGCCCTGAACGCCATGCAGGTTGCCGGGGTGGAGCCCCGCCAGCAAATTTCCATCATTCCGTTCACGTCGATGACCAAGGACCAGGCCCGCGGCGACGACAAGGCTCGGGTGGGAGTTGACCTGACTTGGCGGCCGTCGCCGAAGCTGGCGTTGGCGGCCACCGCGCTGCCCGACTTTGGGGCGGTGGAGGCGGACGACGTGGTGCTCAACCTCACCGCCTTGGAAACCTTCTTTCCCGAAAAGCGGCTGTTTTTCCTAGAGGGCAACGAGGTGTTCGAATCCACCCCGCGGGCCAACTTCGGCAACATCGCCCGATCGATCACCAACGACAACTTCGCCACCACCTCGCGCCGGATCTGGCGCAACGAGTTTCTGCCAGCGCCGATCTCCCTGGTGAACACGCGCCGCATGGGCGGCACGGCCACCCAGGTTGAGGTGCCAGATGAAGTCGAACTGCGGCGCGGTGAGCGGGGCCTGCCCACCGAACTGCTCGGCGCGGCCAAGGTGACCGGCACCGCGGGCAACCTCCGCTACGGCCTGATGGGTGCGCTGGAGGATGACGTCAAGTGGCGCGGCGACGTTGGCGGCGAGCGGGTCAAGGTGTCCGCGCCGGGCCGGGACTTCGCCGTGGCCCGCCTGCTCTATGAAGCGGTGGGTGCGGATCGGCGCTCGATGGGTTACATCGGCACCTTGGTGGCGGGGCCGATGTACGATGCCGAAGTGCACGGCATCGACGCCCACTACACCAGCAGCGACGGCGGCATCGTGGCCGATGCCCACGTCATTCGCAGCCTGGTGGACGGAGAGGCTGGCTACGGCGCCCT
This sequence comes from uncultured Pseudomonadales bacterium, assembly GCA_964598305.1. GTDB lineage: Bacteria > Pseudomonadota > Gammaproteobacteria > Pseudomonadales > Azotimanducaceae > Azophilus. The sequence continues at coordinate 872 of CAZRBP010000325.1, read as the reverse complement.
GTTCGACTTGCGCTACGCTCGCTCGGCGGCCGTTCAGCATCAAGTGGCGCTGGACTACTTCGATGCGGACGTGGACCTCAACGACCTAGGCTTCTTGGCCCGCAACGATTACGTCGGGGCGCAGTACGCCTTGCAGTACGCCAATCCCAAAGGCATTGGACAGTTCAAGGTCATTCGCGGGGCGCTGGTGGCCCGCCAGGAGGTCAACCTGAGCGAAGGCCAAGTGGTGCACAGCGGGCTGTACTGGCGCAATTCCATGGTCCTGCCGGGCCGCAACACCGTCAACACGGCGCTGGCTTGGCTGCCACAGCGCTATGAGGACCGTGACAGCCGCGACAACGGCGCCTATCGGGTGCGCCAGCGCTGGTGGGGCGACGTCCAGGTGGCGTCCGATGCGGGCAAGGCGTTGAGCTTTTCGGGGAGCGTTGGCGCCTTGCAGGAAAATCTTGGCGACTGGACTTACGCCTTGGCGGCGGGCACCACGTGGCGGCCCAATGATCGGCTTTCGCTCGACTTCGACCTGCGCTACAAACGTCGCCGTGGTTGGGTGGTGCATGCGGGGGATCGCAACTTCGGCACCTACAAAGGGCCGGATCTTCAGCCCTCCCTCAGCCTGAACTGGGTGGCCGCGCCCCAGCACCAAGTGCGGCTGTCCCTGCAGTGGGCCGGCGTCAACGCCAAGCTGCAGGAATTTTGGGCCGTGCCGGAGGGTGACGGCAAGCTGGTGCCTGCCGAGCCGGACGATCCCGAACAGGACTTCAGCGTCAGCATCCTCACCGCCCAGCTCCGCTACCGATGGGAAATCGCGCCGTTGACCGACTTCTACTTGGTTTACAACCTGGGCAACACGCTGCCCAACGACCCGGGCCGGG
>CAZRBP010000324.1:0-2798 GCA_964598305.1 uncultured Pseudomonadales bacterium | reverse complement strand
GGTGAGATGATCGCGAGCATGGCACTCCTGAACCTTGGTGTTCAACGGGGATTCTATCGGATAATAGGGCCGAACTGCATGCATCGGAGGACGAACGATGTCCGTGGCGGACAGAATTGAACACAAGCTGTCGTCGGGCCTCGACTTGGCCCATCTTGAGGTGGTCAATGAGAGCGGCGGCCACAATGTGCCTGCCGGGTCGGAGTCCCACTTCAAGGTAGTGCTGGTGGCTGACGCCTTCGGTGGCGAGCGCTTGCTGACCCGGCATCGGCGCGTCAACGCACTGCTTCGGGAGGAGCTGGCCAACGACATCCACGCCTTGGCGATCCACGCCTACACCCCCGATGAATGGCGCGAGCGATTTGGCGCCGCGCCCCTGTCGCCGCCGTGCCTAGGCGGCCAGCGTCCCGCGGCGGAGGGCGCTGGATGATTGTTGCCGCCTTCTACCGCTTCGTAAGCCTCGAGAACTTGGAGGTGCTGCGCAGCCGTCTGGAGGGTCTTGCCTCCGATCTGGGCCTAAAAGGCACCATCCTCTTGGCCGAGGAGGGCATCAATGGCGGGCTTTGCGGTGCGCCGAAGGCGCTCGATGCCTTCATCGCAGCGCTTTGCAAGGACGTGCGGTTTGCCGGCCTGCCGGTCAGGCGTTCGACGGCAGCGCCGGGCAACTCGGTGTTTGACCGGCTCAAGGTGCGCATCAAGCCGGAGATCGTCAGCTTTGGCCGACCCGAGGGGGATCCGCTCAAATCCACGGGGCAGCGGGTGGCGCCTGCGGATTGGAATGCGCTGCTCGACCGCCCGGAGGTTCAAGTGGTCGATGTGCGCAACGCCTACGAAACCGTCATCGGCGGCTTTCCCGGCGCCTTGGACCCGAACACGGAGCGCTTCCGGGACTTCCCCGCCTTTGTTGAAGAAACCCTGGACCCGGAAGCGCACCCGGAGGTCGCGCTGTACTGCACCGGCGGCATCCGCTGCGAGAAGGCCTCCGCCTACTTGCTCGGCCGCGGCTTCGAATCGGTGCATCAGCTCGATGGCGGCATCCTCAACTACTTGGCGAGCGTCCCGGCCGAGGAAAGCCGTTGGCGCGGCGACTGCTTCGTCTTCGACCAGCGCGTGGCCGTTGCGCCGTCTGGCCTAGAGGGACACGCTCAATAGGTGGTGGCGCTCACGCCCCCCACACGGTCACTGGCCGCCCGCCCAGAGATTCCTCGCGCCGATAGAGCCGCTCCTCCCAGGGCTTCGACTCGTCGCGGTCGAAGACCACCAAGTGGCCCGACTCGCCTCGGCATTTGTCCATGTAGTCCAGCGTCTGCTCAAGCCCCTCTTTGATCGTCGCCTCAAGGCTGCCGCGGAGGATTTTGCACTCCACCACGTGGCGGCGGGCGGACGTTCCGGCTTGGGAGGCGCCTTCCAAGCCGCCCAGCGGCCACACGATCAGGAGGTCCGTGCGGCGGCGGCCCAGGGCGTACTCCCGCTCGATCCGGCCACCGCCGTTCACAATTCTTTGCAGGAACGCCTGCAGCAGGAGCTGCGGACCCGCCTCCTTGTACTGGAAGCGCTCGATCCAGTGCTCCGAGTGTTCCCGGAAGAAACCTTGGAACGCCGCCATCAGGCCGTCCAAGTCGAGGTCGCCGTCCGGCTGCACGTACCACTCCGTCTCATGGAGAATCTCGTCCTCGCGGGCGTACATGAGCTCGCGCGGAATCACCTCTTGGTAGATCGGGTTGGCGATCCGCCGCGGGCCGCTCCGCGCCAGCAATCCTAGGTCGCGGACGTACTCCACGTCGGTGCGGCTGGCCTTGTCCGCTCCGCCCGAACCGCCGCTCAACACCGGCTCGACCACGCGCCGTACCCGTTCTTCGCGGAGCTTGTCCGTCAGTTGGTGCAGGTGCGTCTGGCGGCTCAGGATGAGCTCCTCCCGGGCAGTCATGACCGCCTCCTCGTCAATGGTGCGCGAGCGGTCCCGGTTGGCCTTGCACTTGAAGCAGGCTTCGTAGGCCAGTGCGTTGACCAGCCACGGCTGCCCTTGGGACTGGTGCCACACTGCGGCCAGCGCCCCTTCCGTGAACGCCTGCCCGGTCTCGTCCATGTGCTGGCCGAGCAGCGCCCGCACGTCGGCTTCGTCCATGTCGCCGAGGCGCAGCGACTCCGCCTTGATGTTGAAGGCGCTGCCGCCCGTGACGAGCTCGCCCTCCGACTCCGAGCGGATGCTGTAGTCGCGCACGTCGCGCACCCCGCACAGGATCACGCTCTGCGGGAAGGCCGCTGGCCGGTTGGCGTAGCCGGCGCGCAGCTGGCGCAGCACCGAGATCAGCGTGTCGCCCACCAGCGCGTCGATCTCGTCGATCAGCAGCACCAGCGGCTTGGGGTCGTTCAGGGACCAGCGGCCCAGCGCGTGGCGCAGGACGCCGAGCGGACCCGCCCGCTCCAGCGCCTGTTCCCAGTTCTCGTCCAGGTAGTCGTCGCCAAGGGCGATGAGCGCCTCCTCGGAGATGCCGGCCATCACCGCCCGCATCCCCGCCTCCACATCCCCGCGCGCCGTTTGCGCGGTCTCCACGTTGGCGTACACGCAACGATAAGTGCTGCCCTCGTTGAGCAGGTCGCGCAACGCCAGCAGCGCCGAGGTCTTGCCGGTCTGGCGCGGCGCGTGCAGCACGAAGTAGCGCTTGGCGTCGATCAGGCGCAGCAGCTCGTCGAGGTCCAGACGCTCCAGCGGCGGGATGCAGTAGTGGTCCTCGGGCACCACCGGCCCGGAGGTGTTGAAGAAGCGCTCGGCCATCGGCGGGATTCCGTTCGCGGGG
>CAZRBP010000323.1:0-2802 GCA_964598305.1 uncultured Pseudomonadales bacterium | reverse complement strand
AGGGCCGTCACCTCCGGGCCTTCCCCTGCGGCGACGAGCAGGAAGATGCCCAAGGGCTTGGCCGCGTCGATGGCCTTAACGCGCTCGACGTTGCGTTTGACTTCATCCTCCGTGACGGTGGCCACCGTGGCGAGATCGAGTGCCCCGCCCCGGGTGCCGCGGGCGCTCGCCTTGATTTCCACTCGATCCACCAGCGGCGTGACTTCGCGGAGCGCCCGGGGGCCGCCCGCCGATGCAACCAGCGGCGGCGGCGTTGCCGGTGTGGGGCCGATTGCGGAGTCGCCGGCAATGTCGATGCGGTAGTGGTCGCCGGAGAAGCGGCACTGTCCGGTGCGAATCAAGGCGGCGGCGATTTGCAGCGCTTCCACGTACAGGCTCACACGCTTGGGGCCGTCGGGGTAGGCCATGCCCATCGCCCGCATCTCCGCTTCCGCCCAACCGGCCCCCAACCCCGCCTCGAACCGTCCGCCGGAGAACGCCTGCAGGGCCAGCGCCGCCTGCGCGAACTCGACGGGCGAGCGGAACAGGTTGTTGGCGAACGACGTGGTCACCCTGATGCGCTCGGTGGCAGCGGCCATGGCCATGGCCGTTACGAAGACGTGCGGATAGCGGTGGTCGCCCAGAAAAAGATGGTCGCTGGCGCAGATGCCGTGCCAGCCTTGGGCCTCCTTCGCCCTTGCCCATGCCCCGGGTCGGTCGAATTCCCCCACGGGAAGATTGGGGAAGTATTCCATGGCCACCGTCCACTATTCGGTAGGCCGGAAGGATACGCTAGGGCCACCGGGCCTTAAAGCCCGACGGAACCCTGCGAGCCCGAACCGCCACCGTGATCGGGGCGGTGGTATAACCGCTCATCTTCGTTCTACAATCCGTGCACATCGGGCCTTTGGGGTAGGCGATGGCCACCCACCATGTGCTGATCGACTACGAGAACGTTCAGCCGAAGAACTTGGCGGCGTTGAAGGGCGATTCCCAGGAAGTCGACTTCCGGATCATTGTGTTCGTGGGCGCGAACCAGACGCGGCTGCCGAGGGACTTGGTGTTCGAGATGCAGTCCTTTGGCGGCGATGCGCAGTACATTGAAATTACCGGCAGCGGCAAGAACGCGCTCGACTTCCACATCGCCTACTACCTCGGCAGGCTGGCCAAGCCCGGGTCGGACGACCATTTCCACCTCGTCTCCAAGGATACCGGGTTCGATCCGCTCATCAAGCATCTCAAGGAGAGCGGCATCCAAGTTGAGCGCCGCAAGGGCCTGTTTGAGATTCCCTGGCTGCGGGCGGATGAATCCGGCTCGCTTGACGACCAGCTCCAAAAGGTGGTCAGGAACTTCGACATGCAGGGCAAGTCGCGTCCGCGCAAGGTGCGCACGGTGCGCACCACCATCAACAACCTGTTCGGAAAGAGCCTCACCGAGGAGCAGCTTGACGCGCTGGTCAGCGGTCTGCAGAGGCTGAACTACATCGCGATTGAAGGCGAGCGGATCAAGTACCGGCCCTAAAGGCCGGCCGGCGGGTTGCCACAGAACGCAAGGCCGAACGGGTGAGGCAGGGGGAGCGCCATGGTTAACGTGTTGAAATGGCTCGGCGTGCTGCTGCTCGGAATCGTGCTGGGCTATGCGCTGCGGGACACCGGCTTCTCCCGGGTGATCGACGAACGGCGGGCGGAAGCCGTGGGCACGCTGGCCAGTTCCTACATCGCCTCGCAAACCGAGCTGGACGACCGGGCACAGGTCAAGACCGTCGCCGGCCTGCAGCACATCGAGGTCGGGGTGGATCAGCCCGCCCCCGATGTCTTTCGCGCTTCCGGCGTGGGCAACACCTTCCTGATCCGCACCGACGAGGGCCTGGTGCTGTTCGATACCGGGCTTGCCACCCAAGCGGCCAAGCACAAGCGCCTGCTGCAAGATGCGGTGCCCGGCGAAGTCACCTACATCGTGCTCTCCCATTCCCACGCCGATCACATCGGCGGCACCAAGTTCTGGCTAGCCGAGTTTCCCGACGCCCAAGTGGTCACCCACGCCAAGTTCTTGGAGGGCCAGCGCTATCTCAAGGACCTTGAGCGGCACTTCTGGTCAAGAAACCGGCTTCTGTACACCTTCATGCCAGAGGAGCCGCCGGAAAGCGGCATGAACGCCTACGGTGGCATTGCCCCTGACATCGAGGTGGCGGAGGGGGATGTCTACGCACTCACCCGGGGCGGCGTTCGCTTCGAGGCGATCGCGACCGCAGGTGGTGCCGAGGGGGACGACAACTTGGTGCTGTGGCTGCCCGATCGGCGCCTGCTGTTCAGCGGCGACTTTTTCGGCCCCCTGTTTCCCATGGTGCCGAACCTGTTCACGTTGCGCGGCGAGAAGTTCCGCGACCCGCTGGCCTACGTGCGCTCGCTTGACCGGCTGATTGCGCTCGAGCCGGAGATGGTGCTGCCGAGCCACTTCGACCCCATCAGCGGCGCTGAACGCGTCCGCCAGGACATGCAAAAGATGCGCGACGCAACGCAGTTCATCCACGACCAAACGGTGGCGGGCATGAACCGGGGCGATTCCCTTTGGCAACTGATGCGGGACGTTCAACTACCGCCGGAACTCGCCTTGAGCCAAGGCCACGGCAAGGTGTCCTGGAACGTGCGCAGCATCTGGGAGCACTACAGCACCTGGTTTCACTTCGAATCCACCACCGAGCTCTACCCGGTCCAGATTCGTGAGCTCTATCCCGACATCGCCGCGCTCGCCGGCGGCCCCGAACCGCTGGCCGCAAAGGCCCGGCAAAGCCTGCAAACGGGCGAACTGGAAGCCGCGCTGCA
>CAZRBP010000322.1:0-2816 GCA_964598305.1 uncultured Pseudomonadales bacterium | reverse complement strand
TGCTTTCGCAGGTCGCGGAAAGGCTTCGTAGCGGCGTTCGACCCGCTGGGAGATGCCGGTGAGAATTTCGTAGGCGATGGTGCCGACCTGGGCGGCCACCTCGTCAACGGGCAGGTTGGGGCCGAACACTTCCACCCAATCGCCCGCCTGCAGGCCAACGTCGGTGGCGTCGATGGCGGTCGAGTCCATCGATACGCGGCCCAACATCGGGCAGCGGCGGCCATTGACGAAGACTTCGCCGCGGCCGGACAGCAGGCGGGGCAGGCCGTCGGCGTAACCGATGCCAATCACCGCTACCGACATTCGTTGCGCCGCTTGGTGGCTGGCGCCGTAGCCGATGGTCTCCCCCGGTTCGACGTCGCGCACCTGCACCACTTGGGCCTCCAAAGCGGCCACTGCCCGCATGGGATTCGGACGTCCCGTCCATGGGTTACCGCCGTACAGGCCAATGCCGGGACGCGCCAGATCGCCTTGAAAATCGACGCCGTTCAGAATGCCAGCCGAGTTGCCGACGCTCAGCTTGGTGCCGGGAAAGCGCTCACGCAGGCGCTCAATGCGCTCCAATTGCAAGGCGTTCAACGGATGTTCCGGCTCATCGGCGCAGGCCAGATGGGTCATGAGAAGTTCGACCTGGCAGCCGGCGAAGGCCTCCGGTGATACATCGAACGGGAAGCCCAGGCGGTTCATCCCGGTGTCCACGTGGACCGTGACGGCGCTGAGCCGGGTGGCGCTCCAGATCGCCAACTGTTCCGGGCTGTTCAGCACCGGATTGAGCCCGTGCTCAAGCAGCGCATCAACCGTTTCGGGAAAGACGCCTTCCAGGATGTGGATTTTGGGTTCGACCAGCGCCCGGCGCAACGCAACGCCTTCCGACGCCCGGGCTACAAAGAAGTGCTCACAGCCCGCTGCGGCCAACGCCCGGCTCACCGTCTCGGCGCCAAGCCCGTAGGCGTCGGCCTTGACCACCGCCCCCACCGCACCCGCCGCGGTCTCGCAAAAGGCGCGGTAGTTGGCGGTCAGGGCTTGAAGGTCGATCCGTAGGCGAGCCGTCATGCCCCCGGCCCAATCCGCTACCAACCGGTGCTCGGCTCGATGTCAGCGTTGCGCCATGCCGCTTCCAAGCGCCCACGGACTGCCCTGTCGGACTCGCCGCGCTCCGCCAGGGCTTGGCTTAAGCCATGCAAGGACCATCCGTTCTCCGGGAACTCGCCGAGGTCGGCGGCGAAGACTTCCTCCGCGGCCTCGGCATCGCCGTGGCGCAGCAGGGCGGTGCCCAGGGACTGGCGGATCGGGTAGTGCCAGAACGGTGGTTCCGAGTACGGCAGCGAGAGCTGGGCCGCCACGGCTTCGCGCAGTTGCTTGATCTCCTCCTCGCCATCGCTACGCTGCTTGGCCATTCCAGCCCGCACCAAGTGGGCAGCGATGCCGACCAGGGTATCGCTGATGTCGGCGCGGCGCAGCACCACCAGTTCCAGCTCGCCGCTGCCGCGGATCGCCTCCAAGGCTTCAAGTTCCGCTTGCGCCGCCGCGAGATTCCCCTTCGCGGCAAAGGCGAGGCCACGGCCGTAGTGGCGCATGGCTTCGGCATAGGGCAGCCCCTCGGCCACCGCCGGCGCCGCCAGCGCTTCGTCCCATAGGCCGAAGCGGACGTAGGTGTACATGCGCACCGGCAAATAGGCTTGGATGGCGCCCATGGCCTTGGCCATCTCCGGGGGAACCCGCTCGCTGAGCCGCTCGGCGGTGGCCAGCGCCAGTTCCCGGCGGCCTTCCATCATGGCCGCGTACCACAGAAAGTGCAGGTTGTGTGGATAGTAGGCGGCCGGGTACAGGCCCTGGGCATTGCATTGGGCGATGTAGTCCTCATCGGCCGCCGCCGCCCGTTCGTTGGCCGTGACCGCATCCGCGTAGCGGCCGAGCCGCAGATAGATGTGCGACGGCATGTGCACCAAGTGCCCTGCCACCGGCACCAAGCCGCCCAGCCGGTCGGCGGCGGCCTCCGCCTTCTTCGGGGTGAACTGCTCCATGGCGTGGATGTACAGATGGGCGGCGCCGGGGTGGTCGGGATCGGTGTCCAGCACATGCTCCAACGCCGCCACCAGGGCCTCCGTATGGGCGTTCGGCGACCCGTCATCCTGCCAATAGGCCCAAGGCGACAGGTCCATCAGGGCTTCCGCGTAGAGGGTGCGGGCATTCAAGTCGCCCGGATACTTTTCGGCCAACACGCGCATCGCCTCCGCATAGGCGGCGTCCAGTGCGGCACGGTCCGCGCCGTCTGCCGAATAACGGGTCGCAATCGCGTCGATGTAGTCCCGCTCACGCTCGGTCTCAAAGGCCCTTTGCGCCACGGCCATGCCGATGGCCTCCCAAGCCGGGGCGACGGCCTCCTCGCTCATCGGCGCGTTGATGTTCGGCCCGAGCGCCAAGGCCGCTCCCGCATAGCAGATACCACAGGTGGGATCGATGGCGGCGGCGGCGCGGAACGAACGCACCGCCTCGGCGTGGTTGAAGCCAAACGCCAAGGTCAAGGCTTGGTCGAAGTAGCGCTGCGCCTTGGGCGCATCGGTGCTGATGGCGAAATGCAACGGGCCGATGCCTTCAAGCAGCGGCGCCAGCGGCCGCTCTTCGGCTTGCTGAACCCCTGCGGTCATGGCCAGCAGCAGCCCCAAAGCACATTGCAGTGGTCTTCGCATGTGTCCGTATCCCGATTGTTGAACCCAGTCGGCAATAGTGCCTCAATTGACGCCGGATTACCCTTCGCATTCCCTCCAATATGGCAACATCCGCTTCGGCGACGCGGACCGGGGCCAGCTACTGCC
>CAZRBP010000321.1:0-2827 GCA_964598305.1 uncultured Pseudomonadales bacterium | reverse complement strand
CGCAACGGGGCGGCCACGCCGGGTGATGACAACTCCCTGGCCGTTTTCGACTTCCTGAATCAGCCTTGAAAACTTCTGGTTGGCGGTCATTAGGGAAACGGTTCGCATTCGGCCATCCTTTCTAGTACATACTACTTATATAGCCAATCGGGATCTAAAATTCAATTTCAAGTTGTCGTTGCAACGTGCGCGGAGGAAAGTGCCGCGGAACGCGCACACCGCGCAGTTTCTCAGCGATTGCGATTGGACGTTGATCTTCGATCACAAAGCGCTTGATTTTCGGGGCGCTCGTACACAATAGCGGCATAGGCTCCGGCTGACTTGCGGGCCGTCGACGCATCGCACAAGGCACCGCACGCCTTGTCCGCGACATCGCGGATGGGTCGTGCCACCGACGGCCGGGGACCCGTTCCCAGCCGGGCCCTGGGCCCGCCAAATGGTCGTGCAGGTTGCGCCCTCTGTTCCCGAGCCGCCATCGGCTTGGCGTCAGCGGGGTGGGAACTCTCCATGGAACACGCTCACTCGTTCAACCATCGGTTGGGGGCGCATGGCTTATGAGCGCTTCGATAATGCCGTCAAGCAGCGAGGAAGTGTCTGCGTCGCTGGAATTGGCCGCAGCCACATAGGCCCGGTTCAGGTTTGGCGCCACCCAGACAACTGTGTGCCAAACCGTGTTGCTGCCGCCGTGGCTAAGCGTCACGCCCCGCGCCCAGTGTCTTTGCATCACCCGCCATCCTGCAGCGTAGTCCGACGCGACTGGCGTGATCAACTCATCCAGCTTCGCTCGGTCAAGAAGGGCGGGCGGCTTACCGGGAAGCCAGAGCGCGATGAACTTGGCCCAATCCTGCAGCGCCAAGTGAACGGTGCCCGCCGGACCCAACGCAGGGTCGTTGTCGAATTGGACCGGCAGCCAAGGCCCCATTCCCCCATCCCGGTAGTGGCCCCAGGGCTGCTCCACCGTGTTGGGCGCGCCCGGCACGCCGAATCCTGCGCTGGACATCCCCATTGATGGCTGGGCCGCGGCGGAGCCTCGGGGATTTGGCCTGTCCCGGTGGTGCCGAAATGGGCGATTCGTCATGAAGTCCGCCGTGTGCACCAAAATTCGGCATGCTCAAGCAATGTTTATCCCTTGATTCAGCAAGGCTTTGCGCTAATTTTGCACAATAAAGGCATACTTGATAGGTTGAAGCACGGAATGATCATGGTCGGGCCAGATGGGAATCGCTCGATTTGATACGCAACCGTGGGTCCGGCGGCGGTCGCCGTGGTTCGCAGGGGAGTGACTGGAATGCGGCGGAAGGAAGGCCTCGGCTGCTGGCAGGTTCCGCACTTGGCCACACCTGGTCGGCCTGCGGAGGCGCTGCCCACGAGCGGGACAAGCCTGCCGACGGCGCAGTGCGTTTGGCTGTTCCAGGGTGCCTCCGGAGAGTCCGGGCGGGGAGGGGGTCCTGCGCGTGGTTAACCACTCCAGCCAAGCGGGGAGTGTGTGCATCGAGGCGGAGAACGACGCCAGCAGTTTCGCCAAGCCGGTTACCCCTGGGACCGGCGCAATGACGGCTGTTACCGGAAGCGCTGGCCTGACGCTTATCCAGGGACAGGCGCTGGAGGCGACTTACGTCCTGCAAGGCACCTACCGGTCGACCAGGATTGGGGGTCGTATAGAGAAGACCTACGAGGCGCTTAGGGACGGCCCACAGACAGGCTACTACTTGTTCCTTCACGGCAACCGCATGCCCCTAACGGAAGGCAACCCGCCAATGCCGCCACACGTTTTCAGAGGATACCTAAGGTGGATGGTGCGCAACTCCATGCTGCACGTGGTTCCGCCTGCTAGCACATCGGTCTTTAGGCACAGGACGGACCCGGCTCTCCTAGCGTATCTGAACAAGGAACAGCCCGCCCCTCAGTGAGAAGAGCCGGTTGAATTGGGGTGGCGGAAGTCGGTAGGGTGGGCGAACGTCACACCGCAAGGGAGAAGCGCTCATGGCCAACCGGAGGCTGGCTCCGCGGACCGTGCGCTACGGCGGCGCCATGTACGGCCAGGAGGAGATCGATCGGGTCAACGGCGTGCTGGCGGACCCCATGGGGCTCATTCCGGGACGCTTTGTCAGCGAGTTCGAACAGCGCGTGGCGGCCTACATGGGCAAGCGGCACGGCGTCATGGTGAACTCTGGGTCCTCCGCCCTGCTGATCGCCATGCGCCTGCTGGACCTGCCCGCCGGCTCGGAGGTCATCACCCCGGCGCTGACCTTCTCCTCAGATGTGGCCAGCATCTACCAAGCCGGTTGCAAGCCGGTGTTCGTGGACGTGGGCGTGAGTGACTACCAGATCATCGTGGACCGCATTGAGGAGGTGATCACGCCGAGCACGCGGGCGATGCTGGTGCCGGACCTCATCGGCGGCATTTGCGATTGGGACCGGCTGCGCGACATCGCCGACCGTCGCGGCCTAATGCTGGTGCATGATTCCGCCGACACGCTCGGCGGCAGCTTGCGGGGCCGCAAGACCGCAACGCGGGCGGATATCTCCATCACCAGCTTCTCCATCTACCACATCATCACCGCGCTCGGTAACGGCGGCATGGTGTTTTTCGATGACGTCCGCTATCTGGACCGCGCCCTACCCGGCACCCCATGCTGCGGGGTCGAGACTTCCGGGTGCATCCCGCCGGCCTTGCGAACTGCGACCAGATCATGGCGCACGGCATCATGCTGCCCTGCCATCCCACGATGACGAACGAAGACAGCGCTTACGTCGAACAGGTGCTTGAGGAATTCATCGACGCGGATGGTTGCCCGTAGCCCTTAGCCGAATCTGCGCGTGTCGC
>CAZRBP010000320.1:0-2841 GCA_964598305.1 uncultured Pseudomonadales bacterium | reverse complement strand
CTCGGCAGCCGTTCCTTTTACATCTTCATTGCCTGCTCCTTCCTGATCTGCATTCCGCTGGCGGCTTACTACAACTTTGCGCCGATCTTTGCGGCCAATGCGGTGTACGACCAAGGCGTCAGCAATGCCGTGGTTGACCTGCTGCCGAATCCATCGTCCCTGATGAGCCTGGGCCAGATGTCGGAGACCGCCTTCATGCTGTTGATGCCGCTGCTCTTCCTGCGCTTCGGCGTGAAGTGGATGCTGGCCATCGGCATGGCGGCCTGGGTGCTGCGCTACGTCCTGTTTGCCTTAGGCGCCCCCGATGCGGTCTTCTGGATGGTGGCCACCGGGATACTGCTGCACGGCGTCTGCTTCGACTTCTTCTTCGTCACCGGGCAGATCTACGTGGACAAAAAGTCCACCGCTGCCGTGCGCGGGCAGGCGCAGGGCTTTCTTGTGCTGGTGACTTACGGACTGGGCATGTTTGTTGGCGCCCAGGTCGCCGGCGCCCTGTTCAACGGTTTCCTCGGCGATGCCGCCGCCCTGACGCTCGCGCTTTGGCGGGACTTCTGGCTGGTGCCGGCCGGGTTCGCGTTTCTGGTGCTGGCGCTGTTCGTCCTAACATTCCGGGATGAAGCCGAGTCTTGAGGGGTGAAGCAGCGTTTCACGGCGGGCTGTACACGGGCGATTACGCTGTGGCGCGGGACGACCGATTGAAAACACTGGATAGCCAAAGGAGAGCCCATGCGGCGCAGAACGATGATTAAGGTGGCAGGTGCCGGCACCCTTATGCTGGCGGCTGGCAAGATGCTGCCGGCCTACGCCAGTGGCGCAGGGCAGGGTGCCCCGAGCCGCACTGAAGCCGGGCTGGGCGTGCAGTTGTACACGGTCAGGGATCCACTCCAGTCGGATGTGCGCACAACCCTGGCCGAGATTGCCGCAATCGGCTACCGGGAGGTCGAGCTGTTCGGCTTGGGCGGCGAAGACCAGGGCGACAAACCGCTCTTCGGCCTCACCGCCAAGGAATTCGCCACCGCCCTTGAGGATGCCGGTTTGCGCGCACCCATGGCGCACATTTGGGGTGGCGCCATGAACATCGCCGAGATCGCCGATCTCGTGGGGCAAGTCGGGGTCCGCCACCTCGTTGTGCCGATGGCGCCGGAATTCGTGTCCATTGAAAACGGCCAGTTCCGGATGCTCGGCGTGACGGGCCGCAGCCAGCTCGACGCCATTGCCGAGCGGCTGAACCGGCAGGGCGAGTTGGCCAAGGCCAGCGGCATGGGCTTCGGCTACCACAATCACCAAATGGAGTTCGCGGATCTCGGCGACGAAAACGCCTTCGACTACCTGTTCGCACAAGCGGACTCGGATTTGGTCAAGATCGAGCTGGACATCGGTTGGGCAGTGTTTGCCGGCATCGATCCCCTGCAGGTGCTGAAGCGCTACGCTGGGCGAATCATCGCCGTTCACCTGAAGGACCACGCCCCGCCGCCTGTCGGGAATGGCGACTCTGATCCGGCTTCGATCCAATCGCAACTCGTCGAGCCCGGCACCGGCCCGACCGACTTCGCCCCGATCCTAGCCGCACTGGACGAAATCGGCGTCGCCCACCGCTTCGTGGAAGTTGACGTTTCGCCGGACCCGATCCAGGCCATCACTCGCGGCTATGGCTACTTGAATAGGCTTTAGTGACTCTTGATCATCTCCCGGAAGCTCAATTGGCCGAGGAATGAAGCCATGCTGATTCACCGTATCAAGTTAACCAATCTGCTCTCGTTCGGGCCGAACTCCGACGAGATCGAGTTGGGCCCATTGAACGTGCTCATCGGCCCCAATGGCTCGGGCAAATCCAATTTCATTGACGCCATTGGGCTTTTGAATTCGGCGCCGAGCGACCTGGATGCGGCTATTCGGGCGGGAGGGGGAATAGGTGATTGGTTGTGGCGAGCGGGCGCTGAAAGTTCGGCAGAAGCTAAGTTGGAATTGGTCCTAGAGGGTCGAGAAGGCATGCCACCCGTTCGGTATGGCCTTTCTCTAGCTGAGCAAGGGCAGTTCTTCAGAGTATCCGATGAGCGGCTGGCAGACGCGGAATGCGGTCCAAAGGATGAGGATCCTTGGGTTTACTTTGCGCGCGAGCAAAACAAGGTGAACGTGCGGGAACGAGTGGGCAAATCAGTGACGAGGTCTGGTTTTAGTTGTTCCGGACCCGAGTCCGCTTTTTCGGTGCTTAAGGATCCGGGCAACTATCCTCAGATCACTCATGTCGGGCGAGCTTTTGAAGGGATGAGGCTTTATCGGGATTGGTCCTTTGGCCGGACTGCCCGGGTGCGCCTGCCGCAAAAGCCGGATATGGCCAACAATTATCTCAGCGAGGATGCCGCCAACATAGGGCTGGTTCTCAATCGCTTGTCACTGGACGTCCAAGTAAAGCGGAAAATTCTGGACGGACTGAAGGACCTTTACGAGGGGGTTACCGATTTCCACGTCAGCATAGAGTACGGTACGGTTCAGGTGTTTCTGTCTGAGGGCCAGATCAACTTTCCCGCCACAAGGCTCTCTGATGGTGCGATTCGCTACCTTTCCATGTTGGCAATCCTCTGTGACCCGTCTCCGCCGCCACTGGTTTGCTTGGAGGAGCCCGAGCTCGGTTTGCATCCCGACATCCTGCCGGGCCTCGCCGACTTGCTGCGGGAGGCCTCGGAACGTTGCCAACTCATTGTCACCACTCACTCAGATGTGTTGGTGGACAAACTGACCGACACGCCCGAGAGCATCGTCATCTGCGAAAAGCACCAAGGCCAGACCCAGTTGCGGCGCTTGCAGAAGGACGATCTTGCCCACTGGCTCAAGGATTACAGC
>CAZRBP010000319.1:0-2847 GCA_964598305.1 uncultured Pseudomonadales bacterium | reverse complement strand
GGCGTTGCCGGGCCGCGTCGAACTTCTTCCATTGGGTCAAGGGGGTCAGCAGCCGGGCCGCCATCTGCGGGTTCTTGGGGTCGATGTCGGCAATGGTTTGGGCCAGGAAGTCGTAGCCGGTGCCGTCCGCGGCATGGAAGTTGCGGTTGTTCTGGCGGGCGAAGGCGCCGTACAGCGAACGCACCTTGTTGGGGTTGGCGGGGTCGAAGCCCGGATGGGCCGCCAGTTTCCGCACCACCGCAACGTCCGTGCAGCGGGCGCTGGCCTGAATGCCGAACCATTGGTTGACTACCAGGCTTTCCTGCTGCCAGCGTTGGTAGAAATCGTCCAGCACCTTGGCCCGGTCGGGATAGCTCGCGCGGTCGGCGATCTGCCGAAGGGCGGCCAGGCGGTCGGTCAGGTTGTCGGCGGCGTTCAGATGGGCCTTCAGCAGGCCATTGACGTCATCCGCTCCGCAGTGGGCCAGATAGCCCAGGGCGAGGTTTTGCAGTCCCCGCCGCGCCATCCCCAAGGCATCCGGCTGGTAGGGGCCTTGGGGCGCGTTGCGTTCGTAGAGATCACGCCAGCCGTCCGCCAGTTCCTTGGCCAAGGTCTCAAGCAGGCGGTCCCGAGCGCCGATGATGGTCTCCACGTCGATCGACTCGACCTGTTCGAACAGATAGCCCTCGCTCGGCAGCAGCAGCATTTCCCGGAGCATGGAGCCGGTCTCGGCGTCCGCCGCCTTGGCCGCATCGCCGATCAAGGCACGGAAGAGGTCCAGTACGCCATCGCTGACCGGAGCCCCTTCGCCCATGCGATCCAATTCATCGAGCAGCAAGCTTTGCATGGCATCCCAGCGGGCGAAGCCGTCGCTGTCGTGGCGGGCGAGGAAGGCCAAGGCCTCCGGGGAGCGGGGGTAGCGCACCCGCACCGGGGCGGAGAAGCCGCGCAGGAAGCTGACCGCGGGCTCAGCCGCCAGTCCCTGCACCTGCAGGGTCGTCGTCGGCTGGCGCAAATGCGCCAAGAGGCTTGCGCCGCGCAGCTCCACGGCAGCGTCATCGCTGGTGAGGCTTAGGTCCGAAAGCGGCAGTTCCAGGCCGTCCGCGTTCAGCAGGCCAATGAGGACCGGGATGTGGAAGGGGGCCTTCTCCGGCTGCCGGGGGGTCGCCGGGCAGCTCTGATCGATCTGGATGCGGAATGTGCCGTCCTGCCAGTCGGTGGCCACCGTCAGGACCGGGGTGCCGGCTTGGGCGTACCAGCGCCGGAACTGGTCCAAGTCGATGCCGTTGGCGTCCTCCATGGCCGCCACGAAGTCCTCGGTGGTCACGGCTTGGCCGTCGTGGCGGTCGAAGTACAGGTCCGTGCCCTTGCGAAAGCCGTCGCGGCCCACCAGGCGCGCGGCCATGCCTACTACTTCGGCGCCCTTCTCATAGACGGTGGGGGTGTAGAAGTTGGAGATCTCGATGTAGGAGTCCGGGCGCACGGAGTGGGCCATGGGGCCGCTGTCCTCAGCGAACTGCACGGACCGCAGGAGCGATACGTCCTCGATGCGCTTCACGGTCCTGGAGTGCATGTCCGAAGTGAACTCCGCATCCCGGAACACCGTGAAGCCCTCCTTGAGGCTCAACTGGAACCAGTCCCGGCAGGTGACCCGGTTGCCGGACCAGTTGTGGAAGTACTCGTGGGCGATGATCGCCTCCACCCGCTCGTAGGTGGCGTCGGTGGCGGTGTCCGGGGAGGCCAGCACGCAGGAGGTGTTGAAGATGTTCAGGCCCTTGTTCTCCATGGCCCCGGCGTTGAAGTCCTCCACCGCCACGATCATGAAGATGTCCAGGTCGTACTCGCGCCCGAAGGTCTCCTCATCCCAGCGCATGGCGCGCTTCAGCGCTCCCACCGCGTACTCACACTGGCCGATGTTGTGCGGCTCCGAGTAGATGCGCAGCTCCACCTGCCGCCCGCTCGTGGTGGTGAAATGGTCGGTCTTGCAGGCTAGGTCACCGGCCACCAAGGCGAATAGGTAGGAAGGCTTGGGGAACGGATCCTGCCAAGTGACCGTGCGCCGCTCCCCGCCCTCGTCGTCCGCCACCAGATTGCCGTTGGACAGCAGCACCGGAAAGCGCTCGGCGTCGGCGGTGATGGTGGTGGTGAACTTGGCCAGCACGTCGGGCCGGTCCTGGTAGTAGGTGATCTTGCGAAAGCCCTGGGCCTCGCATTGGGTGCAGTACATCGTCTGCGACTTGTACAGGCCCAGCAGGGAACTGTTGTCCTCCGGCTTGATGCGCGTCTCGACCTCCAGCTCGAACGCCGCTGGCGGCGCGTGAATGGTGAGGGACTCCTCATCCACCCGGTACTCGTTGCCGCTCAAGGCCTCGCCGTCCAAGCGAACGGCCAGCAGCTCCAATTCCTTGCCGTCGAGTACCAGCGGCGCATCGTCGGCCGCCTGCGGCTCGCGCCGAATGCGCAGCTTGGAGCGCACCGTGGTGGCGCCGTCGCCAATGTCGAAGGCGAGTGCCGTCTCCTCAGTGCGGTAGGCGGGCGGCTGGTAATCCTTGAGAAAAGTGGGTGCAGGCAGGGCTTGGGATGGCAAAGGCGGGCTCCTTACAGGTTCTAAAGGTGGATGAACGTTCGGGCGGTTACCCGTCCCGTGCTAATATTCTGGATCGCATCGAACAACCCTCCGGCTATTCTATCCATGCAGGCCGTCGATAACGAAGTTCTGAATCAGGTCGCCGCTTGGCTGCACGGTGGCGAGCCCTGCTGGCTGGCCACGGTGGTGCAGACTTGGGGCTCCTCGCCGCGGCCGGTCGGCTCCTTGTTCGCCTGCAATCCCGAAGGCCAGGTCGCAGGCTCCCTGTCCGGGGGCTGCGT
>CAZRBP010000318.1:0-2857 GCA_964598305.1 uncultured Pseudomonadales bacterium | reverse complement strand
TAATTCGAATCACCTCGCCTATCATAGCAACAGTAATCTTATTTAGACAATTCACCGTGAGAAAACCCGTTGCCAGTGCGGGGGCAGCCCCTGCGGAAGGCAACACCCTGAGCGTGGCTAGCGTGGTGGCGTACGCCTTCCCCACTGTCGGGGTCTCGGTGGTCTCGTACCTTCTGGGCCTGTACTTCTTCAAGTACGCCACCGACGTGCTGCTGATTGCGCCGGCCTTGGGCACGGAATTGAGCATGGCGCTCGTCCTGTCCCGATATCTCGCTTACGGTGATCCCGTCAGACCGATGTGCCTTGCGTAGGCCTCAAGCTGGCTCAATCCTTCGTCGCCCACTTCGCCGACCTTGGTGTCCGGCCAGGGCGTCACCACCACCCGGTGCAGGCCGTTTCGAGCCATCTGGTCGAGATCCTTGCGGGTCAGGGGCCCCTCCAAGGTGATGGCAGAGAACTGGAACGAGTCATCGTGCTCGCGGCCCGCCTTGCGCAACTCCTCGCGCACGGTGTCGTCGATGTTGCGCCCCCCGGAGCCGTACCAACCGTCCCCGAGGGTGGCGGCCCGGCGGGCTGCGGCGCGGCTGTTGCCGCCAATGTGAATGGGCAGGCGGGGCCGCTGCACGGGTTTCGGCTGAAAGCCGATGTTGGGAAAGTCGAAGAACTCGCCGTGGAACTCGGGTTCGTCCTCCGCGAAGAGCGTGCGCAGGCAACGGATCATCTCGTCGGTGCGCCGGCCCCGGGTTTCCCAAGAGTTGTTGGTGAAGCGGTACTCGTCCGGCGTCCAGCCGAGTCCCACGGCCATGTCGAGCCGCCCGTTGGACAGCACATCGAGAGAAGCGATGGTGCGCCCCACCAGAATCGGGTCGCGCAGCACCAGCAGGTAGATGCCGATGCCGAGGCGAATGCTGGACGTGGCGCCGGCGATGTGCGCCAGCACAGTCATGGGATCCAGGAATGGGGAGCCCGGCTTGAACACCACCATGTCCTCGTTGAAGGGCTGGCCGGCGGCCCGGGTCATCTGCGCGGCCGGGTAGTCCTCCCACCAATCGGCGCGGCTCGGCAGGCACACATGCTCCCCAGACCAGACCGACTCGAAGCCCAGCGACTCGGCCAGCTGCGCGAATTCCACCACCAGTTCCGGCTTCGGCCATACGATGTTGAGCCCCACCTTGAGCGGCAACGACATGGCGCCCCCTTTCAGTTGAATTGTCTAAATAGGTTGTACACCAAGTGCATTCGATGCACAATTCGGCTTGGACAAGCGCTTGCGACGCGCGGAGGAGGGCATGGCCGCAACCACGGACAATCTCGGAAACGTGCCGGATCACGTTCCGGAGGAGCTGGTGTTCCAGTGGCAGGAGCCGGACTTTCCGGAATTCGAAACGGATCCCTACGGGCTGTACCGGGCGCTGGCCAAGGACCAGCGGCCCATTTTCTTCACGCCCCGCGACTACCGCAGCAAAAGTGGCGCCTGGGTGGTGACCTCGGCCGACTATTGCCGGGACGTGCTGCAGCGACCGGACCCGTTCACCACCACCATTCGCTACGCCAACGACAACGCCCATTGGCCGCGCCGGCTGGTTCCGCTCATGCTCGACCCTCCGGAACACACCGGGCATCGAAAGCTCATCGCGGAGGTGTTCGGCCCCAAGTCCATCGATGCCCGGGAGGGCTACATCCGGCAGATGGCCAATGAGCTTATCGATGGCTTTGCCGGACGGGGGCAGGCCGAGTTCATGCGCCAGTTCTCACGCCTGTTTCCCGGCATCATATTCATGGGGATCATGGGCCTGCCAGTGGAGATGAAGGAGCAGTTCCTTTACTGGGAGGAAAAGTTCTTTCACGATGGCACCGACCAAGAGAAGCAGCAGGTCGGCAAGGAGATCGCCGCCTACCTAAAACAGCTCATCGCGGAGAAGCGCAGCAATCCGGGCGACGACCTCGTCAGCCAACTGATCGATGCGGAAGTGGACGGCGAGCGGGTCGGCGACGAGACCATCGAGGATTACTGTTTTCTCATGTACATCGCCGGGCTCGACACCGTGAACGGCGGACTGGGCCACATCTTCCGATGGCTGGCGGACAATCCGAAGGCGCAGCAGCGGCTGCGGCAGGAGCCCGAGCGCATCAGCGTGGCGCTGGAGGAGCTGTTGCGCATTCACACCTGGATCGACATGTCGCGGGTGCTCAGCCGCGACTACGAGTTTCACGGCGTGCAGATGAAGGCTGGGGACCGGGTGGTGGTCAAGACCCCAACTGCGAGTTGGGACGAGGCGCGCCACGAGTGCCCTTTCGACACCGACCTCGAACGCAAGGTCAACCCGCACATGGCGTTTGGCGGCGGGCCGCACCGCTGCGCGGGATCGTACTTGGCGCGCTGCGAACTCCGGGTCGCCATGCAAGAATGGTTGCGGCGCATTCCGCCGTTTCGGGTGACGCCCGGCGAGCGGGTGAGCTATTTTACCGACGGTCTGTTGAGCCTGCGGCAACTGCCGCTTTCCTGGGATGCCTCAAAGGCAATTTAGTTAGGAGGAGCGATCCATGCAGATGGAGGATTTAGTGATTGCCAGCGTCGATGACCACTTGGTCGAGCCGCCTGGCATGTTCAAGCACCACCTCACGGCGGCGGAGCGGGAAAACGCGCCGCACGTCGTTGACCGCGGCAACGCCGAGGTCTGGGTCTGGGACGACATCACCGTCAACAGCATCGGCCTGAACTCGGTGGTGGGCAGGCCGCGCCACCAGTGGGGCATGGAACCCACCCGTTTCGAGCAGATGCGCCGGGGCTCCTGGGATGTCGATGCGCGCATCGACGACATGAACGTCAACGGCGTGCTCGGCTCCATGTGCTTCG
>CAZRBP010000317.1:0-2861 GCA_964598305.1 uncultured Pseudomonadales bacterium | reverse complement strand
CACGCCCCAAGCGGCGTTCAGCAAGGTCATTGACCTGATCAACTCGGGTCGGGTCGTGGCCGCTGCGGCCCTGTGCCGGGATGCCGTGGAGCGGGATCCGGAGGACGTCAACATGACGGCGCTGCTGGGCGCCATCCTCCTGAAGCTACGCGAGTTCGAAGCCGCGGAGGCCCATCTGCGGCGCGCCATCGAGCTGGCGCCGACCTTCGCCAAGCCCCACGAGGACCTCGGCCGCCTGCTGGTGGAACAGGGTCGGCCGGAGGAGGCGGTGGAGGTGCTCAGGGACGCCACCCGGCTGGATCCCAAGGCGGAAATGGCCTTCTTCACGCTGGGCCGGGCGCTGTCCATGACGGGCGAAGGGGAACAGGCGGACGCCGCCTTCGAGGCTTCCTTCGAACTCAATCCGCAGCGCCGCAAGCTTGCCCTGGCGGCCGAGCACCACAAGGCGGGGCGGCGCGAGGAGGCGAGCCGCCAGTACCGGGAGTTGCTGGTCGAAGCGCCGGGCGACGTGGATGCCATGCGCCTGTTGGCGGGCATTCTGGCCAGCCAATCCGATGTTGAGGAGGCGGAGGCGCTGCTTAGGAAGGCCGTTTCCCTTGCCCCGGACTACGCCCTCGCCTTTCTCGACTTGGGGCGGCTCTTTCAGGAGCAGCACCGTTACGCGGAAGCCATCGAGTGCTTCCAGCGCACCATCCGGCTGCAGCCGAGCGCCGCCAAGCCGCGCCACCTGCTGGCATCGACCCTGGCGCCGGTGGGCCGAACCGAGGATGCCCTGGATACCTACCGCCAAGTGCTGGAATTGCAGCCGCGCCACGCCGGCGCTTGGTTGGGGCTCGGCCACACGCTCAAGACCATCGGGCGGCGGCGGGAGGCCATCGAGGCGTACCGGGAGTGCATCCGGGTGCGGCCGGACAACGGCGAGATCTATTGGAGCCTCGCCAACCTGAAAACCTACCAGCTCACTGGCGAGGACATGCGGGCGATGGAGTCGGCCCTGGAACGCGCCGATGAGCTCACCGATCAATCCGCGGTCAACTTCCTGTTTGCGTTGGCCAAGGCGCATGAGGATGCGGGCGACTTCGATGCCGCCTGGGACTACTACCAGCGCGGCAACGCCAAGCAGCGGATGCTTGAGCACTATGATCCGGTGCAGACCGAGACCGCCAACGACGAGATCATCGAGACCTTCGATGCCTCGTTCCTGGAGGGCGCTTCAGGCCAGGGCCACTCGGATGCGGCGCCGATTTTCGTTCTTGGGCTGCCCCGCTCCGGCTCCACCCTGATCGAGCAGATACTGGCCAGCCACAGCCAGGTTGAAGGCACTTCGGAACTGCCCTATCTGGGCCGGGTGGCCACCTCCTTGAACCGGAACCGGGCCGATGGCATCAACTACCCCCAGGCAGTGCGCGAGCTGCGGGCGGCCCACTTCAAGGCCCTGGGCGGAGACTACCTGCAGCGCGCCCAAGTGCATCGGCGCTCCGAGAAGCCGCGCTTTGTGGACAAGATGCCCAACAACTTCCCCTCAATCGGCTTTGCGCACCTGGTTCTGCCCAACGCCAAGATCATCGACGCCCGCCGCTATCCCTTGGACGCCACACTGAGCTGCTACCGCCAACTGTTCGCCAAGGGCCAGACCTTCGTGTACGACCTGCAAGAGATTGGCGAGTACTTCCTGGAGTACCAGCGGCTGATGGACCACTGGCACGACGTTCTGCCGGGCCGTGTCCTAACCGTGCAGTACGAGGACTTGGTGACCGATTTCGACGGCCAGTTGCGCCGCCTGCTCGACTACTGCGAGCTGCCCTGGGAGGATGCCTGCGCCAACTTCCACGAGACTGATCGCCCGGTTCGCACGGCCAGCTCCGAACAGGTGCGCCAACCGATCTACGCCAAGTCGATTCACTTCTGGCGCAACTACGAAGCGCACCTCGGGGAGCTGATCGATGTGCTGGAGCCGGTGCTGCCCCGCTACGCTCAGTACGAGCCGATCAACCGCTAAGCCGGGCTTTCACCTTGGCGCTGACCGCGCCCATGTCCGCCCTACCGGCGACTTCGCCCTTCAACTGCCCCATCACCTTGCCCATGTCCCGCATGCCGGACGCGCCGGTGGCGGCGACGGCAGCGTCGATCAGTGCGTCCACCTCCGCCTCGCTGAGCGGCGTGGGCATGAACGAGCGCACCACGTCGATTTCGAAGGCCTCCTGATCGGCCAGATCGGTGCGGCCGGCAGCCTCGTACTGGGAGCGGCTGTCGTTGCGCTGCTTGACCATGCGTGTCAGCACGGTGATCACGTCGGCATCCGTCAGCGCCTTGCGCTCATCCACCTCCACCCGCTTGAGTTCTGCGTTGACCAAGCGCAGTGTCGCCACAAGGCGCTTGTCCCGGGCTTTCATGGCCGTGCGGGTGGCCGTCTGAATGCGGTCCATTAGGTCGCTCATGGGATGCCTCCGGGCTTGCGCGAAACGCCTGTTCAGTCGGGCGGGATCCTTTGGCCCGCATTGGAATCGCTTCGAACGAAGATCGGCTCGAGGGCATCTTGCCCTCGCCTCGATTCGGATTGTTCTAGGTCAGGGGGCTCGGTTAGTGAGTCTTCTCGAACCGCCGCGCCTCGCGCTGCAGCTTCTTCAGGTGGCGCTTCACGGCCGCGGCCGCCTTGCGCTTGCGCATGGAGGTTGGCTTTTCATAAAACTCCCGGCGGCGCACCTCAGAGAGGATGCCGGCCTTTTCGCAAGAGCGCTTGAAGCGCCGCAAGGCGACATCGAAGGGTTCGTTCTCCCGGATTCGGACATGGGGCATGTCGATTTGGCCTGTTCGGCGAAAAAGGGCCGCGATTGTAAAGGAAAACCCCGAGGGCGCAAAAT
>CAZRBP010000316.1:0-2882 GCA_964598305.1 uncultured Pseudomonadales bacterium | reverse complement strand
GCATTGACAGCGTCCGCCCGGCCATCCCCCTGCAAGCCGCGCTCCACGGTGGAGAACGCCCGTTCCCAGCGCCCGACCTCACGGGCGAGGTCGGTTTCCCGTTCGTCGTCGAACTGGCCGGCATCGGCCCGCTGCAGAGCGACCAGCATGCGCGCCGCAGCGAACGCTCAAGCCCGCACCTCCGCATCGCTCACATCCGGGTTGCCGCCACGCAGCACGGGCTCGTAGCTTTCCCCGGCCACGAAGCTCATGACCACCAGCGGCGGAACCTCCGGCGGTGCGCCGGCATCGGTGCCAAGCACCTCGGGCACCATGACGCCGGGTGCGCCGGCCAAACCCCTGAGCACCTTCGCCTGGCGCAGCACATCCCGATTGCGCACTGGCTCCAAGCCCGGTGGGGCGACCTTGACCACCACCTTGCGCGGCGCCCTGCCATGCAGTTGCGCCGCATAGGTGAAGCTGGACGAACCGCCGTGCAGCGCCTCCACTTGGTCGATGTCGGCGCCCACTGCCGCGGAGGCCCGGGATGCCAGTTCGGCCGGGTCCGGAGCCGTGACTTTGCCCTTGCTCACGTCGATCCCCTTACGCGTCCGGCGACTCGACGTTGTGGTCGTCCACGCTGGCAATGACCCTGTCTTCCATGCGCATCGGCTTTCTCCCGGGGGCTTATCATCCAAATAAGTTAACTATATTGTGATTATGCTAACGTCATCCGCACCATAATGCACTGCTTGGGCAACCGCCCGCACCCCGCAGTTTAGAGGCAGTTTAGAGGCGTCCATGGCACAACTGACACCTGAGGTAGCCAACTGGATCACGAGCGCAACGCGTGGCCGGATCATCCGGGCGCAACGCATTCTCGCTGGCGGCCGCTACGGCTGGACCATCGATGTCGACGACGGCGCGGGCAAGGTCCACGAGCTGTTTCTCCAGCAGTCGCGTTCAGATGCCGGCGACCCGAAGCGCTCACCGTTCAACTCGTTTCGCATGGAGGGGGAAATCTACCGGGCACTGCACCCGCACATCCCCGTGCCCAAGCCTTGGGGCATCAATGAAGCGATCGGCGGTTTCCTGGTTGACCGGGTGCCCGGCGTGGCCTGGATGCATCCACCCGCTGATCCCGCCGAGCAACTGAGCGTGGCGCAGGACTTCATTCGCCACCTTGCCAAGCTGCACACTTTGGATCCCGCCGATCTGGACCTGCCCAGTTACCACCCGGTGAAGAGCGCCCGCGAACATCAACTCGACCGGTTGGAGGTCTTCCGCGCCCAAGCGGCCGCCGCCGGCGAACCCATCGAGCCGATGCTGCGCATATCCCTTGAGTTCCTGGAAAACAACATTCCGGATTACCACGGGCCGGTGGTGCTGGTGCAGGGCGACACCGGCCCCGGCAACCTCATGTACCAGGACGGCCGGGTGACCGGCATCATCGACTGGGAGCTGGCCCACCTCGGTGATCCCATGGACGACATTGCCTGGCTGTGCTGGCGCACGGTGCAGCATACGTTCACCGACTTCGCCGAACGCCTACGCGAGTACCAGGCGCTGTCCGGTCACCGCATCGACGTGGATCGGGTGAACTACTACCGCGTCAACGCGTTCGTCGTCCTGTGCGCGGCATCGAGCTCCCAAGCGGGCGCATTCGGACTGCCCAGCATGGCTGAACCATCCGCAGACTCCGGGGCGTCGCGATCGGCGAACGCGGAGTCGGAACGTGGCGCCGACGGCAGCGCCTTCGCCATGACCACGCTGCACCGCCGCATGCGCCTCACCGCCCTGGCGGACGCCTTGGGCATCGAACTGCCACCGCGGCAGGTGCAAGGCGAGGCCGCGCCGCGCCCGGAATACGCCAGCTACGACGATCTTCTGGACCAGATGCGCCTGATCGTCCCCGAAATCGGCGACGCCAGTGCGACCCGCCATGCCAAGGGCATGGTGCGCAAGCTCAAGCACCTCAAGGAACTGTCGCGCAACGGGGCGCTGTTCGATCGCTTCGAGCTCGACCACATCACGGGGTTGCTCGGCAAGCGGCCCGCGTCGCTCGGCGAGGGCCGAGCCGCGCTGTATCAGGCGGCACTCGCCCGCGAGATTGCGGACGAGGACTACATCCTCTACCACTGGCAGCGGCTGGTACACGACGAGCACCTCATGCAGTACGCCTCCGGCACGCTTTCGCGGCGCGATTGGCCGGCGCTGTTCTGATCGGCACTCGAAACGCACGGACGCTGCCCGGGAATTCAGGGCAGTTCCAAGGCCCTAGTGCTCCGGCAACCCGAGCCGCTGGGCCACGCGGGTCTGCCAGCCGGGCTGGAGGTCGTCCGCCAGCGCCTGCTCGAAGCGTGTCGCAAGTTGCGCCACCGTCGGCACGTCGTGAATCAGGCCGGTACTGTGACCCCCGCTCCACACGTTGCGCCACGCACGCACACCTTCCGGCAGGTTCGGTCGGTGCAACCCGAGGGGAGCCGGCAGCTTCTCCGGATCGAGGCCTTGGGCGACGATCGAGGGTTTCAGCCAGTTGGCAGTGAGCCCCGCAATGGCGTCGGTTTCCAGCACATCCTGGGTGCCGGCGCTCACCAACATCTGCCGATAGGCCTCCGGGGCCGCCGATTCCCGCGTGGCGACGAAGCGTGTGCCCATGCAGACCAGGTCCGCGCCCAGCGCCAAGGCACCGCGCACGCCATGGGGTTCGGCGATGCCGCCAGCCATCACGATCAAGCCGTCGAAGCGGTCCCGCACCTGGGGCAGGAAGGCAAATGGCGCAAGGCTTCCGGTGTGGCCCCCGGCGCCCGCGCAGGTGAGCATCAGGCCGTCCACGCCCGCCTCGATGGCCTTGTCCGCGAAGCGCAGGGTGGTGACGTCGTGTATGACCCGGCCGCCCCAGG
>CAZRBP010000315.1:0-2905 GCA_964598305.1 uncultured Pseudomonadales bacterium | reverse complement strand
TGATCCTCGCCGTCGGCCTCGTGCCCACACTGGTGCTCGCCTGGCGGAACTTCGCCGGACGCGGATCAGGCCACTCGGTGCGGGCGGCCTAGTGACCGCGTGGGAGTGGAGCTTTCCCCAGCGCCCTACGCCAGCGCTCCCTCGAACAGTGCAAGCAACCGCGCCCAAGCGCGTTCGGCTTGCGCTTCGTTGTACACAGCGGAGTCGGGCGGGCACCAGCCGTGCAGCGCCCCGGCGTAGACCTCGATCTCGGCATCGAGTTCGGCCGCATCGAAAGCTGCGCGCAGCTTGTCCTTGGCGTCCGGGTCGCGTTCGTCGTCGTTCTCGGCGATGGCGATCAGGAAGCTCGCCTTCATGTCCGGCACGAGGAGGTGGGGACTGGCATCATCGTCCGTCGCCAGCCCGCCGCCGTGGAACGAGGCACCGGCGCCGATCCGGTCCGGCACGGCAGCTGCTGTGCGCATGGTCATGGGGCCGCCCATGCAATAGCCGGTGGTGCCGATCTTGCGCTCGGTGTCGACAGGCGCCTGGGCATCGAGGAACGCGACGAACGCCTTGGCGTCCGTGACGTTGGTCTCCGGCGACAAGGATCGGGCAAGCGGCATCACCGTCTCGCGGGTTGCCGCATCGCGGAAGCTCGCGCCTTCCGGCACCACGGGCGCCTGCGCCTGGCGGTAGTAGGGGTTGACGACGAGTACGGCGTAGCCGGCACCGGCAAGGCGATCGCCCATGGCGCGGAATGCCGGTCGCAGCCCCAGAATGTCCGGCCAGACGATGACGCCGGCGTGCGTGCCCGTTGCGGGGTGCGCAAAGTAGCAGTCGGCCTGACCGTCCGGCGTTTCCACCAGAGCCTCCGTACCAATGACGGCTTCGGCACCCCGCGCCTTGGGCAGGATCGCCGCCGCGATAACAGCAGACGTGGCGACCGTGAACCGCCGTCTTGTGAGCGGCACACGGGCCGCTTCCTCATCCCGGAGTGTCTGCTCGTCGCACATGCCTAAGCCTCCCTGAGGTTGCTTGCCATCTATCAGCCAGTCTAACGCAACATAGGGTGGTCCGATGCGCAAACGCCAGTGCGCCCACGGTGCGGAAGGCACCCTCGTGCGGAAGCGCACACCGAGCTCCTCTAGAATCCTTGAGCGGCCTTGATGTGTACAGATGAGTTGCATTCTGGAACAACGTATCCAAGTTGCGCAGCAACTTGATCGCCTCGCCGCCAGGCGAGGCGCCTAGACATCATGTTTTGACCTGCCCGTCCTCAAGCGCGTGGATTATCTTGGGGGCGGTCAAAATGGCCACCGAGACAGAGCCAGAATTGAGGAGGGCAGGTAATGCAAGACTTTAGAGCAAACGAAGCGGAAACGATATCGGGGCAGGTGCCGGGAACGGACATCAACCATGCGGCCTATGTCGGTTTGGACGTGCACAAGGACACCATCGCGGTAGCGGTGGCGGCGGCGGGCCGGGAGGCGCCCACCTACGTTGGGGAGGTGGCCAACCAGCCGGCGGCGATCGGCAAACTGGCGGACAAGCTGGGCCGGAAGTACGGCGGCGAGGTGATCGAGTTCTGTTACGAGGCGGGTCCGTGCGGTTATGAGGTGCACCGTCAATTGACGGGATTGGGATTCGATTGTGCGGTGGTGGCGCCGTCGCGGATTCCGAAGGCGCCGGGGGAGCGGATCAAGACGGACCGGCGGGACGCGTGCAAGCTGGCGCGGTTGTTGCGCAGCGGGGAGTTGACGCCGGTCTGGGTTCCGGACGAGCAGCAGGAGGCGATGCGGGATCTGGTTCGGGCACGGGCGGATTTCAAGAACGCCGAGCGCAAGGCGCGCCAGCAACTGGGCGCGTTTCTGCTGCGTCATGGGCGCCATTGGTCAAAAAGCCGGTGGACGAAGACGCATTACGCCTGGCTCGACGAGCAGCGCTTCGAGCTGGACTGGCAGGAATGGGCGTATCGGGAGTATCTGGATGCGGTGCGTGCGGCGAGCGATAAGGTGGCGGCGTTGACGGGGCAACTGGAACGCGCGTTGGCGGACTGGTCGATGGCGCCGGTGGTGCGCTCGCTGATGGCATTGCGCGGCGTGGACACGCTCACGGCGATGACGCTACTGGCGGAGTTGGGCGATGTGAGCCGGTTCGATTCGCCGCGGCAGTTGATGGCCTATCTGGGGCTGGTGCCGAGTGAACACAGTTCCGGGTCGCGGCGCCGCCAGGGCGGGATCACCCGGACCGGCAACGGTCATGTGCGGCGCGTTCTGGTGGAATCGGCCTGGTGCTATCGTTTTCCGGCGCGACAAACGGAGCATCTCAAACGCAAGGCGGCCGCGGCGTCGGAGGAGGCCAAGACGATCGCCTGGAAAGCCCAGCGCCGCTTGTGCGGGCGCTATCGGCACCTGCTCAAGGCGGGCAAGAACTCGAAGCAGGTGAACGTTGCGGTGGCCCGCGAGTTGAGCGGCTTTATCTGGGACATCGTTCGTCGGGAGATGGCCCGGATGCCGACGAGTCAAGTTCCTGCCGGTGGCGCGTTGAGATCCGACGACGCGATCGGCATCGCGTAAGGACGAGGTCAGGGCGTGTTGAGCCAGGGCAGGATCGGGCCGGTGTGGAGAACCCTTGTTCGGGCTATCACCGGTACCGACGGTACGATCCCGATACGGGCGTACCGTTCGGCGATCCCTGCCCCTAGAGAAAGGCCAGCTCCGCGACGTAGTGAAGTCCGGTCGGTACCCAATCCACGCATATCAGCATGATCCACCGTCGCAGTCAGCCCGGTCTTGTCCTGGTCCAACACGCCCGCCGATTGGGCGGCGCCATCGATGTTCAACCCTCGGTGCGCAGGCACCGTGGATTTGTGGACGAGTCCTTCGGACCGGCGCGCGCCCTGCGGGCCGTGTGGAAAACCCCG